>CAXTUG010000079.1:5109-11159 GCA_964247375.1 uncultured Sphingomonadaceae bacterium
GTGGGGCTGGGGTTGCCGGGGGGGGGGGGGGTTCGCCCCCCCTGGTCCTCCCCCCCGAACGCGGGCATCCCGCTCCTCTTAGGCCTGCAAGGTAGCGGGATTTCCGCTTTCGCGGGAACGACGAGGAAAGGATGACGGACCGCTTTTACTCCATCCATGCCCAGGGCATGGTCCGCGTCGCCGCGGCAACTCCCGCTGCCAGCTCCGGCGACGTTGCCGCCAATGCCCAGTCGATCCTGGAACTCGCCCGCCAAGCCGACGCGGAAGGCGCCGACCTCGTCGTCTATCCCGAACTCTGCCTGACCTCCTACGCGATCGACGATCTGCATCTGCAGGAGGCGCTGCTCGACCGCGTCGAGCGGGAACTGGCCGCGCTGGTCGAGGCATCGGGCGCGCTCAAGCCGGTGCTGCTGATCGGCGCCGGACTTCGCCGCAACGGCCGGCTCTACAATTGCGCAGTGGTGGTCCAGCGCGGCCGGGTGCTGGGCGTAGTGCCGAAGAGCTACCTGCCCAATTACCGCGAATATTACGAGAAGCGCTGGTTCGCGCCCGGTGTCGGCCTGACCGGCCTCACCATGATGCTGAACGGCGCCGAGGTGCCGTTCGGACCGGACCTGATCTTCGCGGCCGATGACCTGCCCGACTTCGTCTTTCACGTCGAGATCTGCGAGGATTACTGGGCGCCGATCCCGCCCTCCTCCTTGGGGGCGCTCGCCGGTGCGCTGATCCTCACCAACCTGTCCGCCTCCAACATCGTCGTCGGCAAGGAGCGCGAGCGCGACCTGTACGGCGCGTCGCAGTCGGCGCGCGCCACCGCCGCCTACGTCTACTCCGCGTCGGGCCCGGGCGAGAGCACGACCGACCTTGCCTGGGACGGGCAGGCGATGATCCACGAGCTCGGCTACCAGCTCGCGCGCTCCGGCCGGTTCGATCACACGCCGGAGCCGATCTACGCCGACATCGACATCGCCCGCATCCGCCAGCAGCGCATGCGCTTCGGCACGTTCAACGACGCAGCGCGCGCCTTCGGCCATCCCGAGACGCAATTCCGCCGCGTCGGCTTCGCGCACCAGCCCGACTATGCCAACCGCGGTCTCCGGCGCCGGATCGCCCGCTTCCCGTTCGTGCCGGCCGACCGCGACCGCCTGGACGAGGACTGCTACGAAGCGTTCAACATCCAGGTGGAGGGGCTCGCCCGCCGCATGGAGGCGACCCACGCCGAGCATCTGGTGATCGGCGTCTCGGGCGGGCTCGACTCCACCCACGCCCTGATCGTCGCCGCCAAGGCATGCGACCGCGTCGGCAAGCCGCGCTCCGCGATCCTGGGCTACACCCTGCCGGGCTTCGCCACGGGCGAGGCGACCAAGGCCAATGCCTGGGCGCTGATGCGCGCGCTGGGCGCGACCGGCGCGGAGATCGACATCCGCCCGGCTGCGACCCAGATGCTGAAGGACATGGACCACCCGTTCGGCCGCGGCGAGCCGGTCTACGACGTCACGTTCGAGAACATGCAGGCGGGCCTGCGTACCGACTATCTGTTCCGCCTCGCCAACCAGCATAATGGCTTCGTGGTCGGCACCGGCGACCTGTCGGAACTCGCGCTGGGCTGGTGCACCTACGGCGTCGGCGACCAGATGAGCCACTATGCCGTCAACGCCGGCGTGCCCAAGACGCTGATCCAGTTCCTGATCCGCTGGGCGGTCAAGACCGGCCAGTTCGGGGACGAGACCAACCACATCCTGATCGATATCCTCGGCACCGAGATCTCGCCCGAGCTGGTCCCGGCCGATGCCTCGGGCGCGATCCAGAGCACGCAGTCGAAGATCGGGCCGTACGAGCTGCACGACTTCTTCCTGCACTACACCGTCCGGCACGGGCTCGCGCCGTCCAAGATCGCCTTCCTGGCGTGGCATGCCTGGCGCGACGCCGCCGCGGGCGAGTGGCCGATCGACTTTCCGGTCGAGGCGCGCAACGCCTATGATCTGCCGACCATCCGCAAGTGGCTGGACGTCTTCCTCTATCGCTTCTTCGAGATCAGCCAGTTCAAGCGCTCGGCTGTTCCCAACGGACCCAAGGTCTCGGCTGCCGCCAGTCTCAGCCCGCGCGGCGATTGGCGGGCGCCGTCCGACGGCACGGCCGGCCTGTGGCGCGATCAATTGCGCGATACTTGAGAACTTTATCCGCCTGACGCGTTGAATGCTCCAACCGGCGCATGCCCCGCGCCCAATACATGGAGCAGATACGATGGCGACCACCACCGCGACCCGACCCCGTGCTACCACCAGCACCAAGCGCTCGACCAACGCTGGCAGCGAAGCGCGCGATGCCGACGGCCGCGCCGCCGACGATGGCAAGGACACCAAGACGACCCGCGCCGCGAACGGTGGCCGGACGAGCACGGCCAATCGTGCGAGCAGCACCACGCGCAAGAAGAGCACCCGCAGCGAAGGCAACGGCACCGGCACGCTGATCGCGGTCGGCGCGGCCGGCCTCGCGGTCGGGCTCGCCGCCAACGTCGCCCGCAAGCTCGCGGTGCAGGCGCCGACCCTGCTGTCGGGCGAGTGGGACGAGGCGCTGAAGGCCGAGCACGATCTGACGCTCAAGGTGTTCGACGCGATCGAGGCGACGACCGAGAAGAACACCACCAAGCGCGCGACGCTGCTGATGAACCTCAAGCACATGCTGACCAAGCATGCGATGGAGGAGGAGAATACCGTCTATCCGGCGATGCGCGATGCCGGCGACATCGAATCCGCCGATCATCTCAACAAGGATCACGGCTACGTGAAGCAGTATCTGTATGATCTCACGATCATGCCGAAGGACTCGCCTGCCTGGATCGCCAAGGTGCGCCAGTTCCGCGCCGACATCGAGCAGCATATGCGCGAGGAGGAGACCGAGCTCTTCCCCCGGCTCAAGGCGAAGCTGACGCCGGAGAAGAACAAGGAGCTGACCACGGCGATGAACAAGGAAGGTCTCAAGATCGCCTGACGATGCCGTTCCGTCCCGCAGGAGACGGAGCGCGACGGGTTTGATCGGCGGCTTCGTTCAAGCGAACAGGATGTTTGCGAACGGAGCCGCCATGTTCAAGATCGTGCCGACCGCTGCCCTGCTCGGCCTGGCTATGACCGCTCATGCTGGAACCCCGCCGTCGCCGCACCGAACGGCGCTTCGTTCGACGCGTGGGCCGGCCGCATGATGGCGCTTGATACCAATCACGATGACGTGCTCAGCACCGGCGAGTGCCATGCCGTGCATGGCATGCACGCGCCGGAGCAATGATCCGACGTGCCCTGCCATGATCGCCGCGGGCGTGCCGATTGAGCCTGGACGATCCCGACGGCGCATTGGTCCGCCGGATCGCCGCGGGCGACGCGCAGGCGGTCGAGGCGCTGGTCGCCCGCAAGCTGCCGCGCATGACCGCGCTGGCGCAGCGCCTGCTCGGCGACCGCTTCGAGGCGGAGGACGTCGTGCAGGAAGTCTTCCTGCGCGTGTGGAAGCATGCGGCCGGCTGGACGCCAGGCGCGGCCAAATTCGATACGTGGATGCATCGGGTGGCCTACAATCTCTGCACCGATCGGCTGCGCCGCCGCCGCGAGACGCCGCTGCCCGACGACTGGGACGCACCCGATCCCTCGCCGCGCGCCGATCAGGCGATGGAGGCGAGTGCCGCGGGCGAGACGGTCGGACGCGCGCTGGCCGCGCTCGCCCCGCGCCAGCGCGAGGCGATCGTGCTGACCTATTATCAGGAGCTGCCCAATCGCGACGCGGCGGCGCTGATGGGCATCGGCGTCGATGCGCTGGAGAGTTTGCTCGCCCGCGGACGCCGCGCGCTCCGCGCACGGCTGGAGAACGAGGATGCGTGAGATGGATCTCGATCGCTTCGCCGCGCTGATCGCCGCCTATGGCGCGGCGCCCACGCGCTGGCCGGACGAGGAGCGCGCCGCCGCCGACACCTTCGCACGTACCGATCGGCGCGCTGCCGCCCTGCTGACGGAGGCGAACGCGATCGCCGCGCTCCTGTTCGCGCACGAGGTCGCCGAGCCGGCGCGCACGTTGCGGCTTGCCGGGATCGCGGCCGCGGCGGCGCGGCGGCGCCTGGTCCGCCGCGTGCGCCTGTGGTGGAGCGGATTGGCGATGGCATTGGCGGCCGGCAGCGGGCTGCTTGCCGGATCGGCGGCGATGGCCGCGCTGGAGCCGACCAGCACGCTGAGCCAGATCTACGTGCAGAACGAGATGGCCGTGTATGACGATCCGGCGGAGGAGAATGCGCCATGAAGCGTCGGGCTGTCATCCTGCTGACCGTCAGCCTGGTGGCGAACGTCTTTCTGATCGGCGCCATCGCCGGCGGCGTCTGGCGCTGGACCCATTATCCCGGTCCGGGCTTCCGCGGCGGCTGGCGGATGCATGTCGCGGATAGTCTGCCGGATGCGCAAGCACGCAGCCTGCGGCAGGTGATCGACGCGACCATCGCCCAGTCGCAGCCTACTGTCCAGCGGAGCCGCGCCGCCCGCGCGGAAGCCGCACGCCTGTTCGTCCAGCCGCGATTCGACGGCAGGGTGATCGCCACCCGTCTCGATCAGGCGCGTGCCGCCGACACCTTCCTGCGGCGCCGGCTGGAGCAGCGCATCATCCAGTTTGCCGCCACCTTGCCGCAGGATCAGCGGCGAAAGATGGCGGAGGCGCTCAAGGCCGGACCGTTCCGCCAGGACCGTCACCTGCGCTGATCCGCGCGACGGCGGCGTACCCGAGATTCATGGTGACCATCGTCAGTTAAACCGACTTTCAACCATTAGGAATTTTGCCCGGCCACCGCGTCCATTGACGACTACATGCGTAATCATGTAGAGACTACAAACGTAGTCGGAGAGTCGCATGGCGGAACGGATCAGCGAGGCGGAGCAGGCGGTGATGGAGGTGTTGTGGGCGGATGCGCCGCTCACCGCCAGCGACGTAGCCGAACGCATCCCTTCCGCCCGCGGCTGGAGCGAGCGCACGATCAAGACGATGCTGGGTCGCCTGCTCGCCAAGGGCGCGCTGGTCCACGAAGAGGATGGGCGGCGTTACCTCTATCGTCCCGCTGTCGCCCGCAACGACTTCGCCCGGCGCGAGACGCGCAAGCTGGCCGACCGGCTGTTCGGCGGGCGCGCCGCGCCGCTCGTGGCGCACCTGGCCGCCGGTGAGGGGCTGAGCGCCGATGACATCGCCGAGCTGGAAGCCCTGCTGCAGGATCTGAAGAAATGATCGGCTGGGCGGCCGAAGCCATGGCGGCATCGACGCTGCTGATGCTGGCGGTGCTCGCGCTGCGGCAGCCCGCCGCCCGCTGGTTCGGCCCGCGCGCCGCCTACCTGCTTTGGCTGCTTCCGGCCGCGCGGATGGTGCTTCCGCGCCTGCCCGACGCGGCGCCGATCCGTCCCGTCACCCTGCACATCGACGTGGCGCACCTGATCGCCGCCGGCCACCTGTCCGGCGCGACGCCCGTGCCGGCTGCACCGGCGGCCCCGTCGATCGACTGGATACCCTTTGCGCTGGCGCTCTGGATGGCTGGCGCGATCGTCTTCGCCTCGTGGCAGATCGGCCGCCACCGCCGCTTCCTGCGCGCCGCCCTGGTACGGACCGGCGTGCACGAACATGCCGGACCGGTCGCCATCCTGACCAGCCCGGCCGTTGCCGGGCCGCTCGCGACCGGGCTGCTGCGTCCGCTGGTGCTGCTGCCGTGTGACTTTGCCGAGCGCTACACGGCGTCGGAACAGCAACTCGCGCTGGCGCATGAACTGGCGCACCACCGGCGCGGGGATCTCGTCGCCAACGGCGCCGCGCTGCTGCTGCTGGCGCTGCACTGGTTCAATCCGGTCGCGCACTGGGCCTACCGTGCGTTCCGCGCCGACCAGGAACTGGCGTGCGACGCGACGGTGCTCGCCGCGGCCCCCCGATCGCGGGCCGACTATGGCCGCACGCTGATCAAGGCGGCGGCGGCCGGGCGCCACGCCACGGCCTGCAGCCTGCACCCTGCCGACGAACTGAAGAGGAGAATGAGCATGATCGTACGA
>CAXTUG010000080.1:0-11050 GCA_964247375.1 uncultured Sphingomonadaceae bacterium
CGGGCGACGGTGCCGATCGTCGCGTCGACCAGCCTGGTGCGGTCCAGCACCGGCTCGATCACCACGTCGGGCGGCAGCGACGGCTCGATCTGCTTCAGCCTGGCGCTGACGCCCGACGAGACGGTACGGCTGTTCTCGCCGATCCGCATGATCGCGGTGCCGGTGACGACCTCGTGCCCGCCCTCCGAAGCCGCACCCATGCGGATACCCTGTCCCAGCCGCACGTCGGCGACCTGCGCGAGCGGGATCGGCGTGCCTTCGCGGGTGGCTATCACGGCCTGCCGCAGCTGCGCGAGGCTCGAGATACGGGCGTCGGCGCGGACCGCCAGCCCCTCGCCGTTGCGGTCTACCGTGCCGCCGCCCACGGCGACGTTGGCGCGCTCGAGCGCGGTCGACAGATCGGCGAGCGACAGGTGGAGCGCGGCGAGCTTCCGGACGTCGGGAACGACCAGATACTCCTTCTCGAACCCGCCCAGCGAGTCGATGCCGGCAACGCCCGCCACCCCCTGCCCCTGCGGCGCGACTTTCCTGTCCTGGACCTTATGGAGATCGGTCGGCTTGCCCGCCGCGCCGGCGCGGCGGTCGCCCTCCGGCGTGATATAGCTGCCGTCGGGTTGCAGGCCCGGTTCGCCCGGACGATGCTTCTCATGCGCGCGCTCGGCGTAGCGCAGCGTCCAGATATAGACCTCACCTAGGCCCGTCGCGATCGGCCCCATGACCGGCACGACGCCGACGGGCAACGCCTCCTGCGCGCCGGTCAGCCGCTCCTGAACCTGGGCGCGCGCGAAGTAGATGTCGGTCCGGTCGGAGAATATCGCCGCCACCTGCGCGAATCCGTTGCGGCTGAGCGAGCGCGTGCTCTCGAGGCCCGGGATGCCCGCCAGCGCCGTCTCGATCGGAAAGGCGACCTGCTTCTCGATCAGCTCCGGCGACAGGGCCGGCGCACGAACGTTCACCTGGACCTGGTTGTTGGTGATGTCGGGCACGGCGTCGATCGGCAGGCGCGGCAGCGACACCGCGCCGACCACGGCTGCGATCGCGGTGAACAGCAGGACGAGCCAGCGCCGCTCGACCGACCAGGTGACGATGCGTGCGATCACGCGTTCAATCCTCGTCTGCGATCGCGCCGAGTGCCGACTTGAGCGTGAAGCTGTTGCCGGCCGCGACCTGCTCGCGGCCGGTCAGGCCGCTTGAGACGACCACCGCATCTCCGGCATGGGCGCCGAGCATCACCGGCACCGTCTTGAACCCCGCAGGCGTCTGCACGAATACGACCGTCCTGCCCTCGACGGTCTGGACGGCCGTCATCGGGACGCGGATGGCCGATCCGCCGCGGCTCCCCAGTTCGACTGCAGCCGACACCGGCTCGCCGATCCGCCAGAGCCCGGCACTATTGTCGAGGGTCGCGAGTGCCGAGACGAGCTTGGTATCGGGGTCGAGCGCCGGCGAGACGAAGCCCAGGCGTGCGGTCGCCTGCCGCCCCGGCGCCGTCACCGTCACCCGCGCGCCCGGCCTGATCCGGGCGGCATCGGCCGGAGAGAGACTCAGCGCGAGCGAGACCCGGCCGAGACGCGCGACCCGATAGAGTTCGGCGTCGGCCGCGACCGCCTGGCCGAGAACGGCGCTTCTCGCGATCACCTGGCCGGCGATCGGCGATACCACCGCAATCCGGTTGAGCGCGCCCGCTCCCCTTCCGGTCGCAGCAACCTGACCTAGCGCCTGACGATAGGCGATCCGGGCCTCGATCGCAGCGGTACGCGCCGCGACGAGATCCTGCTCGGGCGAGACGCGCTGATCGAACAGGCGCTGTTCGCGCGCAAGATTGCTGTCGGCCAGCGCGAGCCGGGCGCGGGTCGCCTCGACATCGCCCTTGAGCTGTGCCGCCTCGCGACTCTCGATCAAGGCCAGCGTTGTTCCTCGCGCGACCGGCTGGCCCAGGTTGCGGGTCAGGGCCACCACCCGCCCGGCCAGCGCCGCCGAGACGACCTGCGTTCCCTGCGGGTCACCTTCGATCGTCGCCGGCAGTTCGACCGTTCCTCCGCCATCGCCGATCGTCGGACGCACCAGTTCGATCCCCGCCGCTGCGACCTGCGCCGGCGAGAGCGTGATTTCGCCGTCGGCCGGCTTGGGCCTGTCCTCCCCTGCCTCGTCCTTGGGAGCTTCGGCCGCCTGCTTGCTGCATCCGCTGACCGCCATCGTCACCAGCAGCGGCAACGCTGTGTTCGACCATCGCCGCCTCACTTGCGCACTCCGTCATAAGATGTGGTAAGCCGGTCGAGCCGAGCCTGTGCGTCGTGATAGGCGGCGAGCGCGTCGATGGCCGCCATCCGTGTCTCGGCGAGCGCCCGTTCGGCGTCGATGAGGTCGAGCTGGCCGAACTTGCCTTCGCGATAACCGACACGCGCGATGCGCGCCGCTTCCTGCGCGGTTGCGAGCGTCGGGCCATTGGCGGCCTGTGCCGCCTCGGCGGCGTTATCGCGCTCGGCCTCGGCCGCGATCGCCGCCTTGCTGGCGTCCAGGTCCGCCGCGCGTGCCAGGGCTTCCGCGCGGGCGCGTTCGGCGCTCGCCTGGGCGATCGCGGCGGACCCGCTGTTCATGAGCGGCAGCGGCACCGACAGACCCAGCACCGCGGCGGTCGAGCCGACGACCGTGACATCCGGGATGCGCTGCGATCGCGTGAGCCGTTCCTGTGCCGTCGCGATCGCGACATCGGCGCGCGCGGCCGCGACCGTCAGCGGGCTGGACCGTCGCCCGGCAACGCTGCCGCCGATCCGGTCGAACCAGGCCGTATCGAGCGGCCCGATGGAAGGTTGGCCGATCAGCAGCGCGAGCGTGGCGCGCGCTGCTCCGGCGAGCCGCTCCGCCCGCCCGACCATGAGATCGGCGTTGGCGCGGAGCATGCCGGCGCGGCTTTCCTCCAGCGGCGACGCGCGACCCGCCTGGACCCGTACCTGGGCGGCGCGGAAGCCATCAGCGGCGATCCGCGCCTGCTCGCGCGCACTGACGAGCCGGCGGTCGGCGGCAAGCGCGTCGGTATAGGCCTGGGGCACGGCCAGCCGCAGATCGGCGTCGACGCCGACGCGATCGATCGCCGCACGCACGCCCTGCGCCTCGGCAAGGCCGATCCGGGCGGAACGTTTGCCTCCCAGTTCCAGCGGATAGGCAAGGCTGGCCGTCTGCTTGGGCGTTTCCACGAGGTCATAGGCGCGACTGCCGCCGATATTCTCGACATCGACGGCAACGGTCGGATTGGGACGCAGCCCCGCGGCCCGTCGTGCGGCTGCGGCGGCGTCGATCGCTGCCGTCGCCGCCGCCACGGACGGACTGGATCGTCGCGCCAGATCGACCGCGGCATCCAGCGTAAGCGGCGGCCCCTTGATCTGCGCGGCAGCGGGTGCCGCGACAAGCAGTATCGGCAAGAGAAGGCGGTGCATCAGTCGAGCTCAACCCAGCATGACGCCACGTGCGACTTGGAAAGCAGTCTCGACCAGTCGTCCATCCTGACCCTCGACCCGAAAGATGGACGGGCCTATGCGCCCTGAAGCCACTACAGGGTCAAGTGATGAATAGCCTCCGCATCGGCGATCTCGCCCGCGCCACCCGCACCAGGGTCGAGACTATCCGTTGGTACGAGAAGCAAGGCTTGCTCCCCCAACCTGAACGCACGGTCGGAAACTATCGTGCCTATGGCGATGCGGAACTCGGTCGGCTGAGCTTCATCCGCCGTGCGCGCGACCTCGGCTTCTCATTGGATCAGGTGCGCACTCTTCTTGATCTCGCTGAGAGCCGCGACAGCGACTGCGCTTCGGCCGACGGTCTCGCTGCCGATCACCTGGCTGAG
This sequence comes from uncultured Sphingomonadaceae bacterium, assembly GCA_964247375.1. Taxonomy (GTDB): domain Bacteria; phylum Pseudomonadota; class Alphaproteobacteria; order Sphingomonadales; family Sphingomonadaceae; genus Sphingomonas_I. The sequence goes on from CAXTUG010000080.1 coordinate 3,842, forward strand.
ATCGACCGCAAGATCGCCGATCTCACAATGCTGCGACGAGAATTGTCGGCGCTACTGGCGTCTTGTCGCGGCGGCAAGGTCGCCACTTGCCGCATCATAGACGCACTCGGACCCCCGCCCAAGGCTCTGCCTGAACGGCCATGTCAGAGGTCGGCTACTGGCCAACGCCGATCTGCTTCATGAACCCCATATTATCGTAGAACAGATATTCCTCGTCCATCGTCCCGCCGGTCCAGTGACCGACCGTCACCATCTGCAGCTTGAAGCGCTTGCCGGTCGGCGGGATCGTCTTGCCGCCCGGCCCCGTCATCGGCTTCGTGAACGTACCTTCCATGACGCCGATCACCGAGGTCCAATCGCCGGCTGCCGACACGATCCTGACGGGGTGCGCGCTGATTTTCGTGTCGGGTGCGAACACGAAGATCTGCTTCAGTTCGGTAACGTGGTCGGGAATGCCGCGGGTGGTGTGTCCGTCCGGATAGTGCACGAGGATGTTCGGCGCGTGGCTCTCCTTCAGCCGGTCCCATTCCTGGTTCGAGTATACGACGAAATCCAGCGTATCGAACGTCTTGAGGTGTTCGCGGCCGATCCGCTCGGCCTGTTGGTAGCGTGCGACGGCCGTCGCGTCCGCGCTTGCGGATGGCGCCACCAGGGCCGGTGTGGAGCAGGCGGCGGCGAGCATGATCGCCATGCCGCTGATGATGCCTTGGGTGCTCATTGATCTACTCCTCGGTGAACCTGATGATCGCCCGGCGCCCGACAATGTCGCCGACGGTGATGTGGCTATGGTCGCTCAGTGCGGTCGCGGTGCAGCGCAGAAGGTCCGCGAAGGGCGTCGAGGCTCCATCCGCCCGGTCCGGCAGCAGCCAGGTGGAGGAAGATGAAGCAGTAGAGGATGGCCTCGCCGCCGTCGTTGACTGCGGGCCAGAATCCGTGCGGGGCATGGCCGATAAAGTAGGCGGAGGCCATCTCGCCCGAGCAGACGAAGGCGACGATGCGGGTGAACAATCCCGCCGCCAGCAGCACTCCGCCGACGATCTCGATGACCGAGGCTGCGACCAGCAACGCTGGCAGGGGATCCGGCGCACCGGGCTGGGCGATGGGAAAGTGGACCAGCTTCATCAATCCGTGCTCCAGGAACAGGAGCGCCGCGAATATTCGCAGCAGGCTGAGGGTCCTGGATTGCCAAGCGATCATTGCCGACCTCGTTCTGCTGGAGAAGCTGTCCCTCGTTCCGGATGGATCATCCGCCGATATGCCTGCGCCGCTCCGGTTCAGTCGAAGCGGTAGCCGGAGATTGCCGTCTTCATCACCTGTTCCGAATATTGGCGGGTTCCGGGCCCGGCGGCCGCGCCTGCCGCGACCATCAGCGGCAGCAAATGCTCCGCTTCGGGATGCGACAGCCGTGCGGCGGGCGCCGCTTCCCACTCCTTCAACGCCGCGGCGCGTGCCGGCCCTTCCTTGGCCAGCGTCTCGGTAAGCCAGGCGTCGAACGCCTGCGACGGCGCGGTGAAGCGCGGATCGCCATAGCCTCGCATGTTGTGGAAGCTCATGCCGGAGGCGATGATCAGCACGCCCTCGTCGCGCAACGGCGCCAGCGCCCGCCCCGCCTCGATGTGAAGGGCGGGGTCGAGGCTCCGGTCCACGGACATCTCGACGACGGGGATGTCCGCGTCGGGCAGGACGACCTTCATGGGCACGAACACGCCGTGATCGAGCCCCCGGTCGGCGTCGACCTGCGCGGGGATGCCGGCGCCGGCCAGCAGCGCCGCCGCGCGCTCCGCCAGCGCCGGCGATCCCGGCACGTCGTAGCGGAGTTCGTAGGTGTGCGCGGGGAAACCCTGATAGTCGTAGATGAGCGACGGCCTGGCGGCGCCGGTGAAGGCGAAGCCGTTCGTCTCCCAATGCCCCGACACGACCAGCACCGCGCGGGGCCGCTCCGGCAGATCGAGATGCAGCGTCTCCAGGAACGCCCTCATCCCGCGCCACGTACCGTGCGGATCGTCCATGAAGAAGCATGGACCCCCGCCGTGGGGAATGAAATAGCTGGGCTGCTGCATAGGTATTCCTCTGGAGCTGCAGTGTGACTGATGTTCAATTGTCCAGCGCGTCGATCCGGTATTGACGTATGCGGCTTGCAAATGGTTCCGGTATCGCGACGCTCGTGAAGGTCGCGCGGTCGATGAAGATCGGGGATAGTCGACCGATGAACACCGTTTCGTCTTGGGTATTGCGGGCCGTGATCGCGACGTCGAACGTTCGCTGCCGCAACTCGGTGACCAGCACGGCCATTTCAAAGAACTGATTGGGGCGCAAAGTCTGCCGAAACTCCAGTTCCAGCCCCTTCATCGGCGTGCCCAGGCCGGCATCGAGCAGCGTTGGAGCATCGGCGTTCAGCACGACCTTGACGAACCATCCGAAGGCCGAAACGAGATAATCGACAAACCTCGGCGTGTAGACGACCTGCGCGGGATCGCATTCCCCCCAGGCCACCCGTCGACGCACCCGAACGGGCAGGCGCGAGACTAGATGCTCGGTACTGTCGTCGTCCATCGTCATGCGGGTGCCATGGCCTCGGCTTCGCGTTTCAACAAGTCGGCGATCGCTTCCTTGAGAAGCGGTTTGGAAGGCTTACCGGACGACGTGAGCGGGAAGCCTTCCACCAGTTCGACCCGCTCGGGAAACTTGAACTTGGCGAGACCCAACGTTTCCAGATGTTGCGCGATCGTCGCGACATCGATGCGGGGCACGCCCGGGCGCAGTATGACGAAAGCACAAAGCCGTTCTCCGTAGGTCGGGTCGGGCATGCCAACGCACAACACGCTGGCAATCGCGTCGTGCTGCCCCATCGCCAGTTCCACTTCGGCGCAGTTTATCTTCTCGCCGCCGCGATCGACAACGTCCTTCACCCGCCCCTCGAAGCGCAGGTAGCGGCGACCTTCGATTGCGCGCCAGCTCATAAGATCTCCGCTGCGATAATAGCCGTCGGCGGTGAACGCCTCCGCATTGCGCTCGGCAGAGTCGAAATAACCCACGATCGTGCACGGTCCGCGAACCAGCAGTTCACCGATCGCGCCGGGTTCCACGTCGCGCTCCGAACCTGGTTCGACGATGCGTATTTCGTCGAGGGCTGATAGCGGCTCGCCCACGGTCGCGCGGATCGCCTCCAGCGGGTCGCCATGTCGGGTGAAGGTAAGCAATCCCTCTGACATGCCATAGATGCAGTAAGCAGGCGCGCCGACGAGCTTGCGCAGTTCCATCGCGCCCGCCATCGCCGCAATGCCATACGCGTCGGCCAACGGATTGTCGGCAAGGTGACCGGCCTCCTGAAGCGCCTTGAGATGCACCGGCAGGATGAACGACCAGGTCGGACGCCGTTCCCGGATGACGGCGCCGATAGCGGCGATGTCCGGCCGCGGCGCGATCGCCACCTCCCCGCCGGCAAGCAGCGCGGGAAGCCAGAAGCAGATCATCGGCGCATTGTGCATCATCGGATTGGGCGTGAACGCGACGACGGTCTCGTCGAACCCGTGCCAGTCGATGACGGTCTGCACCGAGTACCGATATTCGTTGTGGAAACGCGGGATGATCTTGGGCACGCCGCTCGTGCCGCCGGACAGCTGGAATACCGCCACCTGATAGGGATCGATCCGCTCGGCCAGCGCCGTGCCGCGCGATCCGTGCTCGACGACGGCGGTGAACGGGATGCATCCGTCCGGCAGGTCCTCCGCCTGGCCGATGACGATGGTGTGCTCGATCGTCGGAATCTTACCGCGCATCGACGCAGCGAACGTTGCAAGATCGAAGCTGCCCGCCCGCGCCGACACGATGTGCGCACGGGCGCACGACTGCCGGCCGATCTGCCCGATCTCCGACGATCGATGCGCCGTCAGCGTGCAGACGGGTATCAAACCAGCCTTAAGACAGCCGAGAAACGCGAAAACCAGCTCCTTGGAATTGACGATCTGGATGATGACGCGGTCGAGCGGCCGAAGGCCGATTGCACGCAGGCCGGCGGCGACGACGTCGGTGTGACGATCGAGATCGGCATGCGAAAGGACGTATCCCGGCTCCGACAGCGCCGTGCGATCCGGATGGCGGCGCGCGGCCTCGCGCAGCGCGTCGACCAGCGTTTCGTCGGTCAGGACGCCGGCATCGCGATAATGGGCGAGCAAGGTCTCGGACATGTAGCACACCCCCGCGATCGGTTCGCCAACGCCTACCTTCATAGATCTCTCCTTATGCCCGCCTGATCGGTCAGCATGCGTCCTGCTGCGCGTCGGCAGGATCGCGACCGCGTCGCCAGACTTCGTAGAAGCCGGGTGCGTAGCTCTTCAGGCGCTCGTCATCGATGCGCCCCGTCCTGGTCAGGAAGTCGTGGATGAAGTCGTCCAGCGGCTGGCGCATGTGATCCGCCACGTCCTCGTACCAGGTGAAGCTGCGCCGGGCAGCCTCGCCGAAGGCGGAGCGTCCCGGTGATCGACGGCGCGCATAGTCCGGCAGCGCCGCCGCCAGATCGAATTCATTCTCGTCCAGCGCGGAAAACAGCGCGATGGCGTCCTCCATCGCCAGGCGCGTGCCCGATCCAATCGAGAAATGCGCGCTGTGCAGCGCGTCGCCGACCAGCACCACATTATCTACGAACCATGCTTGGTTGGTCACCACCGGGAACTGCCGCCAGATGGAACGGTTCTCGACCAGCGGCTCGCCCTCCAGTTCTGGCGCGAACGCAGTCTCGAACAGCTTGCGACGTTCCAGATCGGACATGCGGTCGAGGCCGGCGTCATGCCATGTCGCGTCGTCGCATTCGGCGACGAAGGTGCTCATGTCGTCGCGATAAGCGTAGTAATGACCGATCAGGCGGCCGCCCGCGATCGTGCGGAAGACCAGCGCGCTGGGCTCCAGGGCCTTGGCGACGCCGTACCAGGCGAAATGATTGGTGAGGTAGCTCGTACTGGTGCCGAACCGCTCCGCGAAGAAGCCGCGGATGACGGAGTTGGCGCCGTCGGCCGCCACGATCAGATCGAAATCCGCGAGATCGCCGGGCGTTTCGATCCGCGTGTCGTACGACACCTCGACGCCGCTCTCGCGCGCCGCAGACAGGATGATCTCGAGCAGGCGCAACCGTTCGATCGCACCTAGCGAATCGGCATAGTCGATGGTCCGCTCGGCACCGTCGAGGTGGATCCGCTGCCGGCTGCTGAACAGCATCGCCGCGGTGATCCGGTCATGGACGTCCGGATCGGCCGCCTCAATCTGCTGCCGCGTGCGCCCTCCCAGCCCCACGCCGAAACCCCAGGTGGCGCCCTCGGGATTCTGTTCGAAGACCTTGACGTCCAGGTTCGGCCGCGCCCGCTTGATCAGCCGGGCGAGGTAGAGGCCGGCAGGGCCCGCACCGACGATGGCGATCCTCATCGCCCATCGTCCGCATTCACGATACGCACCGTGTCGCGATCGAACTGGACGATCTTACCATCGATTCCGCCGGTGAACGCACCGTACCAGATGGCGGGTTTGAAACCCGCCTGCCGGCGGTCGAACGTCAGTTCGTCTTGCGCCTGGATGAGGAAGTAGCCGGCGCCGGTGTCGGTCACCTGAATCGCAGGGTTGGCGCGGGCACTGGTGACCAGGCCGTTGAATTCGGGCACGGCGAGAACGTAGACGCTGGGCATCCCATCAATCCTTCGTCTGGATAAAGGCGTGGACGCCGCGCGCCTTGGCGCGCCCGCTATCGTCGATCGAGGTTGCGCGCGCGCCGGAAGCGGCCTCGACCGCCATCGCCGCGTCCAGCGTCAGCATCGCATCGATCATGTCCGGCGCGGCGAGCTCGCGCGTCTGCCAGGTGATCTCGACCATGTAGCCGTTGGGATCGGTGGCATAGATCGATTCGAGGATCTCGTGCCGGACCTGAAGCACCTCGACGCCTTGCGATTCGAACCGCTGACGCCATGCGAGCAGTTGTTCCTCGGTGTCGACGCGCCATGCCGTGTGCACCGACTTGTACAGCCAGTTGTCGGTCGCCACCGGATCGGCCGGGCGATCGGTGTTGAGATAATAGAAGAACGCGATTGTGCTGTCGCGACCGGAGTCGAAGAAGAAGTGGAGGAAGTCGGGATGATCCGCGGGTCCCCAGCCGCGCGCGCTGATCGCATGGCACACCGGCAGCCCCTTGAAGTCGCGGTAGAAATGGACGGTTTCCGCCAGTTTCGATGTGGGCCGCGCAGTATGGTGCGCGCCGTTAAGCCTCAGCCGCTGCGGAACGTCTCCGATCGCCGCGGATCGGTGCTGGACTGCGGTGGTCATGCCTTGGCTCCCTGCTTAACGGTATCGCAAAGCCATTCGCCGATCAGTCGGCCGACGGCCGGACGCACCGGCGCATCTTCCGGGCTGATCGGCCGGCCGTGATGATCGCCCTTGAAGCGCGCGCGATGCTTGTCGCCGCTGCCGATCCAACCGAACAGGCGGTCGTTGTCGGCCGGAAAGGTCGATGCATCGCCGGTATATTCGATCATCAGCACCGGCTGCTGGATGTCCGGCGCGCAGGCTTCCATCGACGCGCGTGACGTCAGCCCCGACCAGGTCGATAGCCAGCTTTCCGCCGTGCAGATCCGTCCGAAGCCGATGCTGCCATAGTTGGACGCCGCCGGGCTCGTTCCCCACAGGGAACCCAGGCGGCGATCCGACGGATCGATCGTCAGGTCCCAGCACCGGGGATCGGCATCGGTTCGCCACACCGGCCAGATCGGCGTGTGCGCGGCCCGGAGCCGGTCGGCGCGGCTGCCACCCTGCGCCGCGCGCTTGCGCGCGTCCGCGCGCTCTGCGACCTGGGCCAACGCGATCGCGTCGATCCGTTCGATCCGGCGGCGCTGCGCCTGGGCGTAGCGCGACAGGAAGGCCGCATTGTAGCGGGCACCGTCCGGGGAGAACCCATTGGCGCGATCAAACGGATCGAGCGAGGCGTCGCTCATGAAAGGTTCGGCCTCGTCGACCACGGAGCCGTCGATACAGTTCATCAGCAGCTTGCCCTGGCCCAGATGCGCGGACACGAAGATCAGCGCGTCTGGCGCGATCAGATCGGCATCAGCCAGCTTCGTCGGCCGTCCGCCCGGGGTGCGTGCGACGCGCTCGCCGGGGGCAAGCAACGCCTGCTGGTTGTAGAATGCCCAGAGCGGCCCGCCGCCCGAATTGCCGACGGCGACGATCTGGGGG
>CAXTUG010000081.1:0-11034 GCA_964247375.1 uncultured Sphingomonadaceae bacterium
CATTGAATCAACTCCCCACCACCCCCGCAATCAATTTAATAGGTCCTGAGCCTAGATGCGCGATGCTATATTACCGGCGAGTTCTCTCGCGGGATGCCGGCATGATGCCGTTCGGTCGCGCTTGGCCCCAGTAATTGGAGGAGGACGCGTGAACATCTGTGCGGCGAGAACTTCGTGAGCGGTTCCATTCGTTACGGTGACAGGACACACCTGCTTCTCCGCAGGGGCAAGCCGGGCTTCGATGCGCATGTCCTCGCGACAAGCTTCAGCGCGGCGGACCCCGGGCGTCGGCCGGAATGCTTCGTCAGAGCGGCAATCGTTGATGACGTGATCGCCGCCGTGCGGCTCGCGGATCGGGAAGGGGTGGCGCGTCTCCTGCTGCTCGGGTGGTCACTCCTGGTCCCAGAACCACATCCGAAACGGAGGACTGCTGATCGATCTATGCTGCCTGGACGCGATCGTCGTCAACGAGGCGGCCCGCACCGCGGTGATCGGTCCGGGGTGCCTTTCGGGAAAGCTCGATGCGCGATTGGCGCAGGACACCCTCTTCTTTCGGTTGGGCCACGCGCCCAGTATCGGGATGGCGGCCTTCCTGCTGCGGGGGGGCTACGGCGGTAAAACCCGCGTCGTCGGGCTCGGATGCGAGAACGTTGCCGCGATCGATGTCGTTCTGGCGGACGGACGCCTGGTGCGTGCATCGGAGAGAGAGCATAGCGACCTGTTCTGGGCAGCAAGGGGCTCAGGGGTCGGATTCTTCGGCATCGTGGTCGCTTTCCATCTGAAGCTGGTGAATCGTCCCAGGTTCACCGGCCTTAAAATCCAGGTCTTCCGTCTAAAGTATATGGAAGAGCTGCTCCGCTGGGTGGATGAGATCGGGCCGTCGATTCCACCCAGTGTCGAGTTCCAGTTGGTCTTCAATCAAAAGGCCACCGGGATCTTCGCGCCGGGCGTGGAGGTGACGATCTTCGTCCTGGCCGAAAGCCGTTCGCAGGCGAAGGAGTTCCTGCGCTTCCTTACAAACGGTCTGCTCCGCCGCAAGGCAAGCCTGACACTACCCCTGCTCGGCCTGTCGCTCGCCACGATCATGCGAGCCGCGAAAATGACGTTCTTCTACGAGGGGACCCGCTGGTACACCGACAACATGTGGTTCAAGGGGCCGCTCGGGGAGGCGCTGCCCCTGTTGCGGCGGGTAGTCGAACGGCAGCCGCCCGCGCCTGCCCACATGCTGTGGCAGGTATGGAACCCGGCATCCCGCGACCGCGCCGACATGGCCTTCTCGCTCGAGGGCGAAAACTACCTCGCCTTGTATGGCGGGCTCCGCGGTAAGCCCAAGGCGGGTGATGGTAGACAATGGGCGCTCGACAGTGCGCGGCTGCTTGAGCGCTTTGCCTGTGGAGAGCAGCTCGCCGACGAGAACCTGGCCCAACGACACACGCCCTTCATGGCGCAAGACAATTTCGTCAGGCTGGAGCAGGCGCGTGACGAGTATGACCCGGAGAAGCGCTTCTACACCTTCGGCTATCTGCAGTGATATCCAGAGGTCTTGGTCCAAGTCATCAGGCCCTCTGGTCGGTCGGCCGCATACCTACATTGATAGTCGCGATGCGCAGGCGAACGTCGGTTTCTCAACGGCCCCACAGATGCGCTCCGCATCCTGTGCAACCGGTGAGCTAGTCGCCAGCTGCCTCGCTGACGTGCGCTCACCCCCTTTCGCTTGGAGATGAAGGTGCCCGATCAAGACAGCCAAACAGGTCCGGCGTCGGCCGACCCAGTGCCGCTCAAGGTCTTTGCGGCATTCTACCGCGTGGCCGATCCGGATCAGCTTCCTGGGGCAGCCGGGCAGCATCTCGCCTGGGCCGTCGAGCAGGAGGCGTAGCCGACCACGTCCCACATGGCTGTCTTGATGATGGCCGGGCTGAGCGGCATTGCGTCCAGCACCCGCTGCAGTCGCGGGGTGACCCCGTCCACCGGCTGGTAGCGCACCTCGGGCGGACGGCCGAGACCCAGCATGTAGAGGTGCTCGCGCTCCGGCTCGGTCAGCATCAGCCCCTTGGCGATCCTGTCGAGCACGTCCGCCGACGGTGCGCCGCCGCGGCCCTGCTCCAGCCAAGTGTACCAGGTCGGACTGATGTTCGCCCGACTCGCGACTTCCTCGCGACGCAGCCCCGGCGTGCGGCGACGCCCGCCGGCTAAGCCGAATGCCGCCGGATCGAGACGGGTGCGGCGGTCGCGCAGGTACGTGCCGAGCCGGTTTGACGCTTCGCCTGACATGCTTGAGCCTGTTGCTGATTATACCATGATAATGTCACTACTTTAACAGGCTCAACCGCGCCGCGATATGATGTTCCCAACTTGAGGAGACTTACATGCGCGTATTCCTGACCGGCGCGACCGGCTTCATCGGCTCCCGGATCGTGCCCGAACTGCTTGCAGCGGGGCACCAGGTGATCGGCAACGCCAGATCCGATGACGGAGCCCGCCGGCTCGAAGCGGCCGGCGCGACCGTGCACCGCGGCGACCTCGAGGATCCGGCAGGGCTGGCGCGAGGTGCCGAGGGCGCTGATGCCGTGATCCATACGGCCTTCGACCACGATTTCTCGCGGTGCGTGGAGAATTGTGAGAAGGACCGCCGCGTCGTGAGCGCGCTCGGCGACGTGCTTGCAGGATCCGACCGACCGCTCCTCATCACGTCGGGGGTTGGGCTGGGGAGTCCCGGACCCGGGCAGTTCGCGCGCGAGGACGTTCTCGACCGGGATCATCCCATCCCCCGCATCGCCAGCGAGTTGGCGGGCGAGGATGTGGCGCAGCGGGGCGTCTCGGTCGGCATCGTACGCCTGCCGCAGGTCCACGATACGGTGAGGCAGGGCCTGATCTCGCCGCTGATCGATCTCGCTCGCGACAAGGGCATATCGGCCTATATCGGCGACGGCGGCAATCGCTGGTGTGCGGCGGCCGTCGAGGATGTCGCCCGGCTCTACGTCCTCGCGCTTGGCCACCATGCGCCGGGCGTCCGCTGGCACGCGGTGGCCGAGGAGGCCATTCCGATGCTGTCCATCGTGGAGTCGATCGGTTCCGGTCTCGGCGTTCCGGTCGTCTCCCTGTCACAGGACGAGGCCGAGGAGCATTTCGGGTGGATGGTCGGCTTCGCCGGTTTCGATATGCCCGCCTCCGGTGCGATCACCCGCGAAAGGCTCGGCTGGACGCCGACCGGCCCGACGCTGCTCGAAGACCTTGCCCGCATGGACTATTCGGCGGTCGGCGCGGGCTGACCGGCCGGCACCGATGATACGGTATGCGCTTCATTCTCTAACTCTGAAGCGGAGATTCATGATCTCTGTTTAGATGCGCCAATGCATATGCCGCTATAAGGCTGGTTCGGGTTCTACCAACGGCCAAAAAGGTTGAAGCGCGTCGCCCGTTTCCCAATCTGCCGGGCGGCGCGCTTCATCTTGACGGCAGATGCTCCGGCAGCCGCATGGATATTAGCGTCCTAGTCGGCACAAAGTGCAAGCGGCTTCGTTCTTGATCTGGATCAGGAGCGCATATGTCGGAGGCCGGTGTAGTTGCCGTTGGATTGCTGACCGAGCACGATCTGTCTGTGCTTGGACCTCAATTTAAACGCGCATATCGTATCGACGAAGACCACGACTTTCATGAGTTGCTGGCGGCAATTGACGCTGCGGAGCGTAAGGCCGAGTCATTCAAGCCTGCATGACCATCGATAAAAGGCATTCCGACTTGCCTTGACGGCGGTCATGCCCGCTCGCACGCTGCCGGCGGTCCGATGTTCTCCATCTTGATCTTTGGCGCCGTGCTGCTGGCGATCACCGCGCTCGCCGACGCCGGCTCGTGCCGGCTCGGCGTGCCGCCGTCAATCGTGCTGGTCCTGACCGGCGCGGCGATCAGCCTGGTGCCGGGGCTGCGGTCGGTGGCCATCGAGCCCGACTTCGTCATGCTCCTGCTCCTGCCGCCGCTGCTCTACAGCGCCGGGGTGGGCATCAGCTGGCGCGGCTTCCGGCGCAACCTGCGCCCGATCCTGCTCCTCGCCATCGGCTGCGTCCTGTTCACCGCATCGGCGGTTGCCGCGGTCTGCCACTTCCTGCTCGGGATGGACTGGGCGGTCGGCTTCGTCCTCGGCGCGGTCGTGGCGCCGCCCGATGCGGTTGCGCCGATGGCGATCGCCCGGCGGCTGCATATGCCGCAGCAGTTGCTGACCATCCTCGAGGGCGAGGGCCTGGTCAACGACGCGACCGCGCTGATCCTGTTCGCCTTCGCGGTCGGCGCGGTATCGAGCGGCGGCGTGTCGGTGCCGCAGGCGCTGCTCGGCTTCGGCGCGATCGTTGCCGGCGAACTGACGTGGGGGCTGGCCGTTGCATGGGTCGTGCTGCATGTCCGACGGTGGGCGCGCAGTCCGCAATCGGAGATCATCCTGGCGCTGCTCACGCCGTATCTCACCTTCTGGCCGCCGCATGCGCTCGGCGGCTCCGGCGTGCTCGCCGCGGTCGCAGCCGGTCTGTTCGTCAGCTGGAACGGCCCGCGCCTGATCGCGCCGGCGACCCGCCTCCAGGGTTACTTCGTGTGGGGACTGGTCACGCACGGTATCGAGGGATTGCTGTTCCTGCTGATCGGCCTCCAGGCACGCACGCTCGCCGGCGGGCTGGCGGCGACCGGATGGCAGCGGCTGGTCGAAGCGGCAGTCGTCGTCACCGTGGTGGTCATCGTCATCCGGTTCGTGTGGGTCTTCCCCGCCACCTATCTTCCCCGGCTATGGCCGGCGATCCGCCGCCGCGATCCGATGCCGCACTGGCGAATGCCGTTCCTGATCGGTTTCATCGGCATCCGCGGCGTCGTCTCGCTCGCCGCCGCGCTGGCGATCCCGGTGCGCATCGGCGATGCCCCGTTTCCCGAGCGCGGCCTCATCCTGTTCGTCACCTTCGTCATCATCATGACGACGCTGATCGGCCAGGGCGCGCTGCTGCCGCCGGTCAGCCGCGCGCTCGGACTGGCCGAGGAGGGCGAGAGCGAAGCGGCCGACGCCAAGGCGGCCGAGGTCGCCGCACGACTGAAGGGGATCGAGGCGGTGCTCGACGAGATCGAACGGTTCGAGTCCGCGGGCGAGAACCCGGCCGCGATCAGGGCACTGCGCCGCCGGCACAGCGACCGGCGCAAGGAATATGCCGGCACCGCCGACGAGGAGGTCGACGGCAGCCCGGTCGCGGACGATGCGCGGCTGCAGGCCAAGCTGATCGAGACCGAGCGCACCGCCATCGCCGCCGCCTACCATGACGGCGAGATCACCGACGACGCCCGCCGCCGCATCGAGCGCGAACTCGACCTCGAGGATGCGCGCAACCTGCACGCGCTCGAGAGCGCCACCGGCAACCGCCTCGCCGATCCCGAAGCGGAGGTCGAGAACTGAGAGCTCGTACATGCGTCACCTGCCCGCCCGAGCGCGTTGTGCGGGGAAATCCTCAAGCGAACGGTGGCATGGGCATGGCAAGACAATCGAGGACCCGAGTCGTTGCTTCAATGCTCCTTCTCCCCGCAGCGCTCTGTGGCTGCGGGTATCGAGCTAAGCTGCCGGTCACGGCCGGCTTCGGTCCCGCGCCGGTTCTGCCGGCGCCGAAAACCCTGCTCATCCCGACGGTGAAGGTCGCTGCAGCGCGAGGTTGGCCGGCTGGAACCGCGCCGGTAGCGGCCGCGGGCTACACGGTCGAGGCATTTGCGGCAGGGCTGGACCATCCGCGCACCGTCCTGCCGCTCCCCAACGGCGACGTGCTTGTCGCCGAGACCGACGCCCCGCCCAAACCGAAGGACGGCGCCAATCTCAAAGGCTTCTTCATGAAGCTGTTCATGAAGAAGGCGGGAGCGAACCGGCCGAGCGCGAACCGGATCACGCTCCTCCGCGACGACGATCATGATGGTGTCGCGGAGACGCGGTCCGTCTTCCTGACCGGCCTCAACTCACCGTACGGCATGGCGCTCGTCGGGTCTGCGCTCTACGTCGCCGACACGGACGCGCTGATCCGCTTTCCCTACCGGACCGGCCAGACCCGCATCGAAGGCAGAGGCGAGCGATTGGTGAACCTGCCGGCCGGCTCCCGCAACCATCACTGGACCAAGAGCCTCGTCGCGAGCGCGGACGGCACCATATTGTTCGTCGGCATCGGCTCGAACAGCAACGTCGCGGAGCACGGCATGGCGGAAGAGCGCGGACGGGCCGCGATCTGGGGGATCGATCCGCGCACCGGCGCATATCACGTCGTGGCGAGCGGCCTCCGTAATCCGACGGCGTTGAGCATCGAGCCGGGCATGGGTCAGCTGTGGGCTGCCGTCAACGAGCGCGATGAGCTCGGTTCGGACATCGTGCCCGACTACATGACCGCCGTCAGGGAGGGCGGCTTCTATGGCTGGCCGTACAGTTATTACGGCACGCACGTCGATGCGCGCGCCAAGCCGGCGCGGCCCGACCTCGTCGCGCGCGCGATCACGCCCGATTATGCCCTGGGCGCGCACACGGCCTCGCTCGGCCTGGCATTCGGCACGCTTGGTGCGTTGGGGCCGGGCGCTTTCGTGGGCCAGCATGGATCCTGGAACCGCAGCCCGCCGAGCGGCTACAAGGTCGTATTCATACGCTTCCGCGATGGTAAGCCGACCGGCGCGCCGGTCGACGTGCTGACCGGCTTCCTCGATGGGCGTGGCGGTGCTTATGGGCGTCCGGTCGGAGTAGCCTTGGACGGCAGGGGCGGGCTGCTCGTTGCCGACGATGTCGGCGGCACCGTTTGGCGGGTTCGGCCGACGTCCGTGGCGTCGAGGCACTGATCCATCTGCGGCGGGCGATGCCGCCGTTCTCTCCACGCTGTCCGCCGGACATCCGCATGGCGCGGCTCGCTTCCCGCCCTCTCCTCGACAAGCTCGCGAAGCCCTGCAATGACGGCGGCATGGCACGTCCGGCGGGAATAAGGGGATTGGCGAAGCTCGCCGGCGTCGCACCTTCCACGATTTCACGCGCGCTTGCCGACAATCCTCGCGTCAACGTCGATACGCGGCGGCGCATACAGGATCTCGCGCGCGAGCAGGGATTTCAGCTCAACCAGGCCGCCAGCGCCTTTCGCCGGCAGCGGGCCAATGCGGTGAGCGTCGTCCTGCCGCTCGGGCATGACCGGGCGCAGCACATGTCCGACCCCTTCTTCATGGGTCTGATCGCGCAGCTTGCCGACGCGCTGACGGAGATTGGCTACGACCTCTGGCTGTCGCGGGTCATTCCGAAGGACCGCCACTGGTTGAAGGCGATCGCCGCGTCGGGTCGGGTGGACGGGCTGATCGTGATCGGCCAGTCGGACCAGATCGACGTCATCGAAGATGCGGCGGTCGAGGGTATCCCGCTGGTGGTGTGGGGCGCTTTCCGCGAGGATCTACGCCAGGTCACGGTCGGCACCGACAATGTACGCGGCGGCCGGCTCGCCGCCGAGCATCTGGTTGCCCGCGGACGATCGCGGCTGGCGTTTCTCGGCGATATCGGCGCGCCGGAATTCGCCGCGCGATATGCCGGCTTCGAATGGGCCGCGCGCGAGGCCGGCATAACCGGCGAACTCACCGCCCTGCCCGTGCACCTGACAACCGAGGAGAGTTACCGGACGATCGTCGACTTCCTCTCCTCCCGCCCGGCGCCCGACGGCGTGCTGTGCGCGTCCGACGTGATCGCGATGAGTACGCTGCGGGCACTGGCAGAGCGTGGCCTCGCGGCGCCGCGCGACGTCTCCGTCGTCGGCTTCGACGACGTGCCGCTCGCGTCGCATACCGCTCCTCCCCTGACCACCGTCCGGCAGAACATCGGCCGCGGCGCGCGCACGATGGTCGCGCTCCTCCAGCGCCAGCTCGCCGGAGAGCAGGTCTCATCCGTCCTGATGCAGCCCGAACTCGTCGTTCGCGGATCGAGCTGAAACGGGGCCGCCCACGCCGCGCACCGCGGTCGTCGCCACGGCGGCGAGGCCCATCATCACTCCTCCCAGGGCAAGCACGCGGCGCGGATCGCCGCCCAGCAGCGCGTCATAGGCGAGCCAGACGACGACGATCTGGATCATCATCGGCACCACGATGAACATGTTGAAGATGCCCATGTAGACGCCGGTACGCTCCGGCGGGATCGAGTCCGCGAGCATGAGGTACGGATTGCCCATCAGGCTGCCCCACCCCACGCCGATCCCGACCATCGCCATGACGTAGAGCGGAACGGATGCGGTCGATGCGACGAGCAGCATGCCGGCGCCGGAGACGATCATGGCGGCGGCATGGACCCGTCTGGCTCCCAGCCGCCGCGCGACCGGCACCATCGCGAATGCGGAGACGCAGGCGACCGCGTTGTAGAAGGCACCGAGCTGACCGTTCAGGAGAGCGGCCTCGCGAAATCCCGAACTCGCCGGGTCCGCCGTATGGTAGACGGATCGGGCGAGCGCGAGCACGACATACTGCCAGTAGCAGAACATGCCGAACCATTGGCAGAGCATGGCGAGCCCCAATTGCCGCATGGGGCGCGGCATCTCGCGCAGAGCGGTTCCCAGTCCCAGCAGGGCCGAGCCGACCGACAATCGGTCATGATCGAGGCGATCCATGTCCTCCTGCGGGATCGGGAGCTCGGGCACGCGCCACACGGACCAGGCGATCGTCGCGATCGAGAGGATCGCCCCGATGATGAAGCTGATGCGCGTCACCGCCGGAATGCCGTTGGCGCCCATCGCGTCGACGCTGATGCCCCACCAGACCAGGACCGATGGCGCCAGATAGGACAGGGTCTGCGCCAGGCCGGTGAACGCACTCTGGGTCAGGAACCCGGTCGGCCGTTGCACCGCGTCGAGCCGGTCGCTGACGTAGGCGCGGTACGGCTCCATGGTGACGTTGTTCGCGGCGTCCAAGATCCAGAGCAGGCCCGCCGCGGCCCATAACGTTCGGCTGTAGGGCATTGCGAAGAGGCAGATGCTGCAGAGAACGGCGCCGATCAGGAAATAGGGCGTGCGGCGGCCCAGGCGCGTCCGCGTGCGATCGCTCACCGCTCCTAGCAGCGGCTGAACGATCAGGCCGGTCATGGGCCCGGCGAGCCACAGGAGCGGCATCGCCCCCTCCTGCACCCCCAAATAGCTGTAGATCGGTCCCATGTTCGACTGCTGCAGGCCGAAGCTGAACTGCAGCCCCAGGAAGCCGAGGTTCATTTCGAGGATCTGCGGCAGCGAGAGCTTAGGCTTGAGCTGCATTCCATTCTCCCCCGACCTGAAGCTCTCCGGCTTGCTACGCGCATAAAACAAATGGCAAACGTTTGTCGCGGATTATATGAACGGTACGAAGCGGCTTGCGAAGAGGAGCATGAAGAGTTGGGAATTCTGCCTGCAACGACGATCTTGCGGATGCTACCCGCGGCATTCGCGCACGCCGCCGGCGCCGTCACCATCGACGTACGGGCATGACTCCGCTCGCGTGGACCGGCCCCGACCTGGCCGAGATCGTCGTGGGCGAGGAGCACTCCATCCCGCCGATCCGGCCGGGGCAGGCCGTGCGGCTCCTGCCCGACCTGGACGTCTGGGATTACTGGCCGGTGCAACTGCCGGACGGGCAGCCTGCATGCATCGACGGCGGTTACCTCCTGATGATGCTCGCCGCGCCCCGTCAGGCGGATCCCGAGGATCGCCACGCGCTCGCGCGGATTCGGCTGGTGTATCAGCACGACGATCGGCGGATCGACCTCGGCAACCTGCTTCCGGACGGCCTCAGTTCCGGTAGCCGGGAATGGTCCGGATCGGCGGTCCTGCGGGACGGTGGCAGGCGCGTGTGCCTGTTCTATACCGCCGCGGGGGAAGCCGGCGAGGCCGCGCCTACCTTCCGGCAGCGCCTCTACCAAACGGACGCGGCGCTGCAGATCATCGACGGTCGCCCGCATCTTTCCGGATGGTCGACTCCCCGTGAGATCGTGAAGCCCGACGATCGCTGGTACCGATCGGACCTGTCCGGTGGCGGACGGGTCGGGACGATCAAGGCGTTTCGCGATCCGGCCTGGTTCGGGGATGCAGACGGCCAGGAATATGTGACCTTCGCCGCCTCCCTGCATGGCTCGCGATCGGCGTGGGACGGCGCGATCGGGATCGCCGCCAGACGCGGCGACGTCTGGCACCTGCTGCCGCCGCTCCTCACCGCCGAAGATGTCTGCAACGAGCTCGAGCGGCCCCACCTGGTGTATCGCGACGGCTACCATTACTGCTTCTGGTCGACGCAGCGGAAAGTCTTCTCGCCGGATACGCCGCGCGGGCCGAACGGACTCTATGGGGCATGGGCGAAATCGGTCGAGGGCCCTTGGGCACTGCTCAACGGGAGCGGGCTCGTCGCCGCCAATCCGGACGAAACGCCGGTCCAGTCCTACAGCTGGCTGGTGCTGCCCGACGGCCGGGTCTGGAGCTTCGCGGACATGGTCGGCGCCCCCCGGGAACCCTCCTCGTCCGAGGAGCGCGCGCGCTTCTTTGCAGGGGCGCCGGCACCGGAATTCAGCCTGACCTTCGATCGTGATCGCGTTCGCGTCGACGGGCGAAGTAAGCCCCGATAGGACAGGGGGCGGGCGCCTGGACGGAGGCCCCGGCGACCATCATCGAACGGTGAACAGGATCTGATCCAGCGTGCGACCGTCTGCCTTGACCAGGGACAGCCGATGCGCCCCCGGTGCGGGCAAGACGACCGGATTGTCGGCGGCATTGCCCAGATCATGCGCGTCGAGACGCCAGCGCTCTGCCATGGTCGCGCCGACCGCGGCGAAGCGGATGCGCTGGCGGTCGGCGGGGATGTCGGGGTCGAGCGCGTAGACTGCGCCCGACAGGGGCGTGACGATGTGCGCCTGGCGCGCGCCGGGCGGCGCCTGCTCCAGCGTCGCTTGGCCGGTGCCCGCGAGGAAATAGTCGACGCGGGCGGGTTCGATGCCGCCTGCGAAGCGGACGGTGCGGGCGTCGATGCCGGTGCCCTCGGCGTCGCTGACGTCGTTCCAAGGGATCACCTGGTGCG
>CAXTUG010000082.1:0-11008 GCA_964247375.1 uncultured Sphingomonadaceae bacterium
CGCCGATCGGCCCGGCGCGGTCAGTTCGATTACGCCCAGCGCGCCGACAGACTGCCAGGTGTAGCGCCGGTTCATCGCCATCGCGGTCATCGCGTTGGCGAGCGCGAGGCTTTCCCACACCGTCGTCTCGATCTCCGGCGCGGCACCCATCCGCGCGACCAGGGTATCGAGCATCGGCCCGTGCATGCCGCGCTCGTTGCCGCGGCCCATCTCGTCCCAGTAATTGCGCGCCAGTTCCAGCTTCGCCTGCACCGGAACCTTGACCTGGGTCATGGCGACCAGATCGTCGAAGCCGGCCTCTCCCGCCGCTTCCTGCTCGAAGAACCATTTGAGCTGCTCGGCGCTCGCTTTCTCGGCCAGCCAGGGAAACAGGGGGTCGCCCTGGCCGTCGCCGACCTGCTTCAGATCCTCGAACCAGGCGATGAAACCGTCCGCGTCGGTCGGCACCGCCGCTGCCTCGTCGACGATTTCCGCGCGCAGATCCTCGAGGAATCCTCCCTCGAGACGGGTCATCCGCAGATCGCGCTCGAGTGTCTTCTGCCAATCGCTCTCGGGAAAGCCGGGGGCCAACCGCTCGTGATTCCAATGCGCCAGTCCGCGCTGGAAGCTGTCGGTCAGAAATTGCGAGGTGCGCTGTTCGACTTGTGGCTGCGACGCCATGAAATAAGCCCGATCTCAAACTCTTGGGCCGAGGTAACCAGGGAAGCGCGCCGGAGTTCCAATGGAAGCTGAACCCGAAATGAAGGAACTTGGACGATCCTGTACCGTTGAATCCGCGTTATCTCCCCATGCGAAAGGACATCGCAAGATGCGCAAATCATTGATCGCCGGTGCGGTCGCCCTGTCGGTCGGCCTCACCTCTCCCGTCATGGCGCAGAGCGCCGGCCAGATGCTGAAGGGTACCGCCATCGGTGCCGGCGGCGGTGCGCTCGCGGGCGCAGTGCTGCCGGGCGTCTCGACCGGAAACGGTGCGCTGATCGGTGCGGCGGGCGGCGCGGCCTACACCGCGCTCAAGAAGAACCATCATTATTATCGCGACAGCCGCGGGCGCAAATATTACATCGATAAGCGCGGCTATCGTCACTACAAGTAAGTGATCGAAGACCGCTGAACGAAATGGCCTCGGGAGCGATCCCGGGGCTTTTTCCTGTTGGGATCTCAGTCGTAGGCTTCCGGCAATTGCGCCAGCCACTCGGCCAGCATCGCGCGACCTGCCGCAACCGCGGCCGGCCCCAGCCGGTCATGCTCCGCTCTGAGAATAAGCGGGTCGGTTCCGGCCGCACGGACATAGTCCTCGTCTTCCAGCCAATCGGCGAACCGAGGATCTTCGCCCATCTCGGGATGGAATTGCAGCGCCAGCAGACGATCGCCGACGCGAAACGCCTGATTGGTGTAGTCGTGGGTCGCCGCCAGCAGCTCGGCGCCGTCCGGCAGGTCGAACGTGTCGCCATGCCAGTGCAGCACCGGCACTCCGGCGAGATGGCGCAGCGGCGACTTCAATCCCGCTTCGCTCAGCTGAACCGGCGCGAAACCGACCTCCTTCAGCGGCCCCGGATAGACCCGCGCACCCAGCGCCGCCGCTATCATCTGGCTGCCCAGGCACACGCCGAGGGTAGGCAGCCCGGCGGCGATGCGCAGCGCCAGTCCGGTCACTTCACCGTCGATCCACGGATGCTCCTGGCGCTCGTAGACGCCCATCGGTCCACCCATCACCACCAGCAGGTCCGGCTCGACCCACTCGAACGCTGGGAAATCCGGATCGCTGATGTTGATCCGGTGAAATTCATATCCGGCCTGCTCGATGGGAAGGCGGAAGCCGGCGGCGCCTTCGAACGGCGTGTGGCGGACGATGACGGCGCGTTTCATCGGGCCAGACTAATAAGGTCCAACATCTGCGGAAGTGGTAAAATGCTTTACCTGTGGCAAGGGCTGCCGACCTGTTCCCCGCCGAAGGCCGGGGTCCGGAATTTAGCTCAGAAGCCGGCAGCTCACATCGCTGGCCCCCGGCTCTCACCGGGGAACGGCTTTCGGGAACGCTCAATCGCCCGTCAGGATACGATCGACCAATTGCTTCACGGTCGGCACGAATCCGTTGGAGTAGAAGGGATCCTGCCTGAACTTGTAGGCGGCGTGGCCGGCGAACATGAGGTTATGGTCGATGTCGCCGCCATGGGCGATGTCCTGCAGCGTCTTCTGGATGCAGAAGCTGCGCGGATCGGCCAGGCGCCCCGTCGAATTGCCTTCGGTATCCGCCCAGGACGAGAAGGAGCATTGGCTGAGGCAGCCCATGCAGTCCGCCTGGTCCTTGCGGATGACCTTCATCTCGTCCGGGGTCGTGAACACGAGCGTGTTGTCCGGCGTCTTCAGCGCGACCGTATGGCCCAGCAGGTCCCACTCGCGCGCGCGATGGAGGTCGCCCAGCGTCACCCAGAAGCTCTTGCCCTTGACCCCCACGTCCAGCTTGAACTGGTGGTCGCCCGCCGCCTCCAGGCTGAACGCGATCTGCCGCTCCGACCGCGCTTCGAGGCTGCGCAGGAAGTCGTTGCGCACCGCCGACGAGTAGAAACCGGTCGGCGAGAAGCGGTGCAGCAGCACGTCGCCCTCGTCCAGCTGGGTAAGCCGCTCCTTCCACTCGGGCGAGATCGGGCTCTCCCGCGTCAGCAGCGGCCGCGTGCCGAACTGGAAGGCGATCGCGCCCAGCTCCGGATTGTCGATCCAGTGGTTCCAGTCGCGCAGGTACCAGACGCCGCCGGCCATGATGATCGGCACGTCCTCGCTGACGCCGCCGGCGCGCATCGTCTCGCGCAGCGCCTTAACGCGCGGATAGGGATCCTGCGGCACGCGCGGGTCCTCGGCGTTGGAAAGGCCGTTATGCCCGCCGGCCAGCCACGGATCCTCGTAGACCACGCCCGCCAGCCACTCGGCCGCCTTGGAGTAAGCGCGCTTCCACAATGCGTTGAAGGCACGGCCGGAGCTCACGATCGGCAGATAGTTGACGCCGTAGGAGGCGGCGATCTCGCTCAGCTTGTAGGGCATGCCCGCGCCGCAGGTGACGCCTGCGACCAGTCCCTTGGTGCGCTCCAGCACGCCGTGCAGCACGCGCTGCGCGCCGCCCATCTCCCACAGCACGTTGATGTTGATCGCGCCCTTGCCGCCGGCGATCTCGAACGCGCGCCGGACCTGCTGCACGGCGCCGTCGATGGCGTACTGGATCAGCTCCTCGTGCCGCTCCCGCCGGGTCAGCGCACGATAGATTTGCGGAATGATCCGGCCTTCCGGATCGTAGCTGTCGGCATTCACGGCGGAGACCGTGCCGATCCCGCCGGCTGCCGCCCAGGCGCCGGTGCTGGCATGGTTCGACACGGCGACGCCCTTGCCGCCCTCAATCAGCGGCCAGACCTCGCGGCCGCCATATCGGATCGGACGCAATCCCTTGAACAAAATCGGTCTCCAGAAAAACTCGGCGCCCTATAGGCCAACCTCGCCGGAAATGCGCGATCATTTATCTATATCGGCAAGCAGCCGGTCGATCGCGGCGACCGCGTCGGGCTCCTCCAGCGTCGGCGCATGCCCGGTGCACGGCAGGGTGATGAATTCCATCGTCGGTATCCGCCGCACCATCTCCGCCGCGGTCTCGGCCGCCAGCACGTCCGATCGCTCGCCACGCACCAGCAATGCCGGCAGCTCCTTCAGCGCCTCGAATGCCGGCCACAGGTCGAACGCGGGCTCGGGCTGCGGCAGGTTGAGCGGCCCGGCGATGCGCAGGTCGTAGTCGAAACGGATGCCGTCGCCGGCCTCGCGGCACAGCCGGTGCGCCCATACCAGCCAGTCGTCGTGGGTATAATCGGGAAAGGCGCCCTCGTGATTGGCCGCGATCGCGTGCGCCGCCGCATTCCAGTCAGGGTAGCAGACGTCGCGCCCGACGTAGGATCGGATGCGCGCCATGCCGTCCGGCCCGAGCACCGGCCCGACGTCGTTCAGCAGCACGCCGGCCAGACACTGGCGCATGGTCAGGCCCATCAGCATCGCCAGCAGCCCGCCGAGCGACGTGCCGAACAGCACCACCGGCGGCAGGTCCTGGGCGGCGATCAGCCCGCCCAGATCCTGCAGGTAGGTGGGCGGCACGTACGTCATCGGATCGGCGGCCCGCTCGCTCTCGCCGCGTCCGCGCAGGTCGACCGCGATCACCCGCCGCGCGCCGGCCAGCCGCGCCGCCACGCCCTCGAAATCGCGGGCGTTGCGCGTCAGGCCCGGGACGCACAGCACCGGCGCCCTGGTCGGATCCCCCGGATAATTGCGATAGTGCAGGCGCAATCCGTCGGCCGAATACCACCACCCGTCCTCGTAGCCTGGACCTGCCACGCTTGCGCCTCCTGCCTCTGCCGCCCCATATCGGCGCGATGGCAGCCTCCCCGCAACCGCCGATCGCCGGCATCGCCGATTTCCTGGCCGATCCGGTTCGGCCCGCGGACTTCCCGCAGACCGTCCTGCGCTTCCGCAACGACCGCGCGGCCGCCTCGATCGGCCTGGACGCCCTGTCCGATGCGGCGTGGATCGCCCATTTCGGGCGGTTCGTACCCCTGCCCGGCAACCAGCCGGAGCCGCTGGCGCTGCGCTACCACGGGCATCAGTTCCGCGTGTACAATCCCGACATCGGCGACGGGCGCGGCTTCACCTTCGCGCAGGTGCGGGACGTGTCCGGCCGCTGGCTCGACCTCGGCACCAAGGGCTCCGGCACTACGCCTTACAGCCGGTTCGGCGACGGCCGGCTGACGCTGAAGGGCGGCGTGCGCGAGATACTGGCGACGGAGATGCTGGAAGCGCTGGGCGTCAACACGTCCAAGACC
This sequence comes from uncultured Sphingomonadaceae bacterium, assembly GCA_964247375.1. GTDB lineage: Bacteria > Pseudomonadota > Alphaproteobacteria > Sphingomonadales > Sphingomonadaceae > Sphingomonas_I. The sequence goes on from CAXTUG010000082.1 coordinate 4,848, forward strand.
TTCTCGCTGATCGAGACGGGCGAACCGCTGCAGCGCAACGACGAGCCCTCGCCCACCCGCTCGGCCGTGCTGGTTCGGCTCAGCCACGGTCATATCCGCATCGGCAGCTTCCAGCGGCTCGCCATGCTGGGCCAGACCGCCGAGCTGACCCGCCTTGCCGGCTACGTTCTCGAACATCTCTACGGCGACACGCCGGGCGACGAGCCCCTGCCGCGCCTGCTGGAGCAGGTCGTCGGCCGCACCGCCGTCCTCGCCGCCTCCTATATGGCCGCCGGCTTCGTCCACGGCGTGCTCAACAGCGACAATATCAACGTCACCGGCGAGAGCTTCGACTATGGCCCGTGGCGCTTCACGCCTTTTTGGGATCCCGATTTCACCGCCGCTTACTTCGACCATCAGGGCCTCTACGCCTTCGGCCGTCAGGCGCAGGCGATCCACTGGGACGTCGTCCAGCTCGCCATCGCGCTCGCCAAGGCGACGGACGTGGAGGCGCTCGCGCCGGTGCTCGACACCTTCCCGGCGGTCTACGAAGCGTCGCTGTCGCGCGCCATGCTGGCGCGGCTCGGCGTGCGGCCGCGCGACGACGAGGACGATCTCGCGCTGGTCCAGGCGATCGAGCAGGCCCTCGCCACCCGCACCGTGGGCATCGACCGCTTCTTCTTCGACTGGTCGGGCGGCCGCCGCCGGCCCGGCCCGTACGACGCCGCCTATGCCGCGCATTTCGGGGCAGTCGAAACGCTGCTGGCGCGTTATGAGCCGGCGCGCATGCCGGACCATCCCTATTGGTCGGACGCCGAACCCTGCTCGATGCACATCGAGGAGGTCGAGGCGATCTGGGCGGCGATCGACGGGGACGACGACTGGGCGCCCCTGCACAACAAGGTAGCGGCGATCCGCCGCATGGGGGAGGCATATCGTTGGCCGAGCTGATCAGTTACGAACCCGCTACCGGCGCCGAGCTCTGGCGCGGCCCGACCGGCGACGTCGACGCGGAAGTCGCCGCCGCACGTGCGGGCTGGGCCGGCTGGGCGGCGCAGCCGTTCGAATATCGGGCGGAGACGCTGCGCCGCTTCGCCAACATGGTGCGCGCCCACGCCGACGCCTTCGCCGACACGATCGCGCGCGAGACCGGCAAGCCGCTGTGGGAGGCGGCGAGCGAGGTGGAATCGGTCGTCGCCAAGGTCGACATCTCGATCAACGCCTATGCCGAGCGCACGCCGCGGCGGCGGATGGAGGGTGCGCTCGGGCTTCGCACCGCGATCCGGCACAAGCCGCACGGCGTGCTGGCGGTGCTCGGCCCCTATAATTTCCCTGCTCACCTCCCCAACGGCCACATCGTGCCGGCGCTGCTGGCCGGCAACGCGGTCGTGTTCAAGCCGTCCGAGAAGACGCCCGCCTCCGGCGCCTTCCTGGTCGACCGCCTGCGCGAGGCCGGCGTGCCGGAGGGCGCGATCCGGCTGGTCCAGGGCGGACGCGCGGAGGGCCAGGCGCTCGCGGCCCATCCCGGCGTCGACGGCCTGCTGTTCACCGGATCGGCCGCGGCCGGTGCCGCGCTCAACCGCCAGTTCGCCGAAACCCCGCACCGCATCCTCGCGCTGGAGCTCGGCGGCAACAACCCGCTGGTCGTGTGGGACACGCCCGACCTCTACGCGACCGCGGCGATCGTGGTGCAGTCCGCCTTCCTCTCGGCCGGACAGCGCTGCACCTGCGCGCGCCGGCTGATCGTGGAGGACGGCAAGGAAGGCCCGCTGCTCGAGATGATCGGCAAGATCCTCGACCGCGTGATCGTCGGCGCCCCGCACGACAGGCCGGTGCCGTTCATGGGACCGGTCATCGACAACGACGCCGCCGAACAGGTGCTCGACGCCTTCCTGGCGCTCATCATGAAGGGCGGCATCCCGCTCCGCCACATGGCGCGCCCGGAACCCTACAGGCCGTTCCTAACCCCCGGCCTGATCGACGTGACCGACGTGCCCAACCGGCCCGACGAGGAAGTGTTCGGCCCGATGCTGCAGCTGATCCGCGTGCCCGACTTCGACGCCGCCATCACGGAGGCCAACGCCACCCGCTACGGCCTCGCCGCAAGCCTCCTGAGCGGCAAGCCCGACCTCTACGACCGCTTCTGGGCCAATGCCCGTGCCGGCGTGATCAACTGGAACCGCCCCACCAACGGCGCGCCCTCCAACGCCCCCTTCGGCGGCGTCGGCGCCTCCGGCAACCACCGCCCCAGCGCCCTCTACGCCGCCGACTATTGCGCCTATCCGGTCACGTCGGTCGAGTCCGAGCAGCTCCGCGCCACGATCGACCGGGGGCTAAGGGAGGACTGAGACTTCACTGGACGTCATTGCGAGAGGCGGATCAGCTCAAATCGACATCCGAGTGAGCTTGCCGTCTGCGATCGTGATGAAGGAGGCGCAACGCATGGCGACTTGCTCGCCAGCCTTCATCGACCCGAGATCGACAGCCAGGATGCCTGTTTAATCGACCTCCAAGGCAGCGTGATCGCTGTCGATAACAGCCATCCTGACGGCTTGATGGCGAGTGGTGAACATCATGGCTGCTTGCGCGGCAAGTTCGGCAAAGGCCGAGCGGCCATCAGTCTTCATCTTCTGACCGGCATTAGAGACGCTCGATCACGACATTATCCGCCACACAGTCCAACAGTGCGGCACGTTCTTGGGTCATAGGCATCAAGGTAGCTCTGAACGATGGCAGGGGGCATCATGGCGCAATGACTTCTCTTCCGGAAACGCTCTGCCGCCGCTCTAACATTTTTCGAAGGCGAACAAGATTGCCGGGTGATCCGGAGCTATAACTCGCAGGCCGGACCAATCGCCTGCCCGGTAAGCGGCGACGCGTTCGCGCCATTCCACCAATTCGCGCTCATATTGTTCGCGCGCGACTTCGTAAACGCGCCTGTCATGGTCATGGTCATGGTAGGTGATGCGGGGTTTGCCGATTTCCAGCGCCTGCCGGTTCAGCTGCTCGGTTCGCAAGCGATCCGCACGCGCGATGGGCAACATCCTCCTCCGACTGCGCCGGGGCAACTGTCGCGAGTGCCAGCAGCATCATGGGAGAGTATGAATCATAATCGTCTCTTGCAGGCGACCGGCTGGCTGGATGGTAAATGGCCGTCCGCGCGGATGTCGTCGCCGGCCGGTTGACCTGACGCCAGAACAGCGGCCAGAAAGCGGCTGCTCTTGGGAAGGAGGCAGCGCATGCCAGCACGGCAGGGCAAGCCCGACTGGTCGGGCATTTCGATCGAGGCCATCATCGATCGGGAGTTCGGCATCAATCCGGAGATCAGGAGCGGCATGTCCGCCTATGCGGACATGTACCAGGAATATTGCACCGGCGGAGACGGCGTACGGTTTCTCGACCGCCTGCTTGATCACGTCGCCGCGCAGTACAGGAGCGCCGGGCAGAGCAACGCCGAGATAATGGTCTTCAGCGACGGCGCGGCGAACTTCCTCTATGACGGTGCGCGCGACCGGGTCCTGCTGGTATGGGGTGTGTCGGCCACCGTCGCTCCGAACACCCGGGACAACTCTTATCACGCGGGCTATCCCAGCGCCGGCAAGAACACCGACAAGGGTCACGCCTGGTCGCATGCGCAAGGCGGCCGCGAGGGGGGACCCAACTATTTCCGGCAGGCGCGGCGTCTCAACCAGGCGCGTTCCCGCAACGGAAAGCTCTGGCGGGCGATCGAGAGCCATCTCGCCGCCAATGCCGGCCTGTCGGCCTTCATCCGGCTGATCTACGCGGTCGGCAATAACGGCGACCGGCCCGACGAGGTGGAGTACGGCATCCTGTCGGGCACCGGTCAGTTCCGCGTGGTCATCTTTCCGAACAGCTGATGCGCTCGGGTCGGCGCCGTCTCCGTAGCATCGCCGACGGGGTCAGGGCATAGCCGCTCAGAACCCGGTCGTAAGCGACAGCAGCACCGTGCGGGGCGCGCCGATCGCCAGGTAACCCTGCTGCGCCGACGACCAGTAGTGCGCGTTGGCGACGTTCTCCACGCTGACGCGCGCGGTCACGTCACGGTTGGCGACGCGGAAGGCATAGCGGGCGCCGAGATCGACGCGTGTCCAGTCGGGGATGGTGCGGGTATTCTCGGCATCTTGATACTCGCGCGAGGTGTAGAGGATGCGCCCGGTGAGCGTCAGCCCGGCGAGGCCCGGCACGTCCCATTCGGCGTCCATGTTCACCTGCGTGTCGGGCACGCCCACGGCGGTGTTGCCGTCGTTGGCCCCGTCCTGCGTGCGCCGCAGCTCGGCATCGATGAACGACGCGCCGCCGATCAGGCGCAGTCCGGGCAGCACTTCGCCGAACACGCTGAACTCGATGCCGCGGTTGCGCTGCTGGCCGCCGAGCGAGAAGGTCAGCGTGTTGTCGGCATTGGCGGTGACGAGGCCGGTCGGCTGGCGGATGTCGAACGCCGCCAGCGTCAGGCCGCCCGTGCCGAAATCGTACTTCGCGCCGGCCTCGACCTGCTTGGCGACGGCGGGCGGAAAGACCTGGTCCGCATTGACCACGCCGGCGGGCGGGGTCGGCGCCTGTTGCAGCGTCTGAATGTAGTTGCCGTATAGCGTGAGACGCCGCAGCGGCTTGACCGCGAGCGCGACCGATGGCGTGACCTTGGTCTTCTCGTAGCGGGACGGCGGCGAGGCGCCGGCCGGATCGCGGCTGCCTGCGAACAAGGTCTGCCGTCGCGCGCCGGCGATCAGCGTCACGCGATCGTCGAACGCGGTCATGACGTCGGCGATAACGCCGCTGGTCGCCCGGTTCTTGCTGACATAGGCGTCCGGCGGATAGTCATAGTCGACCACCAGCGACCCCAGCGGACGCGGATCGTAGATGTTGGTGGTCAGGAATTCGTGCAGGGCGTAGCCGCCGTGCGAGCGGTCCCAATATCCCTCGCCCGACAATGTCAGGCTGTGCGAGACCGGCCCGGTAGCGAAGCGCGCGCGGAGCCCGACGCGACCGCTCTCGGTCGAGGCGCGGCGGATATAGGGGATGTTGATGACCTGCGTGTCGCCGGCCGCATTCCCGATGGTGGGCGAGTAGAGGCCAAGATAGCGCTCCACGGTGCGGCGGTAGCCGGCCGCCGCGAAGCCGGTGAGCCAGTCGGTCAGGTCATATTCCGCCTGGCCCAGCACGATCCCGGCCCATTTGCGGTAATAGTTCGCCCCGGCGAAGATGTTGTTGCGCGGGTCCGGTGCGCGGGGAATCGCGAAGGCGTTGCCGTCCGCGTCCGTCGCCGCGACCCCGAAGCTCGACAGGTAGCCGAGCAGCCGCCGGTCCTGGATGTTGGCGTCCAGCGAAGCCCGTAAGCGGTCGCCCTTATAGTCGGCGGCAAGCGTCGCAATGCCGGCCCGCTCGTGCATGCCGTCCAGCGGCGTGTCGCCGTAGCGGCCGCCCAGGCCGACGCGCACGCCCAGGCTGCGGTCGGCGCCGAACCGCCGGCCGACGTCGAGATGGGCCTCGCCCTCGAGATCGCTGTCATAGCCCAGCGTCAGCTCGTTCAGCGGTGCGTCGGCCGCCCGCTTGGGAACGAAGTTGATCGTCCCGCCGACATCCTGCGCGCCGTTGTTGAGCAGCGCGCTCGGCCCCTTGAAGATATCGACCCGTTCGATGCCGTCGAGCGACGGCTGGCGGTCGTCGGCGAGACCGGGCAGGCCGTTGAACAGCACGTTGCCGGCATAGACCGGAAAGCCGCGAATGGTGAGCGACTCGCTCTCCGCATAGCGGCTGCTGGCGGCGCGCACCGCAGCATCGTTCGCGGCGATGTCGAGATGGAGCGCGCCATCTGGTCCTGGATCAGCTTCGCCGTATAGCTCGACTGCGCGAACGGCGTGTCGAAGACGGTGAGATCGCCCAGCACGCCGAGCTGGCCTTGTGCGGCGACCTGCTCGTCGGAGGTCGTCCGCTTGCCGGTGACGACGATCGTGCCGTCGCCGCCGCCTGCCTTGTCCTGATCGATCATGTCCTGAGCCCATGCGGGCGCGGCGATCAGCAGGACGGTCGACACCGCCAGTACCTTGCGAATCATTCTCAACCCCTTTGCGGGGGCGATCTAATGCGAGGCAATTGCAGAGTCTAGCATGCGCTCGGCTGAGCGCGTGTCGCCTACTTCACCCTGGCCCGGCGCGCCAGGGGGG
>CAXTUG010000083.1:0-10934 GCA_964247375.1 uncultured Sphingomonadaceae bacterium
CTGCGCCGCGTGCTGCTGTCGTCGCTGCAGGGTGCCGCGGTGACCTCGATCAAGATCGAGAACGTCCTGCACGAATTCTCCTCGCTCGCCGGCGTGCGTGAGGACGTGACCGACATCGTCCTGAACGTGAAGCAGATCGCGCTGCGCATGCAGGGCGAGGCCGCCAAGCGGCTGCAGCTGAGCGCGACCGGTCCCGCCGAGGTCACCGCGGGCCTCATCGCCACATCCAGCGATATCGAGGTGCTGAACCCCGATTTGGTGATCTGCCACCTCGACGAGGGGGCCACGCTCAACATGGAGCTGACCGCGCAGGCTGGTAAGGGCTATGTCCCGGCCGCAGCCAACCGTCCGGCCGACGCGCCGATCGGCCTCATCCCGGTCGATGCGCTCTACTCGCCGGTGCGGCAGGTTGCCTACAAGGTCGAGAACACCCGCGTCGGGCAGGAGCTCGACTATGACAAGCTGACGCTGACGATCGAGACCGACGGTACGATCACGCCCGAGGACGCGGTCGCCTATTCGGCGCGCATCCTGCAGGACCAGCTCCAGCTGTTCGTCCACTTCGACGAAGGCATGGTCGCTTCGGCTCCGTCGGTCAGCTCGGCCATGGCGCCGATCGGCGGTGTCGCCGAGCCGGAGACCAACTCCAACCAGCTCAACCGCTTCCTGCTGAAGAAGGTGGACGAGCTCGAACTGTCGGTCCGCTCGGCCAACTGTCTCAAGAACGACAACATCATCTATATCGGCGATCTGGTGCAGAAGACCGAGGCGGAGATGCTGCGCACGCCGAATTTCGGCCGCAAGTCGCTGAACGAGATCAAGGAAGTGCTCGCCTCGATGGGGCTGCGGCTGGGGATGGAAATCCCGGGCTGGCCGCCTGAGAATATCGAGGAAATGGCAAAGAAGCTCGAGCAGGAGTTCTGACCTGTGGGGAGCGCCAGCGCTCCCCACAGGTCATCCTGACGAAAGTCGGGAGCTCAGGAGGGTATCGCGAGAACCTCCTGATATCCCGGCTCTCGCCGGGTGACGGATTGAAGAAGGGCTAGGGGCGGTGGCCCATCTCACCGCCGGGCTGGGCGTACCTCGTACGGCGCCCTGACGAACAAAGGAAGAAGACCATGCGCCATCGTGTCGCCGGCCGCAAGCTGCAGCGTACCTCCTCTCACCGCACCGCCCTGTTCCGCAACCAGGCGGCGGCGCTGATCAAGCACGAGCAGATCACGACCACGCTCGCCAAGGCGAAGGAGCTTCGCCCCTATGTCGAGAAGCTGGTCACGCTCGCCAAGAAGGGCGGCCTGTCCAACCGTCGGCTCGCGCATGCCCGGCTGATGGACGAGGTGCAGCTGGTGAAGCTGTTCGACGTGCTGGCGGGGCGTTACGAAGGCCGCAACGGCGGCTACACCCGCATCATCAAGGCCGGCGCGCGTGCGTCGGACGCCGCGCAGATGGCGGTCATCGAGTTTGTCGACCGCGACGTGTCCGCCAAGGGACAGGATTCCGGTCCGGCACAGGACGCAACCGCCGAAGCGGCCTGATTCTTCTCCCCGTGTCAGGTAACAGGGGCCTCGGCGTAAGCCGGGGCTCTTTGTTTATGGGAAAGCGGCGACTCCGACCCTCGACTTCGCTCGGGGCGAAAGGCGGAGAGTTGATCCGGACCTAAGGCATGATCCGGTCGGTCTGTTCGGGTGCCTGTCGGACGCTCCTGCCAGCGCTCAGGCAGATATCCTCGTCGCGGCGACCGCACGCCGGATGTCGGCTTCGCTCGGCATCGCCTGCTCGATCATGCAGCGCAGCCCGAGCGCGTCGAAGCCCTGCACCGGGCGGGCGGTGGCGAACACCATCACCGTATCCGAACGCGTGACGATGCCCTCCTTCTCGCCCGACGGTATGTCCATCATCTGCCCGAACGGTCCGTTCCACGAAGATCCCACGAGGCGTCCGTTCGGATCGACGATGCTGATCTTGAGGCCGTTGCCGTCGCCCTGGCGATACCAGTTGGCGGCGTGCAGCACGTCGGCCATGCACACTTCCCAATCGAACTCGAGATACAGCACGCCGTCCGGCCGGCCGTCGGGTCGCGGCGAGATTGCCTTGACGAAGACCATGACCGCGTGATTGCCCGACCAGGGATTCAGCCAGACCTCGTCGGTGAACCACTCGTCCGGTTCGCGGCTGCTCATGGCCTGGTTGAACTGGGGCGCGTCGATGAAGTCGTAGGCGATCACGCTCGCGCGCGGGTCTTCGGAGGCGATCAGGCGTCCCGCCGCCGAAACGATGAAGGCGTTGAGATATTGTCCGGACACCCGGCGCAGGATGCGCAGCCGCTCGACGGCGGCGGCAACATTCTCCGCCGTGGCGTTGCGGGTTGCTTCGGTGATGCAGGGGTCGCTGGCGAGCAGGCACAGGTGCGATCCGCGCGTCGCCAGCGTACGGGTGATCTGCTGAATGATGGACTGCGCCAGATCGACCAGGCGCGCGCCCTCGATCTCCGCCAGCATCTCGTCGGCGAAACGGGCGCCGAGCGCCAGCCGGTCGAGCACGTCCTCCCGGAACGCTGCCGCGGAGCTGCGCGCCTTGCTGGCCAGCGCCTTCACTTCCTGCGCGACGATCGAGAAGCCGCGTCCAGCCTCGCCCGAACGTGCGGCTTCGATCGTGGCATTGAGCGCCAGCAGGTTGGTGCGCGCCGCGATCCGCTCATTGTCGGCGGCGTAATGCTGCACGTCATCGCTCAGCATCGATAGCAAGGTTCTGATCCGACGCGGCATTTCGACGGTCTCCAACGATGCTTCCATTTCTACGAAAATGGTTAATTAAACATCACCGTGCGCCGTGGCTGGACAAGTTTTCTCCTCCTTTCTATCGGCTTGCCATGAGTGTCGCGCCCATCGATTGCATTCTGATCGTCGACTTCGGCAGCCAGGTCACCCAGCTGATCGCCAGGCGGGTGCGCGAAGCTGGGGTCTATAGCGAGATTGCGCCGTTCAACGCCGCGGATGCCGCGTTCGAGCGTCTCCAGCCGCGCGGCATCATCCTGTCCGGGGGGCCCGCCTCGGTCACGGAGGCGGAGAGCCCGCGCGCGCCGCAGCGCTTCTTCGACGCCGGCGTGCCGATCCTAGGCATCTGCTACGGCCAGCAGATCATGTGCCAGCAGCTAGGGGGCGAGGTCGTCGTATCCGGCGAAGGCGGCGAGTTCGGCCGCGCCTTCATCGAAGTGGCGGCGCCGTCGCGGCTGTTCGACGGCTTGTGGACGCAGGGCGACCGCCACCAAGTCTGGATGAGCCACGGCGACAAGGTCACGCGCCTGCCGGACGGCTTCTCGCCCATCGCGATATCCGAGGGAGCACCCTACGCCATCACCTCGGACGAGGCGCGCCGGTTCTACGGCGTGCAGTTCCATCCGGAGGTCGTGCACACGCCCGATGGCGCCAAGCTGATCGCCAACTTCGCGCGACACGTCTGCGGATTGGCCGGCGACTGGACGATGGCGGAGTTTCGCGCTGCCAAGATCGCCGACATCCGCGCGCAGGTCGGCGACCGCAGGGTGATCTGCGGGCTCTCGGGCGGCGTCGACAGCGCCGTCGCCGCGGTGCTGATCCACGAGGCGATCGGCGACCAGCTGACCTGCGTGTTCGTCGACCATGGCCTGATGCGGCTGGGCGAGGCCGAGCAGGTGGTGAGCCTGTTCCGCGAGCATTACGGCATCCCGCTGGTCCATGTGGACGCCGCCGGCGCGTTCCTGGGAGGGCTGGCCGGGCTCACCGATCCCGAAGCCAAGCGCAAGTTCATCGGCAGGACCTTCATCGACATCTTCGATGCCGAGGCGGCCAAGCTCGGCGGCGCCGACTTCCTGGCGCAGGGTACGCTCTACCCGGACGTGATCGAGAGCGTCAGCTTCACCGGTGGTCCCTCGGTCACGATCAAGAGCCACCACAATGTCGGCGGCCTGCCCGAGCGCATGAAGATGCAGCTGGTCGAGCCGCTCCGCGAGCTGTTCAAGGACGAGGTTCGCGTGCTGGGTAGAGAGCTCGGCCTGCCCGACGCCTTCGTCGGCCGCCATCCCTTTCCGGGACCCGGCCTCGCCATCCGCATTCCCGGCGAGGTCACGCAGGAGCGCTGCGACATCCTGCGCAAGGCCGACGCCATCTACCTCGATGAGATCCGCCGCGCTGGTCTCTACGATGCGATCTGGCAGGCTTTCGCGGTGCTGCTGCCGGTGAAGACGGTCGGCGTCATGGGCGACGGCCGCACCTATGACAGCGTCTGCGCGCTGCGCGCGGTCACCTCAACCGACGGCATGACCGCCGACATCTACCCGTTCGATGCCGCCTTCCTGTCGCGTGTCGCGACGCGGATCGTCAACGAGGTTCAGGGCATCAATCGCGTGGTCTACGACTATACGTCGAAGCCGCCGGGCACGATCGAGTGGGAATAGATGCCACTCGTGCGTTGGTAATTGTTTCTACATCTGCACATTTTAATTCGTAGCGTTCAGGGCGAATATTGAACAGACCGCTTTAATGGCGGTCGTCCCGCATAGATCGAATGAGGTCGGCAGCACTCTCTGTCTGCGCGGGCATAGTCGCCACTGCCGCCTTCAGTAAGGACGCATCAATCCGCTTACGAGGGTTAAAAGTTGCTTCAAAGCAGCGATCGTCATTCGCCTCGTGTGGTTGTTTGTTCTGCACCATTACGGTTGACCAGTTCGCTTGAGCATTTTGAAGTCTGTCGAGCATCTTGCACGCTTCTCTCTTCATGCCGAGGAAAAAACCATTTCCGTCGGAGAGAGCTGCCGCAATGAGGCATAGTTACATCAAGGTCTCGCCCAGCATGATAACTCCCCCGCTCGCACAGCTTTCGTTCAGGCGGACTCGGCGCTAGAGAGGCGCACGGCCGCGCGGGAGCGGCAATCCAGGAGAAGCCGCTTGGCGCTGACGCCTACCGAGAATGAAGCGTTTCTACGCGAGGTCGACGATAATCTGCGGCAGGACCGCCTGTCCCGACTTGCCCGCAAGTGGGGCAAGCTGGCGGGCGTCGGCGTCGGCATTCTCCTCCTCGCGCTGGCCGCTTTCCTGTGGTGGCGCAGTCATCGTGCCGAACAGGCAGGGCAGGAAGGCGAGCAGTTCGCGCAGATCCTGCAGGATGCCGACGTCGGCCGTGCCCGCGCCGACGATCCGCGCCTAGCGGTCCTCGCCGGCTCGTCGCACGACGGCTATCGTGCGCTGGCGCGGCTGACGCAGGCGGGACTGACCGCCAACACCGACCCTGTCGCCGCGGCGGCCAATTACCAGGCCATCGCCAAGGATGATGCGCTGCCGCAGGTCACGCGCGATCTCGCGCTGATCCGCGCCACGACGCTGCAGTTCGACGCCATGCGGCCCGCCGACGTCGTCACCCGCATGAAGCCGCTGGCGACCGCCAACGGCCCTTGGTTCGGCAGTGCGGCGGAGCTCACCGCCATGGCCTATCTGCGGATGAACCGCAGGGATCTCGCAGGTCCGCTGTTCGCGGCGATCGCCCGCGATCCCGATGCGCCGACCAGCTTGCGGGGCCGCGCCGCCGGCATGGCGACCGCGCTTGGCCAGACGGTCGCCGCCATCACGCCCGCCGGCGCTCTCAAGGAATGATCATGATTCAGCGTTCGCGCGCGCCGCGTCTGGCGGTTGCGCTTGCCCTGCTCGCCGCGCTCGGCGGCTGCAGCCTCTTCAAGCATAACGTCGATCGCGGGCCCAAGACGGCGGTGGTCGGCAACCGCGTGGCGATCCTCAACACCGGCAGCGATGCCGCGCTCGACCCGAGCATCGCCGACGTGCCGGTCGTCGTGCCCGATCCGGCAGTGAACGACAGCTGGAGCCAGCCCGGCGGCAACGCCGCCAAGTCGATGGGCAACCCGTCGCTGGCGGCCGCATTGCAGGGCGGCTGGTCGGCGACCATCCGTGGCGGCGACATCACCCAGCGGATCGGCTCCACGCCGGCGATTGCGGGCGGCAAGCTGTTCGTGGTCGACGCCGATGCGGTGGTGCACGCCTTCGACGCCGCCAGCGGCGCGCGCCTGTGGCAGACCTCGCTCGGCGCCACCAAGAAGGACAAGGTCGTGCTGTTCGGCGGCGGCGTCGGCACCGACAATGGCCGGGTCTACGCGACTACCGGGCGCGGCGATGCGGCGGCGCTCGACGCCGCGACCGGCAAGGTCCTGTGGAAGGTCCGACCGGGCGGGCCGTTGCGGGGTGCGCCGGCGATCGGCGGCGGCAGCATCTACGTCCTGACGCAGGACAACCAGATCTTCGCGCTGAAGCCGGACACGGGCGAGACGGTGTGGACCGTGTCGGCCACGCTGGAGACGTCGGGCGTGTTCGGCGTGGCGACGCCGGCCATCGCGCAGGGCACCGTGGTCGCGGGCTTCTCGTCCGGGGAGCTCTCGGCCCTGCGGTTCGAGAATGGCCGCATCGTCTGGCAGGACCAGCTCTCGCGCACTTCGATCTCCACGTCGGTGTCGGTCATCTCCGACATCGACGCGTCGCCCGTGGTCGATCAGGGCAAGGTCTACGCCATCGGCCAGGGCGGCCGCATGGTGGCGATGGACCTGGTCACCGGCCAGCGCCTGTGGGAACTCACCATCGGCGGCATCAACACGCCGTGGCTCGCGGGCGAGTGGCTGTTCGTCGTGACCGACGAGGCCAAGCTGATGTGCATCGCGCGCACCACCGGCAAGATCCGCTGGATCACGCAGCTGCCGCGCTGGCGCGATCCGAAGAACAAGAACAAGCCGATCAACTGGTACGGCCCGACGCTCGCGGGCGGGCGCCTGCTCGTGGCGAGCGATCGCGGTCAGCTGGTCAACGTCGCGATCGCCGACGGCAAGGTCGGCACCTCGGTCAAGGCCGGCAAGAGCTTCTACCTGCCGCCGGTCGTCGCCAACAACATTCTCTACCTGCTCGACGCCAAGGGCCGCATATCGACCTGGCACTGACCGGACGCCGACGGGTGGCGGCAAGACTCGTAAAAGCGGCGCCCGCTCCGTAAAGGACGGCCATGCTCCGTCCCACCGTCGCCATCGTCGGCCGGCCCAATGTCGGCAAGTCGACCCTGTTCAATCGCCTCGTCGGCAAGAAGCTGGCGCTGGTCGACGACCGGCCCGGCGTCACGCGCGACCGGCGGGAGGGCGAGGCGAGCCTGCTCGGTCTCGATTTCCGCATCATCGACACTGCCGGTTTCGAGACCGACGATCCGCAGACGCTGCCCGGCCGCATGCGCAAGCAGACCGAGGCGGCGGTCGAAGAGGCGGATGCGGCCCTGTTCCTGATCGATGCGCGGGCCGGAGTCGTCGGCCTGGACGAGCAGATCGCCCAGTGGCTGCGCGACAGCGACACGCCCGTCATCCTCATGGGCAACAAGGCCGAGGGGAAAGCCGGCGAGGCCGGGCTGCTGGAGGCCTACAGCCTCGGCCTGGGCGACCCCATCCCTTTCTCGGCAGAGCATGGCGAGGGTCTGGTCGACCTGTTCGAGGCGCTGCGGCCCCATATCGAGCGGGAGAACGACGAGGAGCCGGAGGACGAAGCGGCCGACGGGCCGCTCAAGCTGGCGATCGTCGGCCGGCCCAATGCCGGCAAGTCGACGCTCGTGAACCAGATGCTGGGCGAGGACCGGATGATCACCGGCCCGGAAGCCGGCATCACGCGCGATTCGATTGCGATCGACTGGGAATGGCACGGGCGGCCGGTGCGGTTGATCGACACCGCCGGGTTGCGCCGTCGCGCCAAGGTGGAAGACAAGCTGGAGCGCCTCTCCGCCGCCGACACGCAGCGCGCCATCGACTTCGCGGAAGTGGTCGTCCTGCTGCTCGACGCGACCCGCGGCCTGGAGGCGCAGGACCTGCGCATCGCCTCGCAGGTGATCGACGAGGGTCGGGCGCTCATCATCGCGATCAGCAAGTGGGACGTGGCGGAGAATGCGCCCTCGCTGTTCCAGGGCATCCGCGCCGCGCTCGACGAGGGGCTGGCCCAGGTCAAGGGCCTGCCGCTGATCACCGTGTCCGGCTTCACCGGCCGCGGCATCGACCAGCTGATCGAGGCGGCGTTCGCGACCCGCGAGGCCTGGTCGCGGCGGATCGGCACGGGCGAGCTCAATCGCTGGTTCGAGCGCGCGCTGGAAGCGAACCCGCCGCCTGCCCCCGGCGGCAAGCGGATCAAGCTGCGCTACATCACGCAGGCCCGAACCCGGCCGCCGACGTTCGTGCTGTTCGGCACGCGCACCGACGAACTGCCGGAGAGCTACCGGCGCTACCTCGTCAACGGCCTGCGTCGCGAGCTGGGCTTCGGCGCGGTGCCGGTGCGGCTGAACGTACGCGCGACCCGCAATCCCTACGGCAGCAAGTGACGGTCCACCTGGATGCCCGTGGCCTGAAATGCCCGTGGCCGGTGCTGCGGCTGGCGCGGGCGATGCGCTCGGCCGACGCGGTGCTGGTGCGCGCGGACGATCCCGCCGCACCGTCCGAGATTTCGGCGTTGGCGGCTCATCACGGCTGGATAATTTACGACCGGAATGGAGACATGCTGGTCTCCCGGCACCCGCGCTAAGGATTGCTTTACCCAGATCAGCATAAAAGCGCGCCGGCACGACGGAATGTGCGGAGAGAGATGGGGTGAACGAACCTTCGCCGATCAATCGGGAAACGCTGAATGCGGTCCGGCGCGAGCTGGGTGCGCACTTCGGTCGTATTCTCAGCTATTTTGCCGAGGACGGCATAAAGTCCGTGAGCGCGGTCGAAGAGGCCGTGCGCAATCGCGACGCCGTGGCGATGGTTCGCCCCGCCCACACCCTCAAAGGCGAGTCGCTGCAGCTCGGTGCCGAGGAGCTCGGCTATACCGCCGAGGCGATCGAGAAGGCGGCCCGGTCGGCCGTCGAGGCGCGCTCGTTCCCGGCCGACATGATCGAATACACCATCCGGCTGCGGCCGCTCTTCCAGGAGGCGCTGATCGCGCTCCAGCGTGAGGCCGGCCCGGTCATGATGGCTCCGGCCCCGGTGATCGCACCCGCGATCCGTCGTCCGGTTGCGGGGTTCGGCCGCAAGGTAGGGTGACGCCGCGGGCGCGGCCGCTCAGTCGTCCCCCGCCGGTTTGGACTGAAGCTGAACGTAATTCTGGATGCCCATCCGCTCGATCATGTCGAACTGCCGCTCCAGAAAGTCGACATGCTCCTCCTCATTGTCGAGGATCCGGCGGAATAGGTCGCGACTGACATAGTCGCGCACGGTCTCGGAATGGGCGATAGCGTCGCGCAGCAGCGGAATGGCTTCCCCCTCAAGCGCCAGGTCCGACCGCAGCACCTCCTCCACCGTCTCGCCGATGCGCAGGCGCCCCAGCATCTGGAAGTTGGGCAGGCCGTCCAGAAACAGGATGCGCTCCGACAGCCAGTCGGCATGCTTCATCTCGTCAATCGATTCGTGCCGCTCATAATCGGCCAGGCGCCGGATGCCCCAGTGATCGAGCAGCCGGTAATGCAGCCAATATTGGTTGATCGCCGTCAGCTCGTTCTTGAGTGCGGTGTTCAGGAATTCGATGACCTGCTGGTCGCCCTTCATGGCGGCGCTCCTTCTTGCTTGGAGCGGCGATAAACCACGCCCACCGGCAGAATGAAGCGAGAACGACTCGCGCGAGTCGTTCTCAGGCGGCGCGCTGCTCTTCGGAGATCAGTTCACGCGCGAAGGACAGGCACTGTCCGCACTTCGGCTTACGGCCGAGCACCGCATAGGCGCTGAGCGGGCACTGCGCGCCGGATCGTACCGCGTCGCGTACATCCCGCTCCCGAATCGCATTGCAGTGGCAAACGACCATCGACGACTCCTCGTGCACTGCATCTAGCAACGATGAGATTACCTCGCAATAGCTTGCCGAAAGCTTACGACCTTCCCGCGTGCCAAGCTGCGCCAAGCCCATTCGAACGGTCCGTAACGGAAATGCTGGAGCCAGGGCTTGCTCCAGCCGAGGATCAGCAGCCATTGCAGCACGACCAGCCCGTACAGTTGCGACCGGCTGAGCAGACCGAACAGCCCCAAGCCGTAGCCGTAGAAGACGGTCGTCATGACGAGGCTCGTTCCGAGATAGTTGGAGAAGGCCATCCGTCCTGCAGCCGCCAGCCGGGTCGCCAGCCATCGCATCCGGCCGGTCTGCACCACGCGGATCAGCAGCGCCGCATAGGCCAGCGCCAGGAACGGCCGCAGCGCCAGCGTGCATGCATCGGCCAGCGGCAGGAACGCCGGATCGAAATCGTGCGCGACGATCGCGCGCACCAGCGGCAGGTAGAGCAGCACGGCCAGACCGCCGCCGAGCATGATCCGGCGATACGCGGCAGCGCGCCACGCGCCGCTCCAGAAATCCAGCCGGTACAGCAACATGCCGAGGAAGACGAAGCCGAGCGTGCCCGGTATCCACATCGGCAGGAAGGTGAACTGGAACAGCCGGGTCATCGGCGCCCGCGCGGCGAAGGCGTCGGCGACGCTGCCATGGTACAGGCGCAATTCCCGCCCGATCACCGCCCGGTCCGGCACGATCGCTTCCAGCACCTTGTGCCACTCCCGCACGGCGTCGGCCGGGGGGTTCGGCTGGCTGGCGAGCGCGTGCAGGACCGTCATGTCGCGATACTGGATCAGGCTCTGCGCCAGGTCGTACCCGATCAGGCAGAGCGCGGCGAAGGCCAGCGCGCCCGGCTGCCACTTGCGCCCCCAGAAAGCGATCGACCCGCAGATCGCATACTCGACCAGGATATCGCCGTACCAGACGAACCAGGCGTGCAGCATGCCGAACAGGAACAGCCAGAAGATGCGGGCGTAGTGGACCCGGGCCGGCCCGGGCGGCCGCCCTTCGGCGCGCTCGGTGCTGAGCAGCAGCGAGGCGCCGCACAGCAGCGTGACCCCGGCCCGCATCATGGCGTGGGCGAAG
>CAXTUG010000084.1:0-402 GCA_964247375.1 uncultured Sphingomonadaceae bacterium
CCGCGCCGTCGAGCACGCGCAGCGAGCGCTCGACCTCGATGGTGAAGTCGACGTGGCCGGGCGTGTCGATGATGTTGATGCGGTGCTCGGGGCCCGCGCCATCCTCGGTCTTCCAGAAGCAGGTCGTCGCGGCCGACGTGATCGTGATGCCGCGCTCCTGCTCCTGCTCCATCCAGTCCATCGTCGCGGTGCCCTCGTGGACCTCGCCGATCTTGTAGGACTTGCCGGTGTAGTAGAGGATGCGCTCGGTCGTCGTCGTCTTGCCGGCGTCGATGTGCGCCATGATGCCGATGTTGCGATACTTCTCGAGCGGATGGCTGCGGGCCATGATCTTGAACTCCGATGTCGGGAGAGGCCGCGATGGCCGCTCCCGACTATATGGGGACGGATTGTTGCCGGCGA
>CAXTUG010000084.1:412-10889 GCA_964247375.1 uncultured Sphingomonadaceae bacterium
TCCTGAGTAGCCAATTGAGCTTGCCGAAATCACCGGGTACCGAAGGATCCTTCGATACGGGTCTTCGCCATGCTCAGCCCCTACTCAGGATGAGCGGGTAATGTGATGGGGGTGAGGACCGCGAGCCCTCATCCCCAATATAGGTAATGTTTTTACCAGCGGTAGTGGCTGAAGGCGCGGTTCGCTTCCGCCATGCGGTGCGTGTCCTCGCGCTTCTTGACGGCGTTGCCGCGATTGTTCGCCGCATCCATCAGCTCGCCCGACAGGCGCGACGCCATGGTATGCTCCGAACGGCCGCGTGCCGCCGCGATCAGCCAGCGGATCGCCAGCGCCTGGCTGCGCTCCGCCCGCACCTCGACCGGCACCTGGTAGGTCGCACCGCCGACGCGGCGGCTGCGCACCTCGATGCCCGGACGGACATTGTTGAGCGCGTCATGGAACACGCCGATCGGATCGCGCTTGGCGCGGGTCTCGACCGTGTCGAGCGCACCGTAGACGATGCTCTCGGCGACGGACTTCTTACCATCCAGCATGACGCTGTTCATGAACTTGCTGAGCACGACATCCCCGAACTTCGGATCGGGCAGGATTTCGCGCTTCTCGGGACGACGACGACGGGCCATCGAAATATTCCTTCTTAATCAACCGGGCCGCTGGTGGCCCTGGACCCCGGCCTTCGCCGGGGTGAGTCCGCGCGGTCGCTCCGCGCCCGCTGGCTCACTTCGGACGCTTGGCGCCGTACTTGGAACGGGACTGCTTGCGGTTCTTCACGCCCTGCGTGTCGAGCACGCCGCGCAGCACGTGATAGCGCACGCCGGGAAGGTCGCGCACGCGGCCGCCGCGGATCAGCACCACCGAGTGCTCCTGCAGGTTGTGGCCCTCGCCGGGGATGTAGCTGATGACCTCGCGCTGGTTGGTCAGGCGGACCTTGGCCACCTTGCGCAGCGCCGAGTTCGGCTTCTTCGGAGTCGTGGTATAGACACGCGTGCAGACCCCGCGCTTCTGCGGGTTCTTCTCCATCGCAGGCACCTTCGACTTGGCGATCTGCGGTTCGCGACCCTTGCGGATCAGCTGGTTAATCGTCGGCATGAAGCCCTTCACCTTTCACAGGGTTACTTTACCGTGCCAGCTCTCGCAGCAGCCGAACGGCAGAATGCGAAAAAGACCCAGGCGGCGCTATGCCCCCGGGGCCTGCCAGCAGCGGCAATGTTCAGTGCGCCCGCGCCGTCCAGGAAGACGGCCCGCGAGCGAGCGGCGCTATAGCCAGAGAGTCGCAAAACGTCAACGGCTCGGGCCACCGCATTGCCGCAACGCAACAACCAACGGAAACTTAGCCGCCAAACGTTGTTCATAACGGGTGCAGCTTTGAGCCTTAAGGCGACGTGTCGATGATGAACACTCCTGTAACATTTCCTCCTGCCCTCCGTCGCCAGGCCGATTCACAGGACCTCCGCTCGGCGCAGATGCCGCCGATCCCCTTCAGCGCGACCCCTCTCTCCGCAGCCGTCGTCATTCCGACCTTCAACGAGAGCGGCAACGTCAAGGCGCTGCTGACCGCCCTGGACGCGGTCATGGCGGACCGTCGCTGGGAGGCGATCTTCGTCGACGACGGGTCGACCGACGGCACGCCGGAGATCATCGAGCGAATCGCCCAGACGCGCAGCGACGTGCGACTGATCCGCCGCGTCGGCCGCCGGGGGCTGTCGTCCGCCATCATGGAGGGCATGCTGTCGACGATCGCGCCGGTGGTGGCGGTGATTGACGCGGACATGCAGCATGACGAGCATATCCTGCCCGGGCTGCTCGACGAGGTGGAGGAAGGCCGCGCCGACGTCGCGATCGGCACGCGCTACGCGGAGGGCGGATCGACCGGCAACTGGAATGCGACCCGCTGTCGGATCAGCGCGGCCGGCACGCGGCTGGCCCGGGCCATCATCCGGCGCGATATCAGCGACCCGCTGAGCGGATTCTTCGCCGTGCGCCGCAGCCTGGTGGTCGATGCCGCCCCCAAGCTGTCGAGCGTTGGCTTCAAGATCCTGCTCGACCTGATCGCGTCGTCGCCGCACGACGTTCGGATCGCGGAACTTCCGTACGAATTCCGCTGCCGGCACGCGGGCGAGAGCAAGCTGGACGTCATGGTGTCGGTCGAGTTCGCGCAGCTGCTGATCGACAAGACGGTCGGTCACCTCCTGCCGCCGCGGCTCATCATGTTCCTGCTGGTCGGCGCGTTCGGACTGGTGGTGAACCTGTCGGCACTGGCGATCGGGCTCATGCTGGGCTTCGGCTTCGTCGCGGCGCAGGTTGCCGCGGTAGGCGTTGCGATCCTGTCGAACTTCACCCTCAACAACATACTTACCTACCGCGACCGGCGCCTCACCGGCTGGCATTGGCTGACCGGTCTCGCCAGCTACGCGCTGGTGTGCGGCATCGGCGCGGCGGGACAGGTCGATTTCGCGACCCTGCTCTATCGCAACGACGCCGCCTGGTGGCTCGCCGGCATGGCGGGCGCGACGGTCGGTGCCGTATGGAATTACACGGTGACCTCGTTCCTGACCTGGAAAGCGCGCTAGCCTCACGTGATCAAGGGGGGATTTGGCAGAGAAGCCTGGTGCGTCGTCCTCCTGGCGGCGCTGATCGGGGTTGGTCTGGCGGTGCAGTTCGCGCTGCCGCTGGCGGCGTTCACGCGCCACGTGTCGCTCAACAACAATGAGGGCTGGGGCGCTTACTGGAGCGCGCGCGCGCTGAGCGGGGCACCGCTCTACACCGACGATGCGTCCCCTCTGTCGAACAATTACACGCCGCTCGGTTTCTACGTCACCGGCTATCTGGGCCGGTTGGTGGGCGACACGATCGTCGCCGGTCGCATCCTCTGCCTCGGCAGCTTCCTGGGTTGCGCCGCGCTGATCGCGGCCGTCGTGCGACGCTTCGGCGGAGCCGCGGGCTGGGCGATCGCGACCGGCGCCGCCTTCCTGCTGATCGCTGCGACGGTCGCCCCCCGCTACATTGCGGCGAACGATCCCCAGTGGATGGCCGAAGCCGTGCAGCTGATCGGCCTGCTGCTGCTGGTCCGCTCCGTGCCGACTGTTCCGACGGCGAAGCACCTGATCGCCGCATGTCTGATCCTGATCGTGGCGGGCCTGATCAAGCACAACCAGGTCGCGCTGCCGCTCGCGGTGACGATCGCGCTGGCGGTGCACGACCGCCGCGCGCTCGGTATCTGGCTGGCGACGGCGGCGACCGCGCTGGGCCTCGCCCTGCTCATCCTCCATCTCGCTTTCGGGCCGGCCTTCTTCGATCAGGTGCTGCATCACAAGCGGGTGCTGACGGCACGTTACCTGAAGCCGGCGATCGTCAGCATGTCCTTCTGCCTCCCCGCCATGATCGTCGTAGGACTGCGCTGGCGTGCCTCCGCCGGCACGTCCTCACCGGATTTTCGCCGGACGCTGCTCCTCGTCTTCGCGGTGCTGGCGACAATCCTCGGCATCGCTGAGCGGCTCGGGGCCGGCGTGTCGCAGAATGCGCACTTCGATGCGATCATCGCGATCCTGCTGCTGGCGGGCATGGTATTGTCTCGCGCCGGCACGCGGCCCGCGTCGACGTGCGCCCGGCTGCTGATGATGATCGCCGTCGTACTGCCCGCCGCCGTCAAGAGCATCGCGGCAGCGCCGCACAAGGCGAGACAGGTGGCGGCCCTTGACCAGACCGAGGCGGCCTGGAGGCAGGCGATCGGCTTTCTCGCGGCGCAGCCCGGCCCGGTCGCCTGCGAGCGGCCGGCGCTGTGCTACTGGGCCGGCAAGCCCTATGCGCTGGATTTCTCGAACTATGGGCAGAAGCTGCGGCTGGTCGGCGATCCCTGGCACCTGCGCGACCGCATTCGTCAGCGCCGGTTCGGCGCGATCGCGATCATCCGCGACTCCCGCTACGTCAGACACGACGCGCGCCTGCCGCAGGACTTCTACGCGCTGATCGACTCAAACTACCGCATCGTGCAGGTCCTGCCCGACAAGATCACCATCATGGCACCCGATCGCTAGACCTCGGCTTTCGGCTTGATGTAGACGCTCGCGATCTGCGGCCAGGCGGCACGCAGGTCGGCTTCGGTGTCGGCGATCAACCGCTCGATCGCGCCCACCGCGACCGCATCCTCGAAGTCGACCGTCGCGGCGACGAACACCTTGTCCGGCGCGATGTGCACGGTGACCACCTCCTGCACGCGCGTGACTTCGGGCCGTTGGTCGAAACTGCTCCGCACCGCGTCGCTCAGTCGCGGATCGGCACGCTCGCCGATGAGCAACCCCTTGCTCTCGCGCGCGAGCATGAAGGCGACGCCCGCCAGCGCCGCGCCGATCACGATCGAGGCGGCACCGTCCCACAGCGGATTGCCGGTCCAGTGCGCCAGGAACACGCCGATCGCCGCCACGATCAGTCCGAAGATGGCGGCGCTGTCCTCGAACAGGACGATGAAGGTCGTCGGGTCCTTGGAGCGGCGCACCGCCTGCCACCAGCTGCCCGGCGCCTTCGCCCGCGCGAACTCCCGCACGGCGGTAACCCACGACGCACCTTCGAGCACCAGGCTGATCGCGAGCACGATGTAGGCGATCTTCGCATTCTCGGTCGGACCGGGGTGGCGGATGTGGCGGACGCCCTCGTAGATCGAGAGCCCGGCCCCGGTCGCGAAGATCAGGATCGCGACCACGAAGCTCCAGAAGTACAGCTCGCGGCCGTAGCCGAGCGGATGAATCTTGTCGGGCGGCCGCTGCGACGCCTTCTGTCCGTAGAGCAGCAGCAATTGGTTTGTGGAATCGACCACCGAGTGAAAACCCTCGGTCAGCATCGCCGAGGAACCGGTGAATGCCGCCGCCACGAACTTGGCGACGGCGATCCCCAGATTGGCGCCGAGAGCTGCGAACAGGACGAGCTTGTTGCCGCTCTCCGCCATACCGGCCGGAATCGTCAGCGCGCGGGCGCGGTGACGACCTGCCCGCCCTTGAGCACCCAGACGGGATGCTGCAGCAGCCGCACGTCCTTGGTCGGGTCACCCGCCACCGCGACGATGTCGGCATAATGGCCGGGGGTGATCTGGCCGACATCGTCGGCACGGTTGAGCGCGATGGCGGCGTCGGAGGTGGCGGCACGGATCGCCTCGACCGGCGTCATGCCCCACTGCGTCATGGTGACGAACTGCAGCGCGTTGGTGCCGTGCGGGTAGACGCCGGCATCGGTGCCGAACAGCATCCTGACGCCGGCGGCGTGCGCGGCGCGGAACGTCTCGCGCTGCTTGCGGCCGATCATCTTCTCCTTGGCGAGGCTCTCCGCGAACACGCCGTTCTTGGCGCCTTCGGCCAGGATGTAGTCGTCGTCATAGATGTCCATGTCGAACCAGGCGCCGTGCTGCTTGGCCAGCTTGAACGATTCCGCGTCCGCCAGGCTCGCATGCTCGATCGTGTCGACGCCGGCGCGCAGCGCATCGTTGATGCCCTCCGTGCCGTGCGCATGCACCGCGACGCGCAGGCCGAGCATATGCGCCTCGTCCACGATCGCCTTGATCTCTTCATACGAGATTTGCTGCGCACCGACCGAGTCCGTCTTCGACAGCACGCCGCCGGTCATGCAGACCTTGATCACCTCCGCACCATATTTGCGCAGCGTGCGGACGAGCCCGCGGAACTGGTCGGGGCTGTTGGCGATCTGCGGCGAGGGCGCGTTGATCGAGGGCGGGAACTCGGTCGCGTCGCAGTGCCCGCCGGTGGCGCCGATCGCGTAGGTCGCCGGCACGATCCGGGGTCCGACGACGTAGCCGCGCGCGATGCCCTGCTTCAGCGCGACGTCGTCGTAATTGGCCGAACCTACCATGCGCACGGTGGTGAAGCCGGCCTCCACCGTCTTTCTGGCATTGGCGACACCCACCACCGTCCAGAAATTGTCTGTGAATTCTAGGCCCTTGTAGCCGGACAGCGTCGGATCGCCGGTCAGGTGGACGTGCATGTCGATCAGGCCAGGCAGGATCGTGACGTCGCCCATGTCGATCCGCTTGGCGTCAGCGGGTATCATCGGCCGCACGTTCGCACCGCTGTTCAGCGACTGCACACGGCCGTCGTCGCCGATCACCACGATGGCATTGTCGACGACCACGCCCTTGACGGGATCCAGCATGTGGGCGGCGGTGACGAGGGTGACGGCGTGGCCGGCAGTGGCGAGCAGGACGGCGGCTAAAGCAGTAAAGGTGCGGATCATCGGCGCTCTCGAAAGTTGCCGGCCATGAGTGAACGCGGAACGACATGCGCGCAAGCCCATGTTTCCGGCGACGATCCGCCGTCCCGCGAGGCTGAATGCAGCGCTAACGCGCCGTCGTGGAGGGCGACGGCGAGGCAGGCGGCAGCGGCACGTATACCGGCGCCGCCAGGCCGAGCCGGGCGACGGTGCCGATCGCGACGACGGCAACCACCAGGCTCGCCGCGACCATGCTTCGCCTGCGGTCGACCAGGCGCGTATCGGTTATCATGATGAGCGCGAGGGCGGCGGCGATCATCGACCAGAGATGGTAGCGCAGGTCGCTGGCGATGCTGATCACCGCGAAGCTGCCGCTCATGCATGCCGCCGAGCACGCGAGGGCGCGGCCGAGCCCGACCTGGGGGTCGGCGACCCCCCTGCTCGCCCACAGCAACCCGCCGGCAAGCACCAGCCACGCTGCAGGCCAGCCGAGCGGGCTTACCGCCATGAGGCGCGCCGCCGCGATCAGCGCCTGTCCGCTGGCGTTGGGGCGTGCGCCGAGATGGTCGGGATTGGGTTCGCTGGCGACCGGCGGCACCGCCTCGGGTTCGTTCGCATCGACCCACAGGCGCAGGTTGGCGTTGAGATGCGCCAGCCGATGCGCGGCATAAGCGAGGGGGTGCCGCGCGACGACGCCGAGCCAAGCTTGGAGCATGCGGCGATCGTCGAGCGTATCGAAGGCGATCGCCTGGCCGACGAAGCCGCACTGGCTGTCCTGGCCGTACGGGTTCCAGAAGAAGGGCGTGTAGCAGCGCCGCTGCTCGGCCAGCGCCCAGCCTGCCGGCGCGAGCCCGGGAGGTGCCGCAAGATGGGCGCGATGGGCGACACCGGCGAGATCGTAGAGCGGCAGCGCATTCTCCACGCCGGTGCGTTCGGCATGAAAGACGTGCGCATTCACGATCGGGTTCAGGATCATTACCGCGCCGATCAGCACGACCGCCGCCGCGAGCTCGTGCCACAGGCGCGAGAGCCGCGGCCGATCGATCAGCGCGAGCGCGAACGGGATCGTCGCGAACGCGGCGTTGGCGCGGACCAGGGTGGCGTAGGCGATCAGCACCACTGCGAGCGCCACGGCCCAGCGCGGCATGCGACGCCTCTCCAGTCGCCAATGCGCCACCAGTCCGGTCGCGCCGATCAGGCAGCAGGCGAGTTGCGCGTCCTTCAGCACCACCGTCGCCCAGCCCAGCCACAGCGGCGCGATGCCGGCCAGCAGCACCAGCGCTGCCGCACCATCGCGCTGCCGCCGGCCAAGCGCGGCGGCGAGCAGGCCGATGCCGCCCCACCACAGCAGCATCTGGATCAGGAAGAAGAGGGCAGTGCCGGATTGCAGCCGGTTCAGCAGGGCCCAGCTATGTGCCAGGATCGGCGGATGCCAATCGGTGTAGCTGCCGTCCAGCGCCTGCTCATATTGCGCGACGCTGTCGTACATGGCGATGCCGGGAAAGCGCATAGCCAGGGTCGCGCCGAACAGCAGCAAGGCCGAGATTGCCCAGAGTATGGACGAGCGCGAGCGTTCGTCCGCCGCCGTTACCCGATCATGCGCCATCGTGGTTGCGGTGATGGTCAGATGTGGATCACGCGCCCATAGGCTGCGAGCACGCTCTCATGCATCGCTTCGGAGAGCGTCGGATGGGGGAAGATGGTCTCCATCAGATCCGCCTCGGTCGTCTCCAGCTGCTTGGCGACGGTGTAGCCCTCGATCAGCTCGGTGACCTCAGGTCCGGTCATGTGCGCGCCGAGCAGTTCGCCGGTCCTGGCATCGAACACCGTCTTCACGAAACCCTCCGCCTCGCCGAGCGCGATCGCCTTGCCGTTGCCGATGAACGGGAACTTGCCGACCTTGACCTCGTAGCCGCGCTCCTTGGCCTTGGCCTCGGTGAGGCCGACCGACGCCACCTGCGGACGCGAGTAGGTGCAGCCGGGAATGTTGCGCACGTCCATCGCGTGGGGATGCTTGCCGGCAATCGCCTCGACCGCGATGATGCCTTCATGGCTGGCCTTGTGCGCGAGCCAGGGCGCGCCGGTGATGTCGCCGATCGCGTAGATGCCGGGCACGTTGGTGCGGCAGGTGGGATCGATCACGACATGACCGCGCTCGGTCTTGATGCCGAGCGCTTCGAGGCCAAGATTTTCGGTATTGGGTACGATGCCGACCGCGACGATGACGTGGCTATAATCCTGCGTCTCGGTCTTGCCGTCGGGCGTCTTGATGGTGGCGGTGACGGAGCGGCCGGGCTTCACGTCCAGCTTCTCGACGCCGTGCCTGGACAGTATCTTCATGCCCTGCTTCTCGAACTGCTTCTGGACGAAGGCCGACACCTCCGCATCCTCGACCGGCAGGATGCGGTCGAGCATCTCGATGATCGTCACCTTGGCGCCCATGTCGGAGTAGAAGCTGGCGAACTCGCAGCCGATCGCGCCGGACCCGATGACCAGCAGGTTGGTCGGCATTTCCGACGGGGTCATGGCGTGGCGATAGGTCCAGATGCGGTCGCCATCGGCCTTGGCGAAGGGCAGGTCGCGCGCGCGGGCGCCGGTCGCCAGGATGATGTTCCTGGCCTGCACCTCGGTAATCTGGTCGCCGTTCTTCACGCTGACTTTGTCCTTGGCGGTGAGCGTGGCGACGCCCTCCACCACCGTAACCTTGTTCTTCTTCATCAGCCCCTTGACGCCGGCATTGAGCTGGCCGGCGACCTTGCGGCTGCGGTCGACGATCTTGGCGAGATCGAAGCCGGTCTTCTCCGCCGACAGACCGTAGGCGGCGGCATGGGTCATGTAATGGTAGACTTCCGACGTGCGCAGCAGCGCCTTGGTTGGAATGCAGCCCCAGTTGAGACAAATGCCGCCCAGCCGCTCGCGCTCGACGATCGCGACCTTCATGCCCAGCTGCGCCGCGCGGATCGCCGCGACATAGCCGCCGGGACCCGAGCCGATGATTGCGAGATCGTACGTGTCTGCCACAGATGCCTCTTCCTGCGTTTTCGTCATACCGGCGAAGGCCGGTATCCAGTCAAAGGTCCAGGCTGGACCCCGGCCTGCGCCGGGGTGACGCGTGTGATATAGGGACGATCATCCGCCAATCACCCGCGGCCGTCCGTCCTCGCCGATCGCGACGAAGGTGAAGGTGGCATGGGTGACGCGGTCGGTCTCCTCGCCGGCGCGGACCCGGCGCCAGGCGGACACGTCGAGCTTCATCGAGGTGCGGCCGACATGAACGACGTCGGCGTAGACGGAGACCACGTCGCCGATCTTGACCGGCCGGTGGAAGGTCATGCCGTCCACCGCGATCGTGACCGCGCGTCCTTTCGAGTAGCGCGCCGCCACCGTGCCGGCGGCCGAATCCATGATCGACATCAGCCAGCCGCCGAAGATGTCGCCGTAAGGATTGGTGTCCGCCGGCATGGCGACCACGCGAACGGCAGGTTCACCGGACGGAGGCGCCGGGTCCTCGCTGCTCAAGCAAGCATCCCCAGCGGGTTCTCGACCAGGCGCTTGAAGGCGGCCATGAAGGCGGCGCCGTCGGCGCCGTCGATCGCGCGGTGGTCGAAGCTGCCGGTGGCGCTCATCACGGTCGCGATCTGGAGCGTGTCGTTGACCACGTACGGCCGCTTCTCGCCCGCGCCGATCGCGAGGATCATGGCCTGGGGCGGGTTGATGATCGCCTCGAACTGCTTGATGCCGTACATGCCCATGTTGCTGAGGCTGGCGGTGCCGCCGGCATATTCATGCGGCTGGAGCTTGCCGTCGCGGGCACGGGCGGCGAGATCCTTGATCTCGCTCGCGATCGCCGAGAGCGATTTGGTGTCGGCTCCCGAGACCACCGGCGTGATGAGACCTCCGGGGATCGACACCGCAACCGAGATGTCGGCGCGCCTGAACTGAATGAGCGTGTCGCCGGCGAACTGGACGTTCACCGCGGGCACCTCCATCAGGGCCACCGCCTGCGCCTTGACCAGCATGTCGTTGACCGACAGCTTCACGCCGCGGTTCTCCAGGCCCTTGTTGAGCTCGCCCCGGAGTTTCAGCAGCGCGTCGAGGTTGATATCGATCGTCAGATAGATGTGCGGCACCTCCTGCTTGGACTCGCTCAGGCGGCGCGCGATCGTCTTGCGCATGTTGGAGAGCTTGGCTGCGTCGTGCGGGAGCGGGCTGTCCGTCGCGGCCGGAGCCGGGTTGTGAGCGGCGTGGGGATCATGAAGCGCAATCC
>CAXTUG010000085.1:0-8159 GCA_964247375.1 uncultured Sphingomonadaceae bacterium
CGCTGTTCCTGGTGGCGCACTTCCACAACGTCATCATCGGCGGCGTGCTGTTCGGGCTGCTCGCCGGGATCGTCTACTGGTTCCCCAAGGCGTTCGGCTTCAAACTAGACCCGTTCTGGGGGCAGGTCGGCTTCTGGGGCTGGGTGATCGGCTACTGGATCGCCTGGACGCCGATCTACTTCGTCGGCCTGATGGGCACGACGCGGCGCGTCCACCACTTCGACGACACCTCGCTCCAGCCCTTCTTCGTGCTGGCGGCGGTCGGCGCGCGGATCTTCGCGGTCGGCATCTTCGGCTTCGTGATGAGCATCGTCATAGGGGTGATCCGGCGCGACAAGCTGCGCGACACGACCGGCGATCCGTGGGGCGGGCGCACGCTCGAATGGTCGACCGCCTCGCCGCCGCCACCCTATAACTTCGCGTTCACGCCGGTGATCCACGACATCGACGCCTGGTACGACATGAAGGCGCGCAACTATCGGCGGCCGACGTCCGGCTACCGGCCGATCCACATGCCGCGCAACACGGCGGCGGGCATGATCCTGTCGGCGCTCGCCATGGCGTTCGGCTTCGGCATGATCTGGTACATCTGGTGGCTGGCGGCGATCAGCCTCGCCGGGCTGCTGGTCGTGGCGATCGGCCACACCTTCAACTATCACCGGGACTATCACATTCCGGCAGACGAGGTGGCGCAGGCCGAAACCGGCCGCACCACCCTGCTCGCGGCGGGCGCCTGACATGGCCGAGATTTCCCCCGCCTACGACCGGACCACCTTCTTCCTGGTGGACGAGGACGAGCATGCCCACGGCATGGGCGCGACCCTGCTCGGCTTCTGGATCTACCTGATGAGCGACGCGCTGATCTTCGCGGCCCTGTTCGCGACGTTCGGCGTGCTCAGCACCGGCTATGCCGGCGGCCCGACGCCGAAGCAGATCTTCGAACTGCCGCTGGTCGCGATCAACACCTCGCTGCTGCTGGTCTCGTCGCTGACCCACGGCTTCGCCATGCTCGACATGCAGAACGGCAGGCTCCGCCGTACCCAGGTCTGGCTGGCGGTGACCGGCCTGCTCGGCGCCTTTTTCGTCGGAATCGAACTGAAGGAATTTGCCGGATTGATCGCGGAAGGCGCCGGGCCGGGCCGCAGCGCGTTCCTGTCCGCCTTCTTTACGCTGGTCGGCACGCACGGGCTGCACGTGACGTTCGGCATCGTCTGGATCCTGGTCATGCTGGTCCAGCTGAACCAGCGCGGGTTGGTCATGGAAAATCGCCGGCGGCTGATGTGCCTCAGCATGTTCTGGCACTTCCTCGACATCATCTGGATCGGCGTGTTCACCTTCGTCTACCTGTTCGGAGTCCTCCGTTGAGCGCGTCGCACGACACCCATGCCGTCCAAGACGATGCCCCGCACGGTACGCGGCGCGGCTACCTGATCGGCTTCGCCCTCGCGGCGGCGCTCACCGCCATTCCCTTCTGGCTGGTCATAGCGGGCGTGCTGCACGATGCTCAGGCAACCGCGCTCACCATCTTCGCGCTCGCGCTGGTGCAGGTGCTGGTCCATGCCATCTTCTTCCTCCACCTCGATACGCGGTCGGAGGGCGGCTGGACGCTGATGGCGTTCGCCTTCACGGTAGTGATCGTGGCGATCATCGTCACCGGATCGATCTGGATCATGTACCATCTCAACACCAACATGATGCCGATGACCGCGCCCGACATCAGCCAGGCGCCGTGACCCGCGCGCGACCGGCGCCGGCGAGGCGGCCGATCCTGCCGGCCACGCTGCTGCTGCTCGCCATCCTGCTTTTCACCGCGCTCGGCATCTGGCAGGTCGAACGCCGCCGCTGGAAGCTGGACCTGATCGCCGCGGTCGACGCGCGCATCCATGCGCCGCCGCAGGCGCCGCCCGGACCCGCCGGATGGCAGCGCTTCGACGCCAAGGGCAACGTCTATCGTCACGTGACGATCGCCGGCACCTACCTCCACGATCGCGAAACGCTGGTACAGGCGGCGACCGCGCTCGGGCAGGGTTACTGGGTGCTGACGCCGCTCCGCACCCCGGCCGGCTGGCTGCTGCTCGTCAATCGCGGCTTCGTGCCGGCCGACCGCAAGCTGGTCGGGTCGCGGCGCGCCGGACAGGTGGCGGGCACGGTCCGCATCACCGGCCTGCTGCGCGTGAGCGAGCCGCACGGCGGCTTCCTGCGCAGCAACGATCCAGCGGCCGGTCGCTGGTATTCGCGCGACGTGGCGGCGATCGCCCGCAGCCGCGGTCTCAAGGCCGCGCCCTACTTCCTGGATGCCGACGCCGCACCCAATCCGGGCGGCCTGCCGGGCGGCGGGCTGACCGTGGTCAGCTTCCCCAACAATCACCTGGTCTACGCACTGACCTGGTTCAGCCTCGCGCTGCTCAGCTGCTTCGGCCTGGTGAAACTGTTGCGCACCCCGCCGGGTTATAGCAGCGCGCCTGAAATCTGAATTGCCCCTTCTCCGTTCGTGTCGAGCGAAGTCGAGACACATGTTCGAGCGAAGCCGAGAACATGCCTCGGCTGCGCTCGGGGCGAACGGATCATATAGATCGCACGATGCCCTAATCGTCATGGTGGAACGCCCGCTCCTCGCTCTCCTACGCCCCGGCGCCAGGCCGATGCACCGCCGTGCGCCCAACGCGCTCGCCGCCGACAACATGCGGCAGCTCATGCAGCTGCGCTGGATCGCGGTCGCGGGTCAGCTCCTCACCGTCCTCATTGTCAGCTTCGGCCTGGGTGTCGTCATTCCCGTGTCGAGCCTGGTCGGCGTGACGGCGGCGCTGGCGCTCGCCAACCTGGCGACCTTGCTGGCCCTCCGCCATCGCCGCATCAGCAACCGTTCGATCCTGCTCGCGCTGCTGTTCGACCTCGGCGCGCTGACGGTGCAGCTGTACCTGACCGGGGGCGCGCGCAATCCCTTCATCTCGCTCTACCTGCTGCAGGTGGTGCTCGGCGCGATCCTGCTCAACCTTGCCGCGGTCGCGATCCTGGTCGGCCTGAGCATGCTCTGCTTCGGCTTCCTGTCGATCCACTACCGGCCGCTGATCTTTCCGCCCCGACTGGTCCCGATCGCAGGCGATCTCTACACGCTCGGCAACTGGCTCAGCTTCGCGCTGGTCGCCAGCCTGCTGGTCCTGTTCATGGCACGGATCAGCCGCAACCTGCGCGCGCGGGAGGATTACCTGGCGGCGCTGCGCAGCCGGGCGGCGGAGGAGGACCAGATCGTGCGCATGGGCCTGTTCGCCTCGGCTGCCGCGCACGAGCTCGGCACCCCGCTCGCCTCGCTCGACGTGACGCTTACCGACTGGAGCCACATGCCGCAGCTCGCCGCCGATCCCGAGCTGATCGGCGAGGTCGCGGAGATGCGGGCCGAGGTGCGGCGCTGCAAGGCGATCATCACCGACGTGCTGCAGCCGGTCGGCCAGCTCGGCCCTGCCCGGCTGGAGCCGGTGACCGCCGAGGCGTACCTGCAGTCGGTGGCGGACACCTGGCAGCAGATCTACCCGGCCGTGCCGCTCGGCTACGCTCCCCGCGACCTCGACGGTGCGCTGGTCGAGTCAGGCCCGGCGCTGCGGCAGGCGATCTGGAACCTGCTCCAGAATGCCGCCCAGTCGTCGGCGGAGGCGGGCATCGAGATGGTGGCGACGCGCGCCGGTGCGATGCTGGCCGTTACCATCCGTGATCGCGGAAGGGGCTTTGACGATGAGATCCTCGCCGATCTCGGCGCACCCACGACGTCCAGCACGGGCGGTCACGGCGTCGGCCTGTTCCTGGTCGCCAATGTCGCGCGTCGTCTCGGCGGAGAGCTGAAGGCGTTCAACCGTCCGGAGGGCGGCGCGGACGTGACGCTGCGCGTGCGATTGGTGCCCGACGGAAGGGAGACGCCATGACGATGCGCGACCTGCTGATCGTCGAGGACGACGCGACGCTTGCCCGCCGTCTGCAGCGTTCGTTCGAGCGTCGCGACTACCGCGTGCGGCTGGCGCCCGACCACCAGGCCGTGCGCGATGCGCTGGCGGAACAGCCGCCGAGCCACGCGCTGGTCGACCTGAAGCTCGGCAACGAATCCGGCCTCGCCTGTGTCGAGACGCTGCACCGGCACGATCCCGATATCCGCATCGTCGTGCTCACGTCCTACGTCAGCATCGCCACCGCGGTGCAGGCGATCAAGCTCGGCGCGTGCCATTATCTCGCCAAACCCGCCAACACCGACGACATCGAGGCGGCGTTTGACGACCAGGCGGGCGACGCCGCTACCCCGCTGCCCGATCATGCCAGCGGATCGCTGAAGACGCTGGAGTGGGAGCGGATCAACCAGATGCTGGCCGAGACCGGCTTCAACATCTCCGAGACGGCGCGCCGGCTCGGCATGCACCGCCGCACCCTGGCGCGGAAGCTGGAGAAGAGGCCGGTCAGCTGAACGGTCCGGCAGCCTGGCGAGCGGCAGCGCGATCCGCCATAGGCGGGGCGTGGCACCGCTGATCTTCGACCCCGGCTTCCTGCTCGCCGGCGGCATTGCCGTGATCCTGCTGGGCTTGAGCAAGGGCGGTTTTGCCGGGATCGGCGCGCTCGGCACGCCCCTGCTCGCGCTGGCGGTCGGCCCGGTGCAAGGAGCCGCCATCCTCCTGCCGATCCTCATCCTGCAGGACGTGGTGGGCGTGTGGGCGTTTCGCCGCAGCTGGAACCGCAACGTGCTGGCGGTGATGCTGCCGGGCGCCGTTATCGGCATCGGCGTCGCCTACACGTTCGCTGCCCGGCTGCCCGAAGCGGGCATGCAGCTCCTGCTCGGGCTGATCTCCGTCCTGTTCGCCTTGCGCAGCCTGTGGCTTCGGCGTGGCGGCAGGATCCTCGCGCCGGCGCACCCGCCGCGCTGGCTCGGCTTCCTGATGGGCATCGGGTCCGGCGTCACCAGCCAGATCGCGCATGCCGGGCAGCCGCCGTTCCAGATCTACGTGCTGCCGAAGAAGCTGCCGCGCGACGAGCTGGTCGGCACGACCGCGATCTTCTTCGCGGCGGTCAACTGGATCAAGGTTCCCGCCTACATCGCGCTCGGTCAGTTCAGCCACGCCCACCTCACCGCCAGCCTGACGCTGGCGCCGCTCGCGCTGCTGTCCACCGTCGCGGGTGTCCGCCTGGTGCGGCGGGTCGACGCCGAGCGCTTCTATGGCCTGGTCTACTGGCTGATGCTGCTGGTCGGCGCGAAGCTCGTCTGGGACGGGTGCACCTGAGCGCCGATCGGACAGGAACCATCTTGGAATCTGCGGCCGCGCGCCGCATCTGGCGAGCCGTAACCCGCACAGGAGCTTCGCATGGCCGATCTGTCGTCCTTCCCCGTCACGCAGCGCTGGCCGGCCGAGTACCCGGACCGGATCCAGCTCTACTCGCTGCCGACGCCCAACGGGGTCAAGGTATCGATCATGCTGGAGGAGACGGGGCTGCCCTACGAGCCGCACCTGGTCGACATTCTCAAGAACGAGAGCTGGACGCCCGAATTCCTGTCGCTCAATCCCAACGGCAAGATCCCGGCGATCATCGATCCCAACGGACCCGGCGGCGCACCGCTCGCGCTGTTCGAGTCCGGCGCGATCCTCCAGTATCTCGCGGAGAAATCGGGCAAGTTCCTGCCCGAGGCGCCGGCGCGCCGCTACGAGACGCTGCAGTGGCTGCACTTCCAGATGGGTGCGATCGGACCGATGTTCGGGCAGCTCGGCTTCTTCCACAAGTTCGCCGGGCGCGAGATCGAGGACAAGCGCCCGCTGCAGCGCTACGCGGCGGAATCCGGGCGCCTGCTGAAGGTGCTGGACGCCAGGCTGGACGGACGCAGCTGGATCATGGGCGACGATTACACGATCGCCGATATCGCCATGCTCGGCTGGGTGCGCAACCTGATCGGCTTCTACGATGCGGGGGCGCTGGTCGACTATGACGCGCTCCGCCACGTGCCGGCCTGGCTGGAGCGCGGCCTGGCACGTCCCGCAGTGCAGCGTGGCCTAGCGACACCGGCCCGTCCCGCCTGATCGCGCTCACGGCACCTGATCCAGAAAGGACGCGATCGCGTTCCAGGCGTCGGGCTCATCCAGCATCGGTGCGTGGCCGACATCAGCCACTTCGCGCAACCGCGCACCGTCATGCTCCGCCACCATGCGGGTGGCATCGCCCGCGGCGAGCAGGTCGGACAGGCCGCCGCGCAGCAGCAGCAGCGGCCGGCCGGTCGCCAGATTGCGCCAGCGCTCCCAGGCATCCGCGGGCGCGGGCGCGGTGGCAAATGCGGCGGCGATGGCCGGATCATAATCGGCGACCACCGCCCCGTCCTCTTCCCGGAACATGCGGCGCGCCATGCCGTCCCAGTCCGCCGCGCCGTAGTGCGGCAGGGCCGCCGCATTCTGCGCCCGCAGATAGGCGGCCGCGCCGATCCAGTCGGCGAAATTCGGGGCGTGCCCGACATAACCGGCGATCCGCGCGAGCCCCGCCGGCGCCAGAGCCGGCCCAACGTCGTTGATGATCGCGCCGCCGATCAGCCCGGGCGCGACCGCCGCCAGTTCCATCGTGATCAGTCCGCCCATCGACGGGCGGAGGAAGATGGCCCGCGCGATGCCGAGCGCCTCGGCCATGCGCCGCACGTCGTCGGCATAGACCGGCAGCCAGTAGGAGGCCGAAGGATCGCGATCCGACAACCCCCTGCCCCGTACGTCGACCGTCAGCACGCGCCGCCGGCGAGCGGCGATGCGGGGCGCCACCTCCGCAAAGTCGCGGGCGTTCCGGGTCAGGCCGTGCAGGCAGACGACCGGCCACCGGGCCTCGCCCTCAGCCGCGGCATAATCGCGCGCGCGCAGCGTCAGGCCATCGGCCGATCGCCAGTGGCGAAGCGTCCAGCCCGGCACCGCTGCGGTCATGCGTGCCGCGGCCCCATCCCGTTCGCCAGCAGGTCGCCGCCGACCGCCGCCACCTGTTCCGGCGTATGGTCGTCGCCCCAGACGCCGAAGCGCAGTCCCAGGAACACGTTCATGCCCATCAGCGCCCACGCGCGGATCTCGGACGAGCCCGGGCTGATCTCGCCGCGGGCCAGCGCGGCATCCAGGCGGGCGGCGATGCGGCTGGCCGTGCGCGTATAATGCTCGCGATAAGTCGCCGGATCGACGAACTCCGCCTCGTCGATGATGCGGTATATCTCCTTGTGCATCCGCGCGAACTCGAGGAACGCCTGCTGCCCGGCGCGTTCTGCCTCCAGCTGGTTGTTCTGACCGGCGATGCGCGGCGCGACGAAGTCCCGCACCTGCGCGGACAGGTCACGCACCAGCGCGGTGAAGACCTCCTCCTTGCTGTCGAAATAGGTGTAGAAACTGCCGATCGCGACTCCGGCCCGCTGCGTGATCCGGCTGATCGAAGCCTCGTGGAAGCCTTTCTCGCCGAACTCGTCCGCCGCCGCGTCCAGCAGCTGGCGCAGCGTCCGGCGGCCGCGCGCCGTCTTCGGCACCTTGTCGCCCGCACCCCCCGGTGCTGCCGCGCTCTCCTGCCGCTTCGCCATTCTCGCCGCCCGCTCCCGATGCATTTTCTAATTTGAAACCCGGTTCAGGTTTCATTATGACGCGTGCGACACGAAGCGCAAGCGTCCGGCTGAAGCGCTCGAAGGAGGGGATATGCGTTTTTCTGGAATCTCGATCCGTGCTCTCATGATCGGCTGTGCCGGCGTCGGCCTGGCGGTCTCGCCGGTTCACGCCCAGGCCAGCGGCTCTCCCGGGGCAGCAGCCGTCGCAGTCGCCAATGACGAGGCGACGACGACGCCCGACCCGTCGGGTGCCGCGAGCGACGGCACCAGCCAGGAGGTCGTCGTCACCGCGCGGCGCCGGGCGGAGACGCTGCTGAAGGTCCCGGTCGCGGTCACCGCCTTCACCGCACAGAAGCTGGAGAGCATCGGCGCGGTCGACCTGACCGATATCCAGAACATCACGCCCAACACCACGCTGAAGGATGCGCGCGGCACCAACTCCACCCTGGCGGCCTTCATTCGCGGCGTCGGCCAGCAGGATCCGGTGCCCGGCTTCGAGGCCGGCGTCGGCATCTATCTCGACGACGTCTACCTCAACCGCCCGCAGGCGGCGGTGGGGGGGCGGGAGAGCCGCAACCACCCCGCGGGG
>CAXTUG010000085.1:8169-10804 GCA_964247375.1 uncultured Sphingomonadaceae bacterium
ACGACGGCGAGCGGATCGAGGTGCTGCGCGGACCGCAGGGCACGCTCTACGGCCGCAACACGATCGGCGGCGCGGTCAAGTATGTGACCAGGCGGCTGCCCGACCATTTCGAGGTGAACCTGAAGGGCACGTACGGATCGTACAACGAGACGGACGGCATCGTCAGCATATCCGCGCCGATCGGCGGCCTGTTCAAGGTCGGCGCCTCGCTGGCACGGCTGCGTCACGACGGCTTCGGCGAGAACACCTACCTTCACATCGACAATTACGACAAGGATGTATGGGCCGGCCGCGGCACGCTGGAATTCCAGTCGCCCGACACACGCCTGTTCGTGCGCGTCACCGGCGATTATACGGACGACAGGTCCAACGCCCGCAACGGCCATCGCCTGATTCCGGGGCTGCTGTCGGGCGCGCCGGTGCTGGACGACGTCTACGATACGCGGGCCGGGCTCAACAGCCCTAGGGAGCATGTGAAGGGCGGCGGCATCTCCATGTCGGTCAGCGCCGAGCTGACCGACATGCTGACCTTCCGCAGCATCAGCGCCTATCGCAAGGACACGTCCTACACCCCGATCGACTTCGACGCCCTGCCGGCGGTCGACGTGGACGTGCCGGCGGTCTACCGCAACAACCAGACTAGCCAGGAATTCCAGCTCGCCTACAAGAGCGACAAGCTGAACGGCATCGTCGGCTTCTACCATCTCGCCGCCGAAGCCTCGACCGGCTTCGACGTGCTGCTGTCGACCACGCTGGCCGGTCTCGACGCCTATACGTCCGGCAACGTGCGCACCAACACCAACTCGATCTTCGGCGACTTCAGCTACAACTTCACCGACCGGCTCAGCCTGACGCTGGGCGGCCGCTACACGTGGGACCAGCGCAACAGCCATATCTTCAAGGCGAATTACCTTGGCGGCGTGACCTCCGAGTTCGGCGGCACCCCGACGCCGTTCGGCGCACCCGCCACCAACTTCGACGGCAGCGCCACTTTCAAGAAGTTCACGCCACGTGCCCTGCTGAACTTCCAGCTCACGCCCGATCAGATGGTCTATGCGTCCTACTCGCAGGGCTTCAAGGGCGGCGGCTTCGACCCGCGCGGCTCCGGTGCGTCGGCGCCCGACACCGACCGCAACGGCGTGCGCTCCTACCAGGAGATCTACAATTATCTGCGGTTCAGGCCGGAGACGGTTAAGAGCTACGAACTCGGCTGGAAGGGTGCGGCGTTCGACCGCCGCCTGACCTACGCGGTGGACGGCTTCTACGCCGACTATACCGACGTGCAGATTCCGGGCTCGGTCGGCGCGGTCGTGAACGGCGTGCCGACCTTCATCGGCATCACCACCAACGCCGCCAAGGCGCACATCTGGGGTGGCGAGGTCGAGGCCAACGCCATCCTGGCGCGCGGCTTCGCGGGCGCCGGCTCCAACGCCTACTTCAACACCACGCTCGGCTATATCGACCCGAAGTATAAGCGCTTCATCGGGCCGACCGGCACCGACGTATCGGACTCCCGCACGTTCCAGAACACGCCGCACTGGACGGTCAGCGGCACGCTCGGCGCCGGCCTGCCGCTCGCGGCCGGCATGCTCACCGGCTCGACCACCGTGTCCTACCGCAGCCTGACGCACCAGTTCGAGACGCCGAGCCCGTTCCTCGACCAGAAGGGCTATACGTTGCTGGACGCCAACCTGGTCTACAGCTTCGCCGGCGGCCGCTACTCGTTCGGGGTTCACGGCAAGAACCTGACCAACAAGCATTACAAGACGGCCGGCTACCAATATATCCGCGCGGATATCGCCGGTAACCCGATCCCCACGGCGACCGGTGCGTATGTGCCGACGCTGGGCAGGGAAGGCGTGGCGACCGCCTTCTACGGCAATCCGCGTCAGATCCTGGCGACGTTCACCGCCAAGTTCTGACCCCGCCCCGTTGTATCTACCTCCGTTCGCTTCGAGTAGCTGTCGAGCTTGTCGAGAATCCTACTCGACACGAACGGAGTTTGGGCGGTGCCGGCTGAGTTTGGGAACGTGACGGAAAACCAGGAACTGATGCCCCTCGGCCGGCCGACATCACGCAATCTCACGCTGGCGATGCTGCTGATTGTCTACACGTTCAACTTCCTCGACCGGCAGGTGATGAGCATCCTTGCCGGGCCGATCAAGGCCGAGCTGGCGCTGACCGACACGCAGCTCGGCCTGCTCGGCGGGCTGGCGTTCGCGATCCTCTATTCCACGCTCGCGGTGCCGCTGGCGTGGCTGGCCGATCGCACCCGCCGCACCTGGGTGATCGCCGCATCGCTCGCGGTGTGGAGCGGCTTCACCGCCTTGTGCGGCGTCGCCGGCGGCTTCGGCCAGCTGTTCCTGTGTCGGCTGGGCGTCGGCGTCGGCGAGGCCGGCGGTGTCGCGCCGTCCTATGCCGTCGTGTCGGACGTGTTCCCGCCGGAGCAGCGGGCCCGTGCGCTGTCGATCTACTCGCTCGGCATCCCGATCGGCGCAGGCTTCGGGGTGCTGTTCGGCGGTGCGATCGCTGCGGCGGTCGACTGGCGCACCGCCTTCCTGGCGGTCGGCCGCCCCCGGCGGAAAATAGAGGCGCGGGTTTGGCGGGGCCGGGGCGCGCCCGCCCGCGCCGCGCC
>CAXTUG010000086.1:0-10752 GCA_964247375.1 uncultured Sphingomonadaceae bacterium
ATCTGGTGGTGCGCGGCATCTGCTGCCTGCGGCCGGGCGTCGCAGGCCTGAGCGAGCATATCCGGGTGAAATCAGTGATCGGCCGCTTCCTGGAGCATAGTCGGATCATGGCCTTCGGCAACGGCGACGAGCTGCCCAATCCCAATGCCAAGGTACTGATCTCGTCCGCCGACTGGATGCCGCGCAACTTCGACCGCCGCGTCGAATATCTCATGCCGATCGAGAACCCGACCGTGCACGCGCAGATCCTGGATCAGGTGATGGTCGCCAACCTGATCGACGACGAGCAGAGCTGGCGCCTGCTGCCCGACGGCAGATATGAGCGCATCACGCCGGGCAAGCGGCCGTTCAACCTGCACCGCTACTTCATGACCAATCCCTCGCTGTCCGGGCGCGGCCAGGCGCTGAAGGGGTCGGGATCGGTCCCGCGGCTGACCTTCAGGCGGGGCTAACGTCCGGGCTATTCCGTTCATCCCGACTTTGCTCGACACGATCGGTTTGTAGTTAACGCGTCTTTTCCCTTGCGGCAGCGCAGCAAATGACCATGTAGCGCCTATGCTTTTCCAAAATTTGCCGGCATCGCTGGCCGACGCTCTCGCCGAGCGCGGCTACGCCACGCCGACGGCCGTACAGGCTGCCATACTCGAACAGGCAGCGGACGGCCGCGACCTCATCGTTTCCGCTCAGACCGGATCGGGCAAGACTGTGGCCTTCGGCATGGCGCTCGCGTCGCAACTGTTTGACGGCGATCGCCTCGCGCCGCCGGGGCTGCCGCGCGCGCTGGTGATCGCACCGACGCGCGAGCTGGCGCTGCAGGTCGCGCGCGAGCTCGAGTGGCTCTACGGCAAGGCGGGCGCACGCGTCGCGACTTGCGTCGGCGGAATGGATCCCTCGCGCGAGCGGCGGCAGCTGTCGCATGGCACGCATATCGTGGTCGGCACGCCGGGCCGGCTGCGCGACCATCTCGAACGCGGCGCGCTCGATCTGTCGGCACTCGCCGCGGTCGTGCTCGACGAAGCGGACGAGATGCTCGACATGGGTTTCCGCGACGAGCTCGAGGAGATCCTCGATGCCGCGCCGGCCGAGCGCCGCACATTGCTGTTCTCGGCGACGATGCCGAAGCCGATCGTGGCGCTGGCGCGGCGCTACCAGCGTGACGCGCTCTCCATCTCTACATTGGGGGCCGAGCGCGGCCATGGCGATATCGCCTACCAGGCGCTGGCGGTTGCGCCGTCCGACATCGAGAATGCGACGGTCAACCTGCTGCGGCTGCACGATCCCGACACGGCCATCCTGTTCTGCGCCACGCGCGATGCGGTGCGGCACCTGCATGCCAGCCTGGTCGAGCGCGGGTTCGCGGCGGTCGCGCTCTCCGGCGCGCCCAGCCAGAGCGAGCGCAACCATGCACTGCAGGCGTTGCGCGACCGCCGCGCCCGCGTGTGCGTGGCGACCGACGTGGCGGCGCGGGGCCTCGACCTGCCGTCGCTGGGCCTGGTCGTGCACGTCGAGCTGCCCCGCGACGTCGAGGCGCTGAAGCATCGCTCGGGCCGGACCGGACGGGCGGGCAAGAAGGGCGTTGCCGCGCTGATCGTGCCGTTCACCCGCCGCCGCCGGGTAGAAGCGTTGCTGCGCGATGCCAGCGTCGAGGCCGAGTGGATCGACCTGCCGACACCGGCGGTGATCGCCGCCGCCGATCGCGCGCGGCTGCTGCAGACGTTGAGCGAGCCCATCGAGCTCGATGACGAGGACAAGGTGCTGGGTGCCGACCTGCTGGCCGAACGCGATCCGCTGGAGATCGCCGCCATGCTGGTGCGCGCGCACCGGGCCCGGCTGCCGGCCGCCGAAGAGCTGCTGGAAGGCATGCCGCAGCGCGCGCCGCGATCCGAGGGGCCGCGCCCCGGCTTCGAGGACACGGTCTGGTTCCGAATCAACGTCGGCCGCCGCAACAATGCGGATCCGCGCTGGCTGCTGCCGCTGCTGTGCCGGCGCGGACACGTCACCAAGCAGGACGTCGGCGCAATCCGCATCGATGCGACCGAGACCCGGTTCGAGATCCCGCGGGGCCTCGCAGGCAAGTTCCAGTCGGCGCTGAAGCGAACGGCGAGCGAGGATGATGCCGACCTGCGGATCGAGCAGGCCGACGGTCCGCCGCCGAGGGGGGAGGGCCGCGGCCCGCGTCCGGGTGGCCGTCGTCCTCCGCACGCTGCCTCTCGGCCCGGCGGCCGCACGGCTCGCCCGCGTCGCGATTGATTTTTCCGCAGACTGGTTGCTTCTTGCGCTCGTCCCGAGCGGTCGGCCTGTGGCCAGCCGCAGGGAGTCGTTCTTGATCGGTGGCAGGCAGAGATGAAGAACGGCGCTTTGACGGGCTCGGCACGAACCGTGAATATCGTACCCGCCCCGCATCCGCCGGCGCCATTGGCGCGCACCGCGATCCCGGCTAAACATGCCTCCCGCATGCGCCCGACATCGGTCACCATTGGAGAGGCGCGATCCTTGTCCGAGCCGATCGGTATCATCGACATCGGCTCCAACTCGATCCGGCTCGTCATCTACGAAGGGGAGGGGCGGATACCCTCCATCCTCTTCAACGAGAAGATCATGGCCGGGCTTGGCAAGGGCCTGGGCAAGACCGGCCTGCTCGATGGGGAGGCGGTGACGCGCACGCTCGCCGCGCTCGCGCGCTTCCGTCGCCTCGCCGTGGACATGGGCGTCGCCAAGCTCCGCACGGTCGCGACCGCCGCCGTGCGCGATGCGCGCAACGGGCCCGATTTCCTGGACCAGTTGGCGGCGATCGGCCTGCCGGTCGAGCTGCTGCCCGGCGCGGCGGAGGCGACGCTGGCAGGTCATGGCGTGCTCGCCGCCATTCCGGACGCGGACGGGATCGTGGGCGATCTCGGCGGCGGCAGCCTGGAACTGGTCGGCGTGGGCGGAGGCGATGTCGGCGCCGGGGTGTCGATCCCGTTCGGCGTTCTCCGGATAGCGCAGATGAAGCTGGGGTCGAGCCGGGCGCTCGACAGGGCGCTCGGCAAGGCGCTGGCCAAGGTCGGATGGAAGGCGATCCGCAACGACAAGCCGCTCTATATGGTGGGCGGATCGTGGCGGGCGCTCGCGCGGCTGCATCAGGTGCTGACCGACTATCCGCTGCCGATCGTGCAGCAGTACGTCATCGCGCCGCAGGAGGCGCAGCGGCTGGTGCGCGCGCTCGGACAGCTCGATCCCAAGCGGATCAAGGCGATGACCGGCATCTCCTCGACCCGCATCGCCTCGCTGGGCGAGGCCGCGATGCTGCTCGCGGCGCTGACGCGCTTGCTCAAGCCGTCGAGCCTGATCGTGTCGGCGTACGGACTGCGCGAAGGGCTGCTGCATTCCAGCCTGCCCGAACCGGTCAGGCGGCTCGACCCGCTGATCGAGGCGACGCGCGACGAGGGCATGCGGCAGGGCCGCTTCCCGGAGCATGGCGACCTGCTCGACCGCTGGATCGCGCCGCTCTTCACGCACGAGACGCCACAGCTCGCGCGGCTGCGCCATGCCGCCTGTCTGCTGGCGGACGTCGGCTGGCGCGCGCATCCCGAATTCCGGGCCGAGCGTGGGCTCGACGTCGCGCTGCACGGGAACTGGGTGGCGATCGATGCGCCCGGTCGCGCCATGCTGGGGCAGGCGCTCTTCACCCACTTCGGCGGCGACGGCGTGTGCCCGATCGTCAACCGGCTGATCGGCTACGATCTCGCCGCCAAGGCGATGCAGTGGGGCCTTGCCATGCGGCTCGGCCAGCGCCTGTCCGGCGGCGTGCCCGAACCGCTGGAGGCGAGCAGCGTGTCCGTGCGGGACGGCACGCTGCTGCTGACGCTGCGCGGCGAGGATCGCGCGCTCTACGGCGAGGCGGTGGAGCGCCGCCACAAGCTGCTCGCCGAGGCGCTGCAGCTTGTGGCGGTGCGCAGCTGATTGATTCGGAGACGGAGCTAATACTTGATCCGATCGCCCCCGAGCGAAGTCGAGGCTTCTCGGCTGCGCTCGAAGCGGTGTCTCGACTTCGCTCGACACGAACGGGGGAAATGGGCCTGCCCTTCAGTCGCTGCGTTCTACTCCCCCGTTGCCAGATATCGGCGGTTCCGCTCGCGTAGCTGCGCACGCTCCTCGTCGTAGAAGAAGGGCAGGAAGGCGTAGCG
Organism: uncultured Sphingomonadaceae bacterium; assembly: GCA_964247375.1. Taxonomy (GTDB): domain Bacteria; phylum Pseudomonadota; class Alphaproteobacteria; order Sphingomonadales; family Sphingomonadaceae; genus Sphingomonas_I. Next base: position 4,167 of record CAXTUG010000086.1, read on the forward strand.
CCTGCCGTTCGTGACCGGCGTCGCTTCGTGCAGCAGCGAGCAGGAGAAGATCACCGCTCCGCCGGTCGGCGCCCGGTAGGTGGTCCGGCAGAACTCCGGGAAGCGCAGCTCGCCGCCCGTAAACGCCTCGGCATTGAGGTTGATGGTGCAGGCGAAGGCGCGGTGGGCCGTTCCCGCGGTCGTGTTGTCCCGGTGCGGCCGGAAGAAGCCGCCGCTCGCGCTGTCGTAGCAGGCGACGATCCAGCGCTCGATGCGGGTCGGCCTGAATTGAAAGGCATGCTCGATCTGCGGCATCAATCGCCGCCGCAGCCGATCCCGCAGCGCGTCGTCGTCGATATTGCAGTCGGACCGGCGTTTGAAGTTGGGGTCGATCTTGCCGACCGTCAGTCCGTTCTCCTGCCGCATGAAGCCGGACTCCGATCCGCCATGCTGATCGTACAGGTCGATCAGCCGGCGGCACAGCTCCGGTTCGAACACGCGCGGCACGGTAAGGACCGGCGCACGCATCTGCTCGGGCGTGGCTGCCATGAGGGTGCGAAGGCTGGCGATCATCCGCTCGCCTTCGACGATCGGCGCCCGCGCGACGCAGCGCATCGTCGTGTCGAGCAGCAGCCAATGGCCGGCATAGACCCGCCGTGCCCCATCGTCCCGGATGGCGCCATAGGCGCGGCTGACGGCGCCGTCATAGTCGAGGAACCAACGGATGCCGGCAGGCGCTGGGCGATCCTGCCTTCGCCTGCATCGGTCGGATCCACCGTCACGCCGAAGAAGCAGGCGTTCACGTCGTCGAACAGGTCGTTGTGCCGGATGATGAGGTCCAGCGCCGCCGCGCTCCCCGGTGCGCGACCGCTGCCCATGAACAGCATCAGGATCGGACGTCCGGCAGCGCTGTCGAACGCATAATCGGGATTGCCGTCGAGTGCCGGCGCACCGAAGCGCGGCGCCTGTTCCCCAAGGTCGAGCATCGTCGCGGCATGCTGCAACGATGCGGCCGGTCTGTTCATCGATGTGCCCCACGCTCCGTCTGCGCGGCGGCGGGCATGTACCTGATCTGCCCGCCGCCGCCTGGCGGATGGCCGCGCTTGTGTCGCCAAGGAGAGATGCGACCGGCCGCCCGCCGGTCATCCAGCTAGGCGGCCGATCCCGTCCGCGCCATGCATATAAAATCTATCAAAAGCTCAGCCGTCGGCACCCGCCAGGCGGTAACCGACGCCGGCTTCGGTCAACAGGATCTTCGGATCGCTCGGATCTTCCTCGATCTTCTGCCGCAGCAATCCGACGTAGACGCGCAGATACTGCGTATCCGCCGCGCTGCCGCCCCAGCCCGCCGCCAGCAGGCGCTTGTGCGTCACGACGCGGCCGGCACTGCGGGCGAGGGTCAGCAGCAGGTCATATTCCTTGGGCGAGAGCCGTACCGGGTGGCTGCCGACCCGCACGTCCCGCGTCCGGAAGTCGATCGAGAGCGATCCGGATTGATAGAAGGATGTCGTTTCGCTGCCCCGTGCGCGCCGGAGCGCCACGCGGATGCGCGCCATCAGCACGCCGATCTCGAACGGCTTGTCGACATAATCGTCGGCTCCTTCGTCCAGCGCAGCGATCTTCTCGGCATCCTGGTGCCGCGCCGAGATCACGATCACGGGCGTATCATGCTTCAGCCGCAGCGTGCCGATGACGGTCTTGCCGTCCGCATCCGGCAGGCCCAGGTCGAGCAGAATCAGGTCGGGCTGCAGCAGGTCCGCGTCGTGCAGCGCCTGCCGTGCGGAATGCACGACCGTGACCTGATGCCCCGCGGCGCTCAGCACCGGCTGCAGCACGGCCGTCAGGGCGACCTCGTCATCCACCAGCAATATGTGCGCCATCAGCGGGCCGGCTCCGGTATGATCGGCAGATGGATGCGGATGCGCGTCCCACGCGCGCCGATGCCGGGGACCAGCGCCTCGATCGTACCTCCGCATGCCTGGACGAAGCCGCGGGCGATCGCCAGGCCCAGGCCGCTGCCGCGCGGCATCTGCTCGGCGGCATTCACGCGGTAGAACCGTTCGAACACGCGTTTGAGCTCCGGTTCGGGGATGCCGCGTCCCTCGTCCGCGACCTCGATCATGCACGTCGCGCCGCCGCAGGTCGTATGCACGACGATGCGGCTACCGTCGGGACTGTAGAGGATCGCATTCTCCAGCACATTCTGGAGCGCCAGATCGAAGAGCGACGCATCGGTGCGCACGAGGCAGTCTCCGTTCTCGCTCCGCTCGAGCCGCCGCGTCCCCAGGCGTGGACGCAAATGGCGTATCGCAGTGCTCAGCATGTCCGACACCGACACGATTTCGGCCGATGACAGCGGCTGTCCTGCCTCCAGCCTAGTCATCTGCAGCAGGTTGGCCGTGAAGCGGTTCAGGCGCTCGCTCTCCTCCACAATCCGCCGCAGCAGCTCGCCCGTAACTTCGGCGCTCAGCTGATGCCGGTAGTCGATCAGGCTGGAGGCGGAAGCGCTGATCGTCGCCAGCGGCGTCCGCAGGTCGTGGCTGACGGACGACAGCAGCGCCGACTTCAAATTCTCGGTGCGAACGGCGGCGTCGGTCTCGGCGATCCTGCGCGACAGCGCCGCCCGCTCCATCGCCAGAGCCGTCAGGTTGGCGAGCGCCGATGCGAGCGCCGTTTCCGTCTCGTCGGCGGACTTCGCCTGTGCGACCACCAACTCGATCGCGCGCTCGCCGCACTCGATGCGGTAGAGCTTCATGCCCGAATGCGGCAGCGCGACGACGCTCACCCGCGCCGACGGCTCCTCATCACCGAGATCGGACGACGGCTGATCGGGCCGCTCGATCAGCCGCACGCCGGCGTCATGCGCAGCCGGGCTGGCAAGCGCATGCTCGATGTCGTCGAAGTGGAGCGCCGATTGCAGCGACTGGCTGATCTGCAGCAATGCGCTGAGCGACGTGTTGGCGATAGCGGCAACGCGCGCCTCGTCCCGTACGCGCCCGGCCATGACGCCCGAGATGATGGCGCTCAGATTGAAGATCACGAGCGGGGCAAAGTCGCTGACCGAGTCGAACCGGAACGTCAGCACCGGCTCGGCGAAGTAGAAATTATAGAGCAGGAAGCCGGCCGCCGCCGAGATCAGCGATGCGCCGAGGCCGAGCGTGGCGCCGGCCAGGGTAATGCCGACCACGAAGATCAGGGCGCCCGAGACTTCGCCGCGCGCGGGCCGGGCCAGGAATGCCGCCAGCGTGGTGGCACCTATGATCGCGCTGGTGAGCAGCGCCGCACGCACGCTCAGCCGCAATCGCAGCGGGTGCCGGCCCCATGCACCGTGAACCGCGGCGCCCTGGCCGCTGTTCGCCATATCCTCTCTGCCCGGCTCCTGCATCTTCGCAGGGATGCTGTATGTCACGGGTGCGACGCACCATGCATAAAAAAGCTATAGTATTCGGCGCCGGCAACAGCCCCCGCCAGCGGGATGTTTATTGCGGCGTGATTGACGGGGTAACGCGTGCAAGATCCCGATCCAGCACAACGGCGGTCAGGCGCAGCCGCCAGGCTTCTTCCAGCAGCCGCGTCATGCTGCGCGCCATCGACGTGTCGACGAGTTGCCGCCCGTCCTGGCTGAGCTTCATCAGGTGGCTGCGATAGCTGTGCTCGATATCGGCGCAGCGACCATAGGCACCGTCGATCAGCGTGCCCGGTCCTTGCTTAAGCGGTGCCCAACGATCCAGCGCCTCCAGCACGCAGGTCTTCCAGGTGTTGAGCGCCAGGTCGGCCGCAGCGCCCTCATCGTTGGCGGCCACGTCCTTCTGCCGTATCGCCATCTCCTCGGCGGAGAAAGCCGGCGCCTCCTGCAATTCGCTGAACAGCGCGATCGTGCGCGGCTGGCGACTATCGGGGGTGGCTGCGCCTGCCGCCATACTGCTTGCCAGCAGAAGGCAGGCCAGCGCATGCCTCATCCCAATTCGCTCATCACCATCTTGCCGCCGCGCACGCTGAAGGCCATCCTTCCTTCGATCAGCGCGAGCGCGTCCTTGCCGAACACGTCGTAGCGCCAGCCCTGCAGCATCTGCAGCCGGTCGCGCTGGCCGGCCGCCCGCGCGTCGCTCTAGTCGCCGCGCGCGATCAGGCGCGGCGCCACGTCCGCCTCGCGCGAACGGATCTTCAGCAGCAGCTTCAGCAGGTCCGCCACCAGCGCCCCATCCTTGCCCAGTCCCGGTCGGCGGTCGTCCCGGGCCGGCATTTCGGCATCGGGCAGCGGCGTCGCGCCCTCCAGCGCCCCCATCAGCCGCGCGCCGATGTCGTTGCCCGCCCAGCTCGCGGCCAGCCCGCGCACCTTGGCGAGATCGGCCTGCGATCGCGGCGGGTGGACGGCGATGTCGGCCAGCGTCTCGTCCTTGACCAGCCGGCCGCGCGGCAGGTTCTTGCGCCTTGCCTCGCGCTCGCGGAACGCCGCCAGCGCCTTGAGCCGACCCAGCACCTCCGGCTTGCGGCTCGGCACCTTGATGCGCTGCCAGGCGAGATCGGGATCGTTGATGTAATTGGCCGGATCGGCGATCCGCTCCATCTCGTCGTCCAGCCACTCGCCGCGGCCGGTGTTGCGCAGCTTGTCGAGCATGCGCGGGAAGATGCGGATCAGGTGCGTCACGTCGCCGATCGCATAGTCGATTTGGCGCTTGTCGAGCGGCCGGCGGCTCCAGTCGGTGAAGCGCGCGCCCTTGTCCAGCTTCACGCCGGTCATGCTCTCGACCAGGTTCGAATAGCCGACCTGCTCGCCCAGCCCCATCGCCATCGCCGCGATCTGGGTGTCGAACAGCGGATGCGGGCATTTGCCGGTGAGGTTGTGGACGATCTCGATATCCTGCCCGCCGGCGTGGACGATCTTCAGCACGTCTTCGTTATTGACCATCAGGTCGAGCAGGGGGGTCAGGTCGATGTCCGGCGCGAGCGGATCGACCGCGGCGGCCTCGTTCTGATTGGCGATCTGCACCAGGCACAGCTCGGGCCAGTAGGTGTTCTCGCGCATGAACTCGGTATCGACTGCGACATAGGGGCTCTTGGCGAGCCGGGTGCAGAGATCGGTGAGCGTGGCGGTGTCGGTAATCAGGGGATGAATATGCATGTCTGCACACGCCATAGCGGGCCCGCGGCGGGTTGACAAAGAGGGTCGTGCGGGGAAAGCGCATCCGCCACTCCGCCTTTCACCGTTACCCCGGCGAAGGCCGGGGTCCAGTCCTGGACATGGGCGCTGGATTCCGGCCTCCGCCGGAACGACGTAACAAGAGAATTGCCATGCACGCTTATCGTACCCACACCTGCGCCGGACTGTCGGCAGCCGACGTCGGCGAGACCGTCCGCCTCTCGGGCTGGGTGCATCGCAAGCGCGATCATGGCGGCGTGCTGTTCGTCGACCTCCGCGACCATTACGGTATCACGCAGATCGTCGCCGACAGCGATAGCGAAGCCCTGCCCGTGCTGGAGCATCTGCGGGTCGAGTCGGTGGTCACGATCGACGGCGTGGTGAAGGCGCGGGCGGAGGGTACCGCGAACACCAATCTCGCGACCGGCGCGATCGAGGTGTTCGCCAGGAGCGTCACCGTTCAATCGGCGGCGCAGGAGCTGCCGTTGCCGGTGGCGGGGGAGGCCGATTATCCCGAGGACATCCGGCTGCGCTACCGCTTCCTCGATCTGCGGCGCGAGCGGCTGCACCGGAACATCGTGCTGCGCTCCAACGTGATCGCATCGATCCGCCGCCGCATGATCGGCCAGGGCTTCACCGAATTCCAGACGCCGATCCTCACCGCCTCGTCGCCCGAGGGCGCGCGCGACTTCCTGGTGCCGAGCCGCATCCACCCCGGCAAATTCTACGCGCTCCCGCAGGCGCCGCAGATGTTCAAGCAGCTGCTGATGGTCGCCGGCTTCGACCGCTATTTCCAGATCGCGCCCTGCTTCCGCGACGAGGATGCGCGCGCAGATCGTTCGCCGGGCGAGTTCTACCAGCTCGACTTCGAGATGAGCTTCGTCACGCAGGACGATGTGTTCGCCGCGATCGAGCCGGTGCTGCACGGCGTGTTCGAGGAGTTCGCCAACGGCCGCACCGTCAGCCCGTGCCCGTTCCCGCGCATCCCCTATCGCGAGGCCATGCTGAAATACGGCTCGGACAAGCCCGACCTGCGCAACCCGATCGAGATCAGGGACGTGACGAGCCACTTCGCCGGCTCGGGCTTCGGCCTGTTCGCGCGCCTGGTCGAGGGCGGCAGCGTGATCCGCGCCGTCCCGGCGCCGGGGGCTGGCGCCGGCAGCCGCAAATTCTTCGACGACATGAACGAGTGGGCGCGCGCGCAGGGCTATGCCGGCCTCGGCTATATCAACATCAAGGATGGCGAGCCGGGCGGTCCGATCGCCAAGAATCATGGGCCGGAGGGCACGGCCAGGCTGATCGAGGAGCTCGGCCTCGGTCCGAACGACGGCGTGTTCTTCGCCGCCGGCAAGGAAGGACAGGCGGCCAAGCTCGCCGGTCTCGCCCGCACCCGCATCGGCGAGGAGCTCGGCCTGATCGAGCAGGGCGTGTTCCAGTTCTGCTGGATCGTCGACTTCCCGATGTTCG
>CAXTUG010000087.1:0-10727 GCA_964247375.1 uncultured Sphingomonadaceae bacterium
CCGCACAGGGCCGCATGCAATACTCTCATCCCCCTCATCCCCCCACATTCCTCATCGTGAAATCAACGCATCGATCGCCGCGCGCTGAGCGACGAACGTGCTGGCGAGCAGCGGCGCCGAGAACCCGCGCAGGTCGACGTTGACCGAGCTGATCGTGTCGATCACGCGATCGTTGCCGGTGTTCAGGACCACCACGCCGGTCGCCTGCCCGATCAGCTGCCTTACCTCCACGGTTGGCGTATTGAGCGTCACGACGGCGCCGGCCGGGTTGGTGGTAAGGCTGACCGCCCCCGGCGCGGCCGTGACCGGACCGGCATTGGCGACCACCGGTATCTCGACCTGCCCCTCGCCGCTGAGCCATGTCGACGGATCGCCGTGCACGAGGTTCACCGTCGCGGCGCTGGTAGCGCTGGTGGGCTGGACGGTCGTGCCGGTCGGCGAACGGTCGACGATCAGCAGCGGAATGCCGGGGACGGCTTCGGACTTGATCGTGGCATTGGCCGGCGCGACGCTGACCGGCTTCTCTCCGTCGGTGAACACGCGCACGCCCGGATTCGTACCCTCGCTGGCATAAACGGTGTGCAGCGCGAGCGCGCCGTCGATGCGCGTCTGGATGTCGATGCCGAGCGCCAGGTCGAGGCCGTTGGGAAGCCTCAGCCCGCCGCGCATGCGCGCCAGCAGCGCATCCGCGACTTTCGGGCCCGGCAGCGGCACCACCCGGGACGTGGTGACGACGATCTGCTCCGGCTGGACCGGCAGCAGGAAGGCGGCGAGCAGGAACGGAGCGGCAATCATGATCAGAACTCCCGTGGCAGCGGTGAGGGGAGGACGAGCGGACGGGTGAGTTCCAGACCGGCGCGACTGAGCGGCTCGGCAGGCCAGAACAGGGCTGCGCGCGGGGCGCGCGCCACATCGGAAGCCTGATTGAAGTGGCGCATGGCCACGGCATTACGCCCGTTCACGACGAAGAAGACGCCGTTCCACTGTTTGGCGAAGGTGGCGACGTCCTCACGGCGGAGCCCGAGCGACGGATCGCCCAGCAGCAGCGTGCCGCCCTCTACACCTTTGACGACGACGAAATGCTTGTAGCCGTTGAAGTCGATCAGCGCGATGCCGGGAATACGAGCCTTGGCGATCTGCTCGACCGTGACGCGATAACCGTCGGCGGCGATCCCGCGCGCGGCGAGGTAGCGCTTCATGTCGAGCAGGGAGAAACCGAGCCGTCGGATCTGCGCCTGATCGCCGTCGCGGAACATGCCGACGAACACGCTCTGTTCGGACTGGGGATCGTCGTAGTGGAAGCGCAGCAAGGTCGCCAGTGCGGCCGATCCGCAGCTGAAATCATATTGCTGCCGGACCACCGTTTCGAAGCGGCGTCCGATGAGGCTGGTCACGGGCAGCGCGAATTCGAGCGGCCCGCCCATGTCGAGCCTACCCTGCCCTTCGGTTCCGGGCACATCCGCACATCCCGTCGTCAGCAGGCACGTGCCGGCAATGGCGAGCGCGGCCGCGAACCGGCCGGTGCGGAACCCGTCAGCGTTGGATCGCGACATTCAGGTTCAGGGAAGAATTGATCGAGACGTTGTTGCCGGTATTGGCGCTCAGCAGCGACAATCCCGAGAGATTGGCAAAAGAGCTTGTGTCGAAGCTGATCGTGCCCGTCACGGACGATCCAGTAACCGAATTGTTCGACACCGTCGAGCTATTGTTGGCGCGGATCGAAACCGCAGTATCGGCACGACCCGTGATTTCCGCCAATGCCGGACCCGCTACCTTCGCCGAGGATCCGAACGGGGTGTCCGCGGGAGGCCGATCGACGGGAGCCGGCGTCGGGGGTGAAGCGGCGATGGCAGCACTGCTCAGCAGGACTGCCAGCGGCCAGAGGAGCATTCTCATGATGGCGCACTCCGCATGCATGTTCAGGTGTCGGGGCCGGCAAGCCGGCCCCGTAGCCTCGTCCGACTAGCGGCCGAGGTTGATCGCACCCGCGGAGACGGTGACGTTGACCGCAGAGTTCTGCGATGCGGCAACGCCCGTGTTCATGTTGAGCGACTGGATGCCGGCGAAGTTGTTGAAGGCTCCATCACCCGTCGTCAGGCTGTTGTTCGGTGCGCCCGACGCCGATCCGGACGGTCCCGAGTAGCTTACGCTGGAGCCGGTCACGTAGCTGGCCAGCGTCGCGGTCGAGACCACTGCGCTGGTCCCGAACTGGTTGCTGGTCGAAGCGGCGCCGCTATGCGCCGTGGCGCTGCCCCACTGCGTGTTGGACGAGTCGGCATAGCTCGCGTCGCCGCCGCCGTTGGCGACCGATCCCGTGCCGCTATTCTCGGCATGGCTCTTGTTCGTGGTCGACTGGTTGCGGTTGTCGCTCGCCGTACTGCCGTTGTTGGCCGCGACCTGCGCGCCCGAGGCCGTGCTGCGGTTCGAGTTGTCGGTCGTCGAGCGGTTCGAGTTATCGGACATGTTCCGATTGTCGCTCGCCGTGCCGCCATTGTTGGCCGCCACCTGCGCACCGGAAGCACCGCTGTGATCCGAATTGTCGGTGGTGGACATATTGCGGCTGTCGGTAGCGTAGCCGCCGTTGTTGGCGGCGACCTGCGCGCCCGAAGCGCCGCTATGATCCGAATTGTCCGTCACGGAACGGTTCGAATTGTCGGTGGTCGAACGGTTGGAGTTGTCGGTGTTCGAATGATCCGAATTATCCGTGTTGGAGCGATTCGAGTAGTCGGTGTTGGTCGTCGAACGATCCGCATAATCGTTGTAGGTCGACGAACGATCGGAGTTGTCGGTCGTCGACATGTTGCGGTTGTCGCTGGCATTGCTGCCGTTGTTGGCTGCGACCTGGGCACCGCTGGCCGAGCTGTTGTCGGTGTGCATCGACCGATCCGAGCTGTCGTAGTTGTTCGTCGACTGATTGCGATTATCCGACGCTGTCGAATTGTTCGCAGCCGCCACCTGCGCGCCCGAAGCGCCGCCTACGCTGCTGTACTGCGAATGGTTGCTGGAGTCGGTATGGGTCGTGCTCGACTGGTTCCGGCTGTCGGATGCGGACGAGCCGTTATTGGCCGCAACCTGGGCACCAGAATTGGCGCCGCTCGTGCTGCTCGTCGAATTATCGCTCGAGTCGGAGTTATTCGTGGTCGATTGGTTGCGGCTGTCGGATGCGGACGAACCGTTATTGGCGGCAACCTGCGCGCCTGAATTGCCACCGCTCGTGCTGCTCGTAGAATGATCGCTGTAATCGCTGCTGTTCGTCGAGTTGTTCGAATAATCCGAGTTGGTCGTGCTCGACATGTTACGATTGTCGGCGGCCGACGAGTTGTTGTTTGCCGTAACCTGAGCGCCACTTGCACCACCGGTGGTCGAACGGTCGGAATAGTCTGATGCATTCGTGTTGGTGTTGAACGAATTCTCGGTCGCGTCGCCCTGAGCGGCAGGACCGTACATCGTCGAACTGTTGGTGGTGGGCTCACTGAGCGCGGGCACCGCCGCCGCCGCCATGATCAAAGCGGCTGCTGAAGCCGTTCCAAGAAACCTCGCCTGCATATATCTATCCTTCACGGGTTGGCTGACGGCGTGGATCCCACGAGAATCTGCCGCCACGCCGGATTAATCCCGACGCAGGAGGAGCTTAGGTCACTTGGATTATTGTTAATGCCCCGTAAATGATGTTGTTGACCCACCCTAAAAGGGATACAAGAAACACCTATATGGAGGTGTATAGCCGTAACGAAATTTTGAAATTTAGAGGGGCACTACACCTGCCCTAAAACGTTGCATTAAGTCTTTAATCTCAAGTTGATCTCTGCACGGCGAGGAGTTTGCTAATCTCGGTTAATCGTCGGCCAATTTGAATTGCTACTAACATAAGTTAGGGGCGCGCAGGAGAGAGAATTGACTGAACTCGAGCAGAGGAGCGCCAATGGCAGCATGCTGCGCGATGGCGCGTCGCCCGATGACCAGGTCATTCTAAGCATGGTCATGGAAGAGATCGTCCAGATCATGAGAGGCCGCGGTGCGATCCTGTCCCTGCACGACCGCGGAGCCTATCCCGTCGCGGTCCACTATCGCAGCCCGGCAATCGGCGGGAAGGTATATGACGCCGTCGTCAAGGATTGCACGGCAGCAGCCACGGCGCTGAACAACGACGAGATCAAATGGCTCAGCACGGAAGGCGCCGTGCGCGTCATGATCATTCCCGTCGCATGCGTTCCGGGCCACAGCCGATTGCGGATCGCGATCGTGTTCGATCAACTGGATGACTCCGTTCACGAACATGCAGAGCGGGTCTATCGCGAGCGGCGCCCTTTCGCGGTCGGGTTTTTCCGCTTCTGGCAGCTCAATCGCCTGCACATGCGTCGGTATCAGGCGCTCCAGGCCGCACTGGACTGCACCGATATCGGCGTGCTGCTGGTCGATCGGGTGGGCCAGATCCTGTTCGCAAATCAGGCGGCCGACGACATACTGGCGGAAGGCGACGGTCTCAGCAAACATGGCGGCGCGCTTCACGCCACCAATCTCCGCGACGGCGTGAACCTCAGCGCGGCTCTGAGCTACATCTCAGGAGGCGAGTCGCCGGGGACCCGCAAGGGCCCGGCCAAGTCTCCGCTGCTGGCGTTCCGCAGACGGCAAGGACAGTCGCTGGTGGCGACGATCATACCCGCACGAAGCGGCGCCATCGAGGCGCGCGACGTTGCCGCCACGATCTATCTGGTCGATCCGCAGCTGAACCTCGCCAAGAATTTGGGACCAATCTGCCAGCTGTTCGGGCTCTCGCCGGTGGAGACGAAGCTTGTCTGCCACCTTGCCGCGGGCGACGCGATCGTCGACGTGGCAGCAAAGATGCGGATCAAGGAACAGACCGCACGATCCTACCTCAAGCAGATCTTCATCAAGACGAACACCAACCGTCAGACGGCGCTGGTCGCCCTCATGCTGTCCAGTCTGATGCGGATGAAGAGCGATGTCGTTCCCGAACCGCTTACGGAGATCGGGGCGGACGTAGCGCTCGCGCATTGCAGCTGAGCAGGATCAGGCGGGTCGGTTGCCGGGGCGAATTGGCGGCGAATCGGCAAGCGGACGAACCGCAGCTCCTGGACGACGGATCGGCCCGCCCCTCCTCTTCCAATTTCCGCAAACGTGGGGGGGTTTAGTGCAGCGTTTTCAGGTAACTGCGCGAAGGCGCGAAGAAATACCCGCCGCCCTTCATCGTGACGAAGTCGTGAAAACCGAAGGTTACTTCGCCACCCGCGGCGCCGTAATTCGGATGCCACGTCGCATCGGGTTGGGCACCCTGACCGATGATCGAGTCCGCGCCGTGCGCCGTATGGTTCGGGAAGTCGAAGCTGTTCGCCCAGAAACGCTGCGTCACCTCGAACTGCCGTTCGAGACTCTGATTATAGGCCATGAACAGCAGGCCGACTCCACCGGTGGGGAAGCTCGCCTCGTCCTCAAGGTCGCGGTCCGGATCGCCGAAGGGAATGCCGCGGCGGGGCATTAGGTGCGAACGCTGCTCCGCGGATGCTTCGCGCGGGTTGACCTTGCGGACATGGCCGTGGATCGGACATTTGAGGCCCTGCGGATCGTCCTCATAATTGAAGTTGTTCGGCGTCGGATTGGGATCGGCAGCGGCCTTGCTGGCGATCAGCGGCGTGCCGTCCTCAAACCGTCCGACGACCATCGCGCCGGCACGCTCGTCATCTTCGCCGACGAGGCCGAGAGCGTCGGCAAGTTCATCCTCCCGCGCCTTGAACTCCTTCACGTTCTGCTCGAGCTTCCGGTAGACGAAGAAGCTGCCGTAACTGTCCGGCGTAGCGCCGTTGGGATCGCGGACCAGCGCCGCTTCGCCGGGGCCGAAACTGGGGTCCCACTTGTCGATGCCGCCGTTCTGCTCGACCTCCTTGGCGACGTCGTCGGCCAGCATGAGCGGCTGGCTGCGCCCGTCGACATAGCCGAAATGCTCGATGCCGCGTCCCTTGGGATCGTTCACCGAGGGTTCGCTGCGCAGGGCATGGCCGGCATCGATCCCGACGATCTCGATACCTGCCGCCTTGAAACCCTTGGTCAGCAGGGCCGCGGCGTTGCCGACCTTGGTGACGCTGTCGTCGGCGACGATCAGCAAGGCGTCGATCCCGGGCTGAAGATGCTCTTCCCACGCCGCCGCCGGCGGATCACCCAGCGGTCGCGCGTCCATGCCGGCCGCGAACGCGTCGCCGACCGGCGGCGTGCTGCCGAGCTTGGCGTAGCCCGACGCCGTGAGGAAGAAGAAGATGTTGGTGCCGCCCGGACGACCGAGTTCGTGAAGCGCGTCGACCTCGTTCAACTGACGCAGCGCACTCGTGACCTGCGTGCCGACTATCTGCAGCTGCGCCCGGACCAAGTCGAGCCTGGCTGCGTCGAACACCAGAAAATGGTTGAGCGTATGATCCCGCCCGTGGCCCTTAAGAATATTGCCCTGCAGGTCATCGAGCATCGGCCAGAGCGCGGTATCTCGCCAGTCGATCGGTTGTGCCAAAACAGCATCAGCAACGGGCATAACACCCTCCCCAGCCCAGTAAGTCAAACTTACGACCTGTCGCGCCCCAAGTGGCGACACCGCTAATTACTAACTTGCATTACCCTTTGTTGGGCAGGCAGCGCAATGACTTTCGTCGCAGGAGCGCCGCGAGCCCGGGTTCGCGCCGCTTGCGCCGCCCGATCCATATTTCGCGAACAGCGGGGACGAGCGGCTGCCGCCGATGGGAGTAAAAGCTGGAGGATGGTGGAGCCGAGGGGGATCGAACCCCTGACCTTCGCAATGCCATTGCGACGCTCTCCCAGCTGAGCTACGGCCCCGCGCCCTTCGACCGCCTAAGCGCCGATGACGAAGCCGCCGGACTGGGTGCCGGCGGCGAGTGGGGGGGGGGGGGGCGGCCGGGCGGCGCCCCGGGCCCCGGGGCCCCCCCCCCCCCGGGGGCCCCGCCCGCTGCGACCGCCTACCCGCCGATCCCGCCGCCGCCGGTCGGGGGGCGGGCGGGTAGTGGGCCGCGCCTTAGAGCAGGCGCGGCACCCTTGCAAGCGGGCAACGCGCCCGCCGTTCGCAACTTAATGCTCGTCTTCCTGGTCGCCGGTATCGACGCCAATATCGTCGTCGCCGCCCAGATCGACGTCGTCGTCGGCGCTGGGCTCCTCGTCCTCATCCACGTCCAGATCCTCGGCAAGGTCGGCGTCCTCGCTCTCCTTCTGGGCGACCGGCTTGGGCGCGTCGAACGGCAGCGGCTGCTTGGACTTCAGCACCGGATCGATTTCGAAGTGCGTGCCGCACTCGACACAGGTGATCGGCTCTTCCTGGCCGAGATCGTAGAAGCGCGTGCCGCACTTGGGGCAGGTGCGCTTGGTGCCCCATTCCGGTTTCACCACGGGTATATGCTCCGAAAGTCTGAGTGAGAGAGGAGGCGGACCAGCCGGTCACAGGCCGGGTCTGCCGTACGCGGCGCGCCTTGCCACGCGCCAGGGCCGCTGGCAAGGACCGCCGCCGATGCATGATATGGCCCCCTCGCCTGCTACCTTCAACTGCTCCGGGCCGCTCGCCGGGCGCGTGCAGGTGCCCGGCGACAAGTCGATCTCGCATCGCGCGCTCATGCTGTCGGCGCTGACGGTGGGCGAGAGCAGGGTCGACGGGCTGCTGGAGGGCGAGGACGTGCTCGCCACCGCCGCGGCGATGCGGGCGATGGGCGCGGAGATCGCGCGCGGGCCTGAGGGACGCTGGACGCTCCCCGGCGGCGGCGTCGGCGGCCTGCTCCAGCCGGAACAGGCGCTCGACATGGGCAATTCGGGTACGTCGACCCGGCTGCTGATGGGGTTGGTCGCGAGCCATCCGATCAGCGCCACCTTCACCGGCGATGCGTCGCTGTCCAGGCGGCCGATGAACCGGGTGATCGAACCGCTCGGCCGGATGGGTGCGGACATCACCGCCAGTCCCGGCGGGCGGCTGCCGCTGATGCTGCGCGGGCTCTGTCCGGCGGTGCCGATCGAGTATCGCCTGCCGGTCGCGTCGGCGCAGGTGAAGTCGGCGGTGCTGCTGGCCGGGCTCAACACGCCCGGCATCACCCGCGTGATCGAACCCGTGCCGACCCGCGACCATAGCGAGCGCATGCTCCAGGGCTTCGGCGCCGACTTGACGGTCGAGGAGAATGAGGACGGCGCCCGCATCATCTCGCTCCGCGGCGAGGCGGAGCTGCGGCCGCAGCACATCGTCGTGCCAGGCGATCCCTCGTCGGCCGCCTTTCCGGTCGTCGCCGCGCTGATCGTCCCCGGATCGGACGTCGTGATCGAGAATGTCGGCCTCAACCCGACCCGCGCCGGGCTGTTCGAGGTGCTGCGGCGGATGGGCGGCGACGTCGCCTACTTGGACCAGCGCGAGGTCGGCGGCGAGCCGGTCGCCGACCTGCGCGTGCGCGGCTCCGCGCTGACCGGCATCGAAGTGCCGCCGGAGATCGCGCCGACCATGATCGACGAGTTCCCGATCCTCTTCGTCGCGGCGGCGTTCGCCGGCGGCCGCACCGTGACGCGCGGGCTGGAAGAACTGCGCGTCAAGGAGAGCGACCGTCTCGCGACGATGGCCGAGGGGCTGCGCGCGATCGGTGCGCAGGTAGAGGAGACGGCCGACGGGCTGATTATCGAAGGCACGGGCGGCGAGGCGCTGCCCGGCGGTGCGACGATCGCGGCGAAACTGGACCACCGGATTGCGATGAGCTTCGCCGTCGCGGCGCTGCGGACGCGCGCGCCGGTGCCGGTCGACGACATGGCGCCGGTCGCCACCAGCTTCCCGGCATTCGCCGATCTGATGCGCAGCCTGGGCGCGGACGTCGCCTGAGATGGTGTGGGACCTCGCCAACTTGCTCGGCCTGCTCGGCAGCGCGATCATGGTCATCGCCTTCGCCTACTCGAACGTGACGCGTTCCATGAACCTCATCCTGTTCAACGTCCTCAATCTGATCGGTGCGGCCCTCTTGATTTCCTCTCTCATGACCCATTTCAATCTCGCATCGATGGCGCTCGAGATCGTCTGGGCGGCGATCGCGCTGTTCGGCCTAGCCCGAGCCCTGCTCCTGCGGAGACGTACATGATCATCGCCGTCGACGGTCCGGCGGCGTCCGGCAAGGGCACGATCGCCAAGGCGCTGGCACGCCACTATGGGCTGCCCCACCTCGATACCGGGCTGCTCTATCGGGCGGTCGGCATGGCGGTGCTGGAAGCGGGCGGCGATCCCGCGTCGCCCGAAGACGCGCTGCGGGCCGCGCACCAACTGAGCAGCGCGCTCGACGATCCCGGCCTCAAGTCGGAAGCCGCCGGCAGGGCCGCCTCGCTCGTCTCCACCCATCCGGAGGTCCGCGCCGCCCTGCTCGACCGGCAGAAGCGTTTCGCCAACCAGGTCGGCGGCGCCGTGCTGGACGGCCGCGACATCGGCACGGTGATCGCACCACATGCCGACGCCAAGCTGTTCGTCACCGCGACCGCCGAGGTCCGTGCGCGCCGCCGCTTCGACGAGCTGGCCGGCATCGGCCTGGGCCTGCACTATGAGGCGGTGCTGCACGACATCCGGGTGCGCGACGAGCGCGACAGTGCCCGAGCCGCCGCGCCGCTGCGCCGGGCCGCCGATGCGGCGCTGCTCGACACGAGCGACCTCGGCATTGCGGATGCGGTGGCGGCTGCCGTCACGCTGGTCGAGCAGCGGCCCGTCTCTGCCGCGAACGACTAGGTTTCTGCCGATGATCCCTATGCTGCGGCTCGTTCTTGCGCCCTTGTCTCTGGCGGGTGCAGCTGCCGCCGCTGCTCCGCCGCCAGCGCTGCCCAAGGTTGCGATCGTCACCAGCGAGGGAACGGTCACCGCCGTGCTGGAGGCGAGGAAGGCACCGATAACCACCGCCAACTTCCTCCACTATGTCGACACGCGCCGGTTCGACGGCACGACCTTCTACCGCGCGGCGCGCAGCAAGAGCGTGCCCGGCCGCGGACTGGTCCAGGGAGGACTGGACCACAATATCGCCAGGACGTTCCTGCCCATCAAGCACGAGCCGACCAGCAGGACGGGCCTGCGCCATCTCGACGGCACGCTGTCGATGGCGCGCAACGAGGTCGGTTCCGCCATGGCCGACTTCTTCGTCACGCTGGGGCCTGCGCCCGATCTCGACGCGCGCGGCTCCTATGCCGGTTATGCGGCGTTCGGGCGCGTGCTGACCGGCAAGGCGGTGCTGCAGCGCATATTGGCGAAGCCGACCTTTCCCGGCGGCTACGATTACCTGACGGTCGGCCAGACAATCCGCCAGCCGGTCAAGATCATCACGATCAAGCGCATCAACTGACCCGCCGCCGCTCACGACTTTGCCATTGGCCGCGCCGCACCGCACGCCTAAGGAGAGCGCGAACGCAGCCCTTGCCGGACATCATGACCAAATCCGCCACTGACCTGATGCAGGAGATCATCGTCTCCTCCCTGATCGACGCCGTCGCCGCGCTGAGGATCGCGTCCAAGGGCGTGCCCAACGCCATGCTGCGCGACATTCAGGCGATCGGCCCCAATGCCGGTTTCGGCGACCTGCCCAAGGAATTGCAGGCGAGTATCGGCGAGTCCGTCCGCGCCGCATTCAACCGCCTGCTGAAGGAGGGCTACAGCGTCTCGCCGGGCCGGCCGGCCCCGCCGCACCCGGGCAGCGCGAGCGCCAGCAGGGCGGGGGCCCAGGGCCGAA
>CAXTUG010000088.1:0-1831 GCA_964247375.1 uncultured Sphingomonadaceae bacterium
ACTTAAGCCCCTCCCGCAAGCGGGAGGGGCTTAAGTGTGGTCCGTGTCGACGACGGCGTGGTCGAGGGATCCGAGATCTCGATGTTCTACGATCCGATGATCGCCAAGCTCATCACCTACGGCGACACGCGCGAGGCGGCGATTGATGCGCAGATCGCCGCGCTCGACCGGTTCGAGATCGAGGGCATCGGCCACAATCTCGATTTCCTCTCGGCGCTGATGCAGCATCCGCGCTTCCGCGAGGGACGGCTCACCACCGGTTTCATCGCAGAGGAGTATCCGGACGGCTTCCACGGCGCGCCGGTGCCGGAGGCGCTCACCGCCAAGCTGGCGGCGGTCGCCGGCATCGTCGCCTACGCCGAGGGCGAGCGTGCGGGCGGGATCGACGGCCGCCTGAACGGCCGCGTGCCGACCAACCGCGACTGGGTCGTGTCGATGGACGATGTCGAGCACCGCGTGCAGGTGGACGACGAGACGGTCACGGTCGACGGCAGGACCCTGGTCGTGGATGCGCCCTACGTGCCGGGCCGGCGGCTGATCGAGGCGATCATCGACGGCGAGAGCCTGTCGCTGCACCTGGCGCGAACGCGTGCCGGCTGGCGCATGACGACGCGCGGCCGCAGCCACGAGCTGCGCCTGCTCCCGCCCTACGTCGCCGCCCTGGCGAGGCACATGATCAAGAAGGTGCCGCCGGACCTCTCGCGCTTCCTGCTCTGCCCGATGCCGGGACTGCTGACCGCGCTCCACGTCAAGGAAGGCGACCAGGTCGAGGCGGGGCAACCGCTGGCGGTCGTCGAAGCCATGAAGATGGAGAACATCCTGCGCGCCGAGAAGGCGGGCACGGTGGCCAAGGTCGACGCGACGCCGGGCGACAGCCTAGCGGTCGACGCCGTCATCCTGGAATTCGCCTGACGCATCTGCATTGGGCGGCGCCGATCCGCCTCTATGCCCCGGGCGAGGATCACGCGTAGCCGCGCGAACCGGCAACCATCTTGTTGACGACTAAAAAATCAGACAAAAGGAGCCGCGGGAAAAAGCGAGAGGCTCCATGGAACGCCATCGGTCGATGAAAATCTGCTCCGGCATGGCCGCGGCGCTTCTCGCCGCTAGCGTGCAGTTCGCTGCACCCGCGCAGGTAGAGCCTCAAGAGACGGCGCGCGGGCAGACGGTGACGTTCGACGGCTACAGCTTCATCATCGGCGGCAAGCGGACATATCTCTGGTCCGGCGAATTCCACCCCAACCGGCTGCCGAGCCCGGCATTGTGGTCGGACATATTTCAGAAGATGAAGGCGGCGGGATTCAACACGACGTCGATCTACTTCTCGTGGGGCTATCACTCGCCCGCGGCCGGCCGATACGACTTCTCCGGCATCCGCGACATGGATCGGGTCCTCGACGCGGCGCGGGATGCCGGCATCTACGTCATTGCGCGGCCCGGACCCTACATCAATGCGGAGCTCGACAGCGGGGGCTTCCCGCTCTGGCTGACGACGAAGACCTTTCGCAACCGCACCAACGACGCGGAGTATCTGCGCTACGCCGACGAGTGGCTGTCGCAGATGGACCGCATCATCGCCCGGCACCAGCTGGTGGACGGGGGCGGCACGGTCATCGCCTACCAGATCGAGAACGAGCTGTACGACGGCTCCGACGCGGGCCGCGACTACATGCAGCACCTGAAGGACAAGGCGCGCGCGGACGGGATCCGCGTGCCGCTGATCGGCAATCACAACGGGACGTTCGTGACCGGGAAGGGCGCCGTCGACGTCAGCGGCTGGGATTATTACCCGCAGCATTTCGACTGCTCCAACCCGACCCGCTGGCACCCC
>CAXTUG010000088.1:1841-2941 GCA_964247375.1 uncultured Sphingomonadaceae bacterium
CTCGCGGCGGAGGTGATTCGCCGGTTTGTGCCCAAGGGCCAGCCGCTGTTCACGGCGGAGTATCAGGGCGGCGCGTTCGACCCGTGGGGCGGTCCGGGGTACGGCAAGTGCGCGCAGCTGATCAACGACCGGTTCGCGAACGTGTTCTACAAGGAGAACGTCGCCGCCGGCGCGACCGCGCAAAACTTCTACATGGTCTATGGCGGCACGTCGTGGGGCTGGCAGGCGATCCCCCAGAACTACACGTCCTACGATTACGGCGCGGCCATCACGGAGGCGCGACAGCTCGAGCCGAAATTCTTCGAGAACAAGCGAATCGGCTACTTCGTCACCACGACGCCGCCGCTGCTGAAGACGGAAGCGGGGCAGCCGGCGCGGCTGGACGATCCGGGCGTCGTCGACGTGGCACGGGTCAATCCCGATACGGGAACGCAGTTCCACCTGATCCGGCACGGCGACACGACGTCGGAGGCGCCGGCCGCCGTTCACGCCACGCTCCGCCTGAACGGCCGCACGCTCACTGTGCCGCAGAAGCCCGGCAGCGCGATCGTTCTGAACGGCCGCCAGAGCAAGCTGCTCGTGGCGGACTACGGCTTCGGCCGCCAACGGCTCGTCTACGCGACGTCGGAGCTGATGACGTCCGGCAGCATCGGCGGCCGCGACGTGATCGTGCTGTACGGCGACGCGGCGACGGACGGCGAGGCGGTCTTCCGGGCCGAGGCAGGGCGGAAGGCATCGGTGATCAGCGGCGCGGTGGAGGTCGTCCGCGCGCCCGGCGCGCTCCGGCTGAACTACCGGCATTCGGGCCTGGCGGAGGTACTGGTCTCCGGCGGAGCCAAGCCGCCGCTGCTCGTCCTGATCGCCGACCGGGCGACCACCGAACGCATCTGGCGCCAGGACACGGCGGCGGGCCCGGTGCTCGTCATCGGCTCCCACCTCCTGCGCAGCGCCGCATTGAAGGACGGGGTGCTGGCGCTCACGGGCGATGTCGGCGCCGACGGCCGCGTTCGCGTGCTGGCACCACCTGCCGCTTCCCTGACCTGGAACGGCGCCGCGGTTCTGGCCGCCCTGACTGGCCGTCGAACCGCTCGTGGACCCAT
>CAXTUG010000088.1:2951-5179 GCA_964247375.1 uncultured Sphingomonadaceae bacterium
CACCACCTCCCCCACCCCTCACCGGGAACGCCCCCCCGGTCCCCGCCCCCCCCGCGCCGGACGGCGGCCTCGCCGTGACGCTCCCCGTCGCGGCGCCGGTCACTCTGCCCCAGCTGACGCACTGGCAGCGCCGCGACGAGGCGTCGGAAGTCGATCCCCGGTTCGACGATTCCGGCTGGCGCAAGGCCGATCTGCGGACGTCGGGCAGCATCACCAAGCCGCTCTCGGACCCGGTCCTGCTGGCCGACGATTACGGCTTCCATGTCGGCAACACCTGGTATCGTGCGCACTTCTCCGGCGGCGCGCAGGCGCCGACCGGCATCGCCCTGCGGGTGAAGAGCGGCGGACCGGCGGGTGCCTATTCGGCCTGGCTGAACGGCCGTTTCCTGGGATCGATGAAGGGCGACGAGGATGCCTCGTTCGGCTTTCCGCCCGAATATCTGGCCGGCGGCGACAACGTCCTGTCGGTGCTGACCGTCAATATGGGGCATGATGAGGATTACGATCTCAAGAGCACGAACCGCAACGCCAGGGGCATCGTCATGGCAACGCCGCTGGGGGCGTCGCCCACGGCGCTGACCTGGTATATCCAGGGTCGCCGCGGCGGCGAGGGCGCGACCGATCCGGTTCGCGGACCCTATAATGAGGGCGGACTGTACGGCGAGCGCGAGGGCTGGCACAGGGAAGCGCCGGCCGGCAGGGAATGGACGCCGACGACGCTGCCGGCGCGCGACGATCGCGCGGGCGTCACATGGTACCGGACCCAGGCCGCGCTCGATCTGCCGCGCGACCAGGATACGTCGCTGGGCATCGCGATAAAGGATCCGCCCGGCCGCCATTATCGCGCGATCCTGTTCGTGAACGGCTGGCAGATGGGGCTCTACGTCGCCGACGTCGGGCCGCAGCACGTCTTTCCGATCCCGACCGGCGTGATCGATCCGCATGGCAAGAACGACATCGCGATCGCCGTCTGGAACACCGACGGCAGCGGCGGCGGGCTGGGCGAGGTGGCGCTGGTCAGCTTCGGCTCGGTCAAATCACCGATCTCAGCGGCAGGCGCGCGGTAATGAAGCGATCTGCGGCTTGCGCGAATAAGTAAGACTATATAATGAGGTCTAGCGTCGCCGCGTTGCGACGCTCCCACCTCCTTCTGGACTCGCTCTCAGAGCGAGTCCTTTTTGTTGGTGCCGGCCGCCGCTATGCCTCGACCACCTCGGCCTCCAGGCCGTCGCAGACGGTCCCGGCGGACGCCGCATCGAGCTGTCGCAACCGTTCGAACTGCTGCAGCGAGGCGGCGATGAGACTGGCCGCGGCGAGGTAGCCCGACCGGTAGAGATCGAGCACGGCATGGTCGGGCAGCGAGGCGAGCGCGTGCGAGCCCAGGGAGTAGAGGCCGTCAATCTCGTGCGGTTCGTCTGCGCCGGTCAGCCGCACGCGCAGCGGCCGGATGAGCTGCAATGCGGCGAAGCGATCGACCATGGCCTGGCCCTGCGCGACGTCGGCCTGCAGGGCGGCGAGGCGCGATCTGGCCGCCGCGACCAACTCGGTCGGCCTTCCGTCGACGGTGAAGAGCGGCGCGCCGTCCGTCCCCAGCAGGGTGCTGCGCTCGTCGATCGCCAGTCCGTGGTCGCTGCGATCGTCCAGGAGGAACGGTGCCGTGAGCGCAGCCGCCGGCACGTAGGTCGCCTGCCATCGGCCGCCGAGCCAGAACAGGTTGTTTGGTCGCTCCAGACTCAGCAGGGCGATGAGGTTGAAGCGGCCGGTCGCCGCCTCCTTGGCCAGGCAGATCACATAATCCGCACAGGCGGTCGTGATCTCCGACAGGCCCAGCCGCGCGTAGCGCAGCGTCGTCGCGTCGAGGCCGGCGCGCAGGCGGACGGACGCGTGGCGCCGGGCATCCTGCGGAACATGGCCGCTCATAGCGCCTGCAGCCCCTGTTGCCGGATGGCGGCGAGGATCGACCGGTGCGCCGGAAGCTGGCGAAGCGCCTCGCCTCGCGACCGCGCGGCCCGATCGAGCAGGCGCCGCGCGGCGGGCCGCTCGGCCGCCGCCGTCGGCAGGCGCTCGTAATTGCTCGGATGTCCCATGCCGTGGAGGATGTACTGGTAGCTGGGCCAGGAGAAGACCTCCCGCGCGAACGGAAAGTCGTTCGGCGACGGGGGATGATCCTGCCAGAGCCGCAGCCTCTCCCAAAGCGTGTCGGGAATGGACTCGCGCCGCACAATGGC
>CAXTUG010000088.1:5224-10692 GCA_964247375.1 uncultured Sphingomonadaceae bacterium
CGTAGTGCAGCTTGAGGAACTCGACGATCCGCTCCCAATGATGATCGAACGCCGCGTTGAACTGGCGGGCGAGGACGTCCATCGCACCGCGCGTGCGGGGCAGGCGGTCGGCGATCGAGTCCAGGGCCACCTCGATCAGCATCAGCGCCGACGCCTCGAGCGGCTCCAGGAAGCCGGCCGACAGGCCCACGGCGACGCAGTTATTCTGCCAGAAGACCTGCCGCTGGCCCGCGTTGATCGTCAGGCGGCGCGCGCCGATCCCGTCCGCCGCCGCACCGACGTAGCGGCGCAGGGTATGCTCCGCCTCCTCGTCGGTCGTATGCGCGCTGGAGTAGACGTAGCCGACGCCGCGGCGCGACCACAGGCCGATATCCCAGATCCAGCCCGCATCCTGCGCCGTCGAGACGGTGTGGCAGGTGATCGGCTGATCCGGATCGGGGTAAGGCACCTGCATCGCCAGCGCCCGGTCGGCGAACAGCACGTCCTGCCGGCTGCGGAGCGGCGAGCCGAACACGCCGCCGATCAGAATGCCCTGGAAACCGGAGCAGTCGACGAACAGATCGCCCGGCAGTTGCGCACCGCTCGCCAGGCGAAGCGTGCGAATGTCGCCATTGTCGCGGCGGGTGACGCCGACGACGTCGTCCACGACATGCCGCACGCCGAGGTTCCCGATGGCATGCTCGCGCAGCAATTCGGCGAACTTGCCCGCGTCCAGGTGATAGGCATAATTGGCGACCCCGCCATATTCCGGGCTGGTGATCAGCTTAGGCGCCAGGCCGGCCTCGCAGAGCGCCGCCTGGAAATCCACGCGTTCGGCGAAGCTCTCGGGACCCGCGCCGTCGCAGTGCCGCCAGTGCGGCGAGAGATTCAGTTCGCCGGCGCCGACCGGCGGATTGAGCGGATGGTAATAGGCGTCTGCCGCCGAGCCGTCGGTCCACGCCACGAACTTCGCGCCCTGCTTGAACGCGGCGTCCGCGCGCCTGATGAAGTCGGTCTCGGAAATGCCGATCTTGCGCAGGGTGTTGCGCATGGTCGGCCATGTACCCTCGCCGACCCCGATCGGCGGAGTGACCGCCGATTCGACCAGGGTCACGGTCACGTCGCGACTCTCCGGCGATCGGTTGCGGGCGGCGATCCGCGCCGCCGCCAGCCAGCCGGCCGATCCCCCGCCGACGATGACGACATTCGCCAGCACATCATCGCCAACGCCGCCGTCCGACTCTTTCATCATACCTATGCACCCCTCCACAGATGCAAAATATCCAAACAAACAACTAGTCTATTCAATAACTTACATAGAAAATAGACCTACTGATCCTGTTGTTACCAAACCGGATTGATTTGTCACACCAATAATTTAGTAAGACAATAGAAGGCGGAAAACCGTCGCTTACGGGGCCGAGGTGGGCCTTACTAAGGGAGAGATGGAATGAGGGGTAGGGTAAAGGGCATTGCACGCTCGGCGGAGCTGCTCGCAGGCACGGCGCTGGCGCTCTGCGCGCCGCTGGTCGGCGGAGCGGCCCACGCGCAAGCGGCGGGCCAGGCGGGCACTTCGGATCTGCAGTCCACCCAGAATCAGGAGGCGTCGGAGCCCGGCGAGGTCGTCGTGACCGGCATCCGCCAGAGCCTGCGCTCGGCGGCGGACCTCAAGAAGCGGTCCGAAGTCGTCATGGATTCGATCACGCAGGAGGACCTCGGCAAGTTTCCCGACGCGAACATCGCGGAGTCGCTGCAGCGCATTCCCGGCGTCTCGATCGACCGCAACAATGGCGAGGGACAGTTCGTAACCGTGCGCGGCCTGGGGCCGCAGTTCAACACCGTGCTGTTCAACGGCCGCAGCTTCGCGTCCGACAATTACGGCCGCGAATTCTCGTTCGACCTGCTCGCGGCCGAGCTGATCAGCGGCGCCGACGTCTACAAGACCTCGCAGGCGCGCATGCAGGATGGTGGCATCGGCGCCACCATCAACCTCCACACGGCGCGCCCGCTGGACCTGAAGGGCTTCCGCGCGGTGCTCACCGCCAAGGGCAATTACGAGGACACGAACAAGAAGGTGACGCCGCAGGCGTTCGGCCTGATCTCCGACACGTTCGCCGACGGCAAGATCGGGTTGCTGGCATCATTGTCGTACCAGAAGCGCACGACGTCGATCAACAGCATCACGTCGGACGGCTACCTGCCGGGCTCCACGATCGGGCCGCCCGCCGCGCCGCTCTACACGAACGTCTACACGCCGCGTAACCTGCAGGTGAACAACACGGTCGATCATCGCAAGCGGATCGGCGCGACCCTGGTCGGCCAGTATCGCCCGACCGACGAACTGCTGTTCACGGTCGACGGCCTGTACAACAAGTTCAAGTCGGATCAGGACAACCACTCGCTCGGCGCGTGGTTCGAACCTTCGCAATATACGGCGGCGGCGATCGACGGCAACCGGACGGTCACGTCGCTGACGACCAAGGGCAATGCCGACATGATCAACGCGTCGGGCCTGCGCGACACGACCACCTGGGAGGCCGGCCTCAACGCGGAATGGCAGCCGACCGATCAGCTTCGCGTCGTGTTCGATGCGAGCACGTCGAAGGCGAAGAACGACGGCGCCGGCAAGAGCTTCTTCGACGTCACCGGCGTTCCCACGACCTACAGCTATCAGGCGCCCGCCGAGGGCGGCGACTTCCCGTCGGTGTTCGGGTTCACCCCGGGTGCGCTCACGAACGCGAACCTGGCGCGCACGCACCTGGCGCAACGCCAAGGCAGTACGACGGCGGAGCGCGTGTACGAGGCGAAGCTCGACACGGAGTGGAAGGCGGACGGAGGCGTGCTGAGCGCGGTCCGGTTCGGCGGCAGCTTCACGCAGCGGCGCCGGTCGAACTTCACCGCCAGCACGCTCAACGTGAACTGCTTCTACTGCGGTTACCCGACGCTGACCGATCCGTCACTGCTCGACACCTTCAAGGTGAAGGGGCTGGGGAACGCCAACGTCCCGCAGGAATATCTCGCCTACGATCCGAACGCCTATCTCGCCTTCCTGGCGAGTCCGCAGGCGCTGGCGGCGCGCGACATCGCGCTCGGCCTCGCGCCGGGAACGTCCGCCGCCGACTTCAAGGCGCAGTCGGAAGGACATAATTACGACGCTGTCGCCCAGCCCGGCGACTTCGTGCGGGAGAAGGTCTATGCCGGCTATGCCGAGGCCGATTTCGAGGGTGACCTCGGCAACGTGCCGTGGCTGCTGAACGTCGGTGCGCGCTACGTCCACACCGAACTCGTCTCCCACTCGCAGCAGCGCGAGCTGGTCGACCTGCTGCCGGTGCCGAACGATCCGACCATCTACAATGCGGTCTACGCGAACAACGGGACCTACACGCCGATCGACGCCGACAGCGCGTACGATGCCTTCCTGCCGGACTTCAACCTGAAGATCACGGTCGCGCCGAAGGTCATCGTCCGCCTGGCCGGTTCGCAGACGCTGACCCGTCCGGCGCTGAACGACCTGCGGCCGGTGACGTCCTACAACGTGACGCGGCCCGCCAGCCTGGAGTCGAGCGGCGGCAATGCCGACCTGAAGCCCTACCGGTCGACCAACTTCGACCTGTCGGCCGAATGGTATCCGACCAGCACCACGACCCTGTCGGCGGCGGTGTTCTACAAGCACATCAAGGACTTCATCGTCACCACGATCGAGAGCGAACCGACGCCGTTCGCCAACTCGGCCAACCTGCCGTTGAGCAGCGTGATTACCGGGCCGAAAGAGGCGACCTTCGCCGCCGCGCGGCCGCGCAATGCCGGGTCGGCCGACGTCCGCGGTCTGGAGCTGAACGTCGTCCATACGTTCGACTGGCTGCCGGGCTTCCTGAACGGGTTCGGCACGCAGCTGAACGCGACGTTCGTGAGCACGAACCGCACCTTCGCGAAGCTCACGCCGGAGGAGCGCTTCGCCGTCGTCGGCCTGGGCAACTCGCAGAATGCGACGCTGTTCTACGAGAAATACGGGATATCGGCGCGGATCGCCTACAACCGGCGCGAGCGGTTCCTGTCGTCGATCGCGAACGGCTACGGCAGCGAACCGCTGTTCGTGCGCACCTACGGCCAGTTCGATGCCAGCATATCGTATGACGTGACGAAGAACGCCCAGGTGTTCGTCGAAGGAACCAACATCTTCGACGCCAAATACATCACCGTGGGAAGGTTCGATAACCAGATCCGCGGCTATTACGATTACGGCGCCCGCTTCGACGCAGGCTTCCGCCTGAAGTTCTAGTCGGGAAGAGGGCGCGTCGGTTTGCCGACCGGCGCGCCCTGACCGCCTGCCGCACTTCGGCGGAACCATGCCGTTCGGGGCTTGTTCGCCGCCTGCGGTCCGGTCGACGCGGCCGGCAAGGACGGTCGTTGCTATGTGTCAATGGTCAGGTTAGCGTTCGCAACATCATCGACTGCGGCGGCTCGACGTCGCGGCCGTGATCGCGGCGAGGAGGGGGATTGGTTGTCTAGCTCGCGTCGCCAGCCTTCGCATGTCCTGGTTGCCCGGGAAATCGGTATATCGATCGTCACCGGAAAACTGGCGGTAGGCAGCGTACTTCCGTCCGAAGTCGAGCTGGCGGAGCAACGCAGCCTGTCACGGAGCGTGGTCCGGGAAGCCTTGCGGATGCTGTCGGCTAAGGGACTGGTCGAGAGCAAGCCGAAAGCCGGCACGCGCGTCCGGGAGCGCAGCAACTGGAACCTGCTCGACCCGGAGCTGCTCGCCTGGATGTTCGAGGGGGAGCCGCCCGCCGCATTCGTCCGGCAGCTCTTCCAGCTCCGGATGATCGTCGAGCCCGCCGCCGCCGAGATGGCTGCCGCGGTGCGGACGGCCCGGCAGCTCTCGCGCATGGGCCACGCCCTGGAACAGATGGACATGCGGGGTCTCTCCTCGCCCGAAGGTCAGGCGGCGGACCAGACGTTCCACAACGCCATTCTGGAATCCACGCAGAACGAGCTGATCGCAAGTCTGTCGGCGAGCATCGGCGCCGCGGTCCGATGGACCACGATCTACAAGCATCGCGGCAGCCGGCGGCCGCGCGACTCCATGCCGCTCCACCGGCGGCTGTTCGAGGCCATCGCCGACGGTGACGCCGCCAAGGCGCGCGAAGCCACGGTGCTGCTGCTGGAGCAGGCGCAGGCCGATACGGAGATCGCCCTCGGCGGCCGCTGAGCGGCGTCACGCCGGCGAGATCAGGTCTGCTGGAGCAGAATGAGCAAGGCGGCGAAGCAATCCGGCTCCCTGGCGGATCGCCTGGATTGCTTCGCGCTGCTCGCGATGACGACGTCCGGCCCGACCGGTCGCGGTAGAGCGACCCCGTTCAGTGATTGTCCCGTGGCAGGCCTTTGGATTGGGCGATGCGCTGGTAGGTGTCGCTGCCTTCGAGGATGGCGCCGGTGTCGAGCTGGCCGACGAGGTTGCGCTGGATTGCCCGCCAGGGGGTCTGGGAGGG
>CAXTUG010000089.1:0-10690 GCA_964247375.1 uncultured Sphingomonadaceae bacterium
GTGGAGAGCTGGACAGGATTGGCCGCTGGCATCGTGCTGCTCGCGCTGTTCATACTGGCGGAGCGCAAGCGGGGCGAGCAGGCGATGATGCCGCTGACGTTGTTCGCGTCGCGGCCCTTCGTCGGGCTCACCATCATGACATTGCTGCTGTACCGCGCGCTGGGCGGGCTGATCGTGCTGCTGCCCTACCTGCTGATCGTCGGCGGCGGTTACAGCGCCGCGCAGGCGGGACTTGCGCTGCTGCCCTTCTCGATCGTGATCGGCACCGCGTCGCGGCTGGCGGGGCGGCTGACGGCGCGGATCGGCCCGCGCTGGCCGCTGTCGATCGGCCCGGTCGTGACGGGCATCGGCTTCGCGCTGCTGCTGCGCGCCGACCCGCAGGCGAGCTACTGGACCAGCATCCTGCCTGGCATGGCGGTGATCGCGCTGGGCATGGCCGGCGCGGTAGCCCCGCTCACCACCGCCGTCCTGTCCTCGGTCGACGGGCGGCACACCGGCACCGCGTCCGGCTTCAACAGCGCGATCGCGCGCACTGGCGGCCTGATCGCGACGGCCTTGTCGGGTGCGGTGATCGCGGCCGCAGGTGCGGCGCTGATCGGTGCCTTTCACTGGGCGGCAGGCGTGGCGGCGGTGCTGGCCGTGCTCTCGGGCGTGACCGCCTTCGCCACGCTGGAGAAGTAAGCATGGATCTTCGCATCCGAGAGAATGACAGCCGAGGTGAATGATGGGTTCCTCTCCGATCGACGATCTTGCCGCATTGCTGAAGCTGGACCGCGGTGCCCTGGTGCAGGCGGTGCCCCAGATCGATGCGCTGCTGGCCGATCCGCGCCTGTCCGCGCTGCTGCCGCTGATCGCCGCCGGCACGCCGCGGGACGATGCCTTCGCCGATGCCGATACGGCGTTGCGGGCCCAGATCCTGCGCTACCATGCCGCCGAGCTGATGACCGACCGCGAGCGGGCGGCGTTCCTCGGCCTGCCTGACG
Organism: uncultured Sphingomonadaceae bacterium; assembly: GCA_964247375.1. Lineage (GTDB taxonomy): Bacteria > Pseudomonadota > Alphaproteobacteria > Sphingomonadales > Sphingomonadaceae > Sphingomonas_I. The sequence continues at coordinate 984 of CAXTUG010000089.1, forward strand.
GATGCCGCATCCGCGAGCGCGCCAAGATCCTCGCGCCGGAGAAGTTCACGTGCGGCACGAACGTCTGGATCGGCGAGGGCGCCGTACTCGACGCGCAGGGCGGCCTGTCGATCGGCGACAGCAGCCAGATCGGCCTCGGCGTCATGATCTGGAGCCACAGCAGCCATCTCCAGGCGATCCGCGGCGAGACGGCGATCGGACGCGACAGCATCGTCTACAAGGAGACCCAGATCGGCAAGAACTGCTTCATCGCCGGCCCTTCAGTTGTCGCGGCGGGCGTCACGATCGGCGACGGCGCGATCATATCGCCGCTGACCTTCGTCGACCGGGACGTCGCCGCGGGCGAGCGGGTCAGCGGCCCCGGTACGCTCCGCAAGCTGGAGCAGCGCCTTGACCTGCTGGAGAAGCGCCTCGCTGCGAGCGGGGATTAGCGGGTAATCACCCCAGCTTGCACCCACCATGGCATAAGCTGTCGATCGGCCAGGCGGCTGTTAACGGCTATAATCCCGATGGTTGACGAGCGCGGTTAAGAGTTTCTTAGGCACGTTCTCCGTAAATCCCGACACCATGATCAAGGTCGGCCTTTGCGGATGGGGGTATTGGGGGAAGAACCTCTTCCGTGCCCTGTCGAACAATCCCGGCATCCATCTCGCTGCCGTGGCGGACGCCAAGGTGGAGAACCGCGCCACCTTGGCGGCGTCCCATCCTCACCTGAGGCTCCATCCGGACGCGATGGAGCTCATTGCCGATCCCGACATCGACGCGGTCGTCCTCGCGACTCCCGTCGCCTGCCACTACGCCCAGGCGAGGGCGGCGCTCGACCGCGGCAAGCACGTGATGGTGGAGAAGCCGATGTGCACCACCAGCATGGAGGCGGACGACCTGATCGCGCGGGCCGAGCGCAACGGCCTGACGCTGATGGCCGATCACACCTTCCTGTTCCACCCTGCCGTGCTGAAGCTGGGCGAGCTGGTCCGCTCGGGCGCGCTGGGGCAGATCAGCTACTTCGATTCGCAGCGGATCAACCTCGGCCTGTTCCAGCCCGACGTGAACGTACTGTGGGATCTCGCGCCGCACGATCTGTCGATCATTGACTATCTGTTCGGCGGCGAGCCGGTCCATATCGAGGCGTCGGGCTTCTGCCACGTCAATCCGGGTTTCCCCGACATTGCCTACCTGACCTTCCACTATCCCAATGCGATGGTGGCGCACCTCAATCTCAGCTGGATGTCGCCGGTCAAGGTCCGGCGCATCGCGGTCGGCGGCAGCGACAAGATGGTGGTGTGGGACGACCTCAACCGCGACGAGCCGCTCAAGATCTACGACAGCGGCATCACCACCCACTCCCGCCAGGATCGCGAGATCATCCTGCCGAGCTATCGCATCGGATCGGTCAGCTCGCCGCGCCTGGTCGGCAACGAGCCGCTGGCCGACGGCGTCGAGCATTTCCGCCAGGTCATCCTCGGCCAGGCCACGCCGCGGTCCGACGGCCATGTCGGGCGCCGGATCGTGCACACGCTGGAGCGGACCCAGGCGGCGCTCGACCTGAGCCTGAGGCAGGTCCGGGCGGCCATGCCCGCCGACCACTACGCCATCGCCGCCGAATGATTCCGGACCTGAACCCCATGAGCATTTCCCATCCGAACAGCCTTGCAGGCAAGCATGTTCTGGTGACCGGCGGCGCCGGTTTCGTCGGGTCGCATATCGTCGACCAGCTGGTCGCGCATGACGCGGCGACGGTCACCGTCATCGACAACATGGTGCGCGGGCGGCCCGCCAACCTGGCCGGCGCGCTGCAGAGCGGCCGCGTGACCCTGATCCAGGGCGACATTCGCGACCAGGCCCGCATGGATGGGCTGATCCGCGACGCGGACGTGGTGTTCCATCAGGCGGCGCTGCGCATCACCCACTGTGCTGCCGAGCCGCGTCTCGCCTTCGACGTCATGGGCCGGGCGACGTTCGACCTGCTGGAAGCCTGTGTCGCCCACCAGGTCGAGAAGGTGATCGCGGCCTCCTCCGCCTCGATCTACGGTCTGGCGCCGGAATTCCCCACGACGGAAGCCGCAGCGCCCTATGCCGATCGCACTTTGTACGGCGGCTTGAAGATGCTCAACGAGAGCCTGCTGCGGTCCTTCAACGACATGTACGGGCTCCGCTACTGCGCGCTCCGCTACTTCAACGTCTACGGCCCGCGCATGGACATCCACGGCAAATATACCGAGGTGCTGATCCGCTGGATGGACCGGATCGTGGAGGGCCTGCCGCCGGTGATCTTCGGTGACGGCCGGCAGACGATGGACTTCGTCGACGTGCGCGACATTGCGCGCGCCAATATCGCGGCCGCGCTCTCGCCAGCGTCGGACCGGGTTTATAATGTTGCCCAGGGCACCGAAGTGTCGCTCGGGCAGCTTGCCGAGACGCTGCTGGCGATCATGGGCCGTTCCGACCTGAGCATCGAATATCAGCCTGCGCGCACGATCAATCCGGTCGAGCGCCGGCTAGCGGACGTGACGCGGGCGCGCGACGAACTTGGCTTCACCGCCACGATCACGCTGGAGGACGGCCTGCGCGACCTGGTGAACTGGTGGCGCGAGGAGCGCGCGTTCGAACGGATCGCGGCGGAATGATCCCGCTGATGCAGCCCGTCATGGGGCAGGCCGAGGTCGACGCGGCCGCGGCGGTGATCGGCTCGAACTGGCTGACGCAGGGACCGCAGGTGCTGGCGTTCGAGGCCGACTTTGCCGCGATGACCGGGGCTGCTCATGCCTGCGCCGTGTCGAACTGCACCGCGGCGCTGCATCTCGCGCTGCTGGCGGTCGGCGTAACCGCGGGCGACGAGGTCATCACCGTCAGTCACAGCTTCATCGCCACCGCCAACGCCATCCATATGTGCGGCGCGGAGCCGGTGTTCGTCGATATCGAAGCGGACGGCTACAATATCGATCCGTCCGCGATCGAGGCGCTGATCACGCCGCGCACCCGCGCGATCCTGTGCGTGCACCAGGTCGGCATGCCGTGCGACCTGCCCGCGATCGCCCGCATCGCCAGCCGGCACGGCCTGCGGCTGGTCGAGGATGCCGCCTGCGCCAGCGGATCGGAAATCCTTGTGAATGGCGCGTGGCGACGGATCGGCAAACCGGTCGGCGACGTCGCCTGCTTCTCCTTCCATCCCCGCAAGATCCTGACCACCGGCGAGGGCGGGATGATCACGACCAACGATCCGGCGATCGACGCGAAATGCCGGCTGCTGCGTCAGCACGGCATGAGCCTGTCCGACCTCGCCCGGCATTCCTCCGGCAAGGTGACGGTGGAGAGCTATGACGAGGCCGGCTTCAACTATCGCATGACCGACCTTCAGGCCGCGATCGGCCGCGTGCAGCTGACCCGGCTCGACGGAATCGTGGCGCAGCGGCGACGACTGGCGGCGCGTTATGCAGAACGGCTGGGCGCGATCCCCGGCGTCGTGCTGCCGCGCGAGCCCGAATGGGCGCGGTCCAACTGGCAGAGCTACACGATCGGCCTGCCCGACGATGCCAATCGTGAGCGCGTGATGCAGTCGATGCTCGATGACGGCATCGCGACGCGCCGCGCCGTGATGTGCAGCCACCTGGAGAAGCCCTGGCGCGGTGCGCGCCGCGGCAGGCTCGTCCGGTCGGAACATGTGAGCGGCACGCATCTTATCCTGCCCATGTTCGACGCCATGACCGAGGCGGAGCAGAGCCTGGTGGCCGATGCACTGGCGAGTGGCCTTGCCGGGGCGCGAACCAGAAAGGCTGCGTGATGCCGATTGCCGACACGGTCAGCCTGCACTCCGATGCGGTCGTCCACCATCCCGATCTCGTGAATCTCTACGGCTGCACGATCGGCGCCGGAACGCGGATCGGCACCTTCGTTGAGATCCAGCCCGACGTGACGGTCGGCGCCAACTGCAAGCTCCAGTCGCATATCTTCATCTGCACGGGCGTGACGATCGAGGATGAGGTCTTCATCGGCCACGGCGTCATGTTCACCAATGACCTCTATCCGGCCGCGACCAACGCCGACGGCAGTCTCCAGACCCCGTCGGACTGGACCTGCCACCCGACGCGCGTCTGCCGCCGCGCCTCCATCGGCAGCGGCGCCACCATCCTGCCGGTGACGATCGGCGAGGGCGCGCTGGTCGCCGCGGGCGCGGTGGTCACGAAGGATGTGCCTGCGCACGCCATCGTCGCGGGTGTTCCCGCCAGGATCGTCGGCGACGCCCACACCGGCAAGGGGGCAAGCAATGAGGCATGAGCCGATGATGACGGTTCCGTTCGTCGACCTTTCGCTCCAGTGGGACCAGATCCATGACGAGGTCATGCCCGACCTTGAGCAGCTGTTCCGCACCAGCGCCTTCTGCCTCGGCCCGTGGGCGACCGCGTTCGAGACGCAGGTCGCCGATTATCTCGGCGTGAAGCATGCCGTCGCGGTCAGCAGCGGCAGCGCGGCGCTGCACGTCGCCACCATCGCCGCGGGCATCGGCCGCGGGGCGGCCCCGGCCGCCCCGCCGCCCGGGGCCCGCGCCCGGCCCGACAAGGTGCTGGTGCCCGCCCACACTTTCATCGGCACCATCTGGGGTCTGCTCTACCAGGGGGCGATCCCGATCTTCTGCGACGTGGAGCCGGCGACCGGCACGATCGATCTCGCCGATGCCGAGCGGCGCCTGGACGATGGCGTGAAGGCGATCATCCCCGTGCATCTCTACGGCCAGCCGGCCGACATGGCCGGATTGTCGGCCTTCGCGGAGCGTCATCGCCTGACGGTGATCGAGGACGTGGCTCAGGCGATCGGCGCGCGGTACCAGGGCCGGGCGCTCGGCACGTTCGGGTTGATGGGCTGCTTCAGCTTCTACCCCGGCAAGAATCTCGGCGGCGCCGGCGAGGGCGGCCTCGTCGTCACGAATGACGACGATAAAGCGGTGCTGCTGCGGACGCTGCGCGAGCACGGCCAGAGCCAGCGCTACGTGCATGAGCGCATCGGTTACAATTACCGCATGGACGGCATCCAGGCGCTCGTGCTGGGTCACAAGCTGAAGCGGCTGGACGGCTGGACCGACCAGCGTCGCGCCATCGCCACCCGCTATGCGCAGGCGCTTGCCAATACGCCGCTGCGCCTGCCCGCGATCGTCCACGGCGATCATGTCTACCATCTCTACGTCGTGCGGACGGACGATCGCGAAGCGCTCCGGACGTTTCTTGAGCGTCGCGGAATCCAGACCGGGCTTCATTACCCCGTGCCGCTCTACCGCCAGCCCTGCCTCGCCGGCATTGCCGCGCCCTCGCCCGAAGGCTTCCCGGTCACCGAGGACTGGGCGAATGAAGGGCTCTCCCTGCCGATGTTCGCCGGCATGACGACGGCGCAGCAGGATCATGTGATCGAGGGCGTGCGCGCCTATTTCGAGCGAGCGTCCTGATGACCACCGCCGCGCGCGCCAGGATCCTGTGCGTCCGGCCGCGGCTCAATCCGGCGATGGCGCCCGTGCTGAACACGGTGGTCGACGAGTGGGTGCATGCGCTCGCGCTGCACTGCGAGGTCGAGATGATCGAGCGGGATTTCGATCTGGCCGAAGTCTGCGCGCGGACTAAGCCCGACCTGCTGCTGTTCGACTCGATCCATTGGGGCCGCAGCCACCCGCTCGCCATCGCCAATGCCGACGCCTGCCCTGATCTCCCGCGCGCGCTGCTGCTGAACAGCGATCCGCACGATCCGATGCGGCCGCTGACCTTCGCCATGCTGGCGCGCTACGGCATCGACACCATCTTCTGCCTGGGCATCGAGCCGCTGCAGCAGATGCCCGAGCTGCGGCGCTTCGACTGCTTCGTCCTGCCCAAGTTCATCGATTCCGCCATCTTCCGCGATTATGGCGAGGCGAGGTCCATTCCGGTCGCCGTGATGAGCGCGCATCTGTTCCCGACCTTTTATCCGTGGCGGGCGCAGGTGACGGCGGAGATCCAGCAGATCATGCCGGCGCTGCTCTACACGCATCCCGGATACGAGGCCGGCCGCAAGGATCCGTTCGAGATCCGGGACGAGAGCTATGCCCGGATGCTGTCGCGGAGCCGGTTCGCCGTCGCCGATACGACCAGGCTCGACTATGCCGTGCGCAAGCACCTGGAGATACCGGCGGCGGGATCGGTCCTGGTCGCACCTCCGTCGGCGGCACTTGCCGACTACGGCTTCGTGGACATGGAGAATTGCATCCTGGGTGAGGCCGGTCCCAACCTGTATGGCAGGATCCTCGATGTTGCATCCGACATCGACCGTTACGAGCAGATCCGCGCGAACGGCCATGCGCTGGTCCACGCCCGCTACACGCGCCAGGCCTGGACCTATATTCTGGAATGGCTCGCCTGCCGCCGTCGCTTGAGATCGGGCGAGAAGGTCCAGCAGGACGGCGTGTTCGGCGCCTTCGGGGTGGTTGCGGACAGCGCCGCGGCGACGCCGATCGCCAATTTCGCCGTGCGCGACAATCCGATGGGAGACGTGCTGCGCGCCGTTCGCCGGGCGCTCCTCGACGGCGGCGACCTGTCGGCAGCGGCAACCGATCTGAAGACCGTAATGGGCTGGATCGGCCACATCGCGGAGCCCTGGTTCCTGATGGGCGTGATCGCGCTCGCGGTGGGCGATCCGGGCAATGCCGCGGCCTGGCTGGCGCGCCGCAGCGCGGCACAGGGCGCAGAGGACGCCGCCCTGGGCCTCCTCGATCCGTGCGAGATTGCCTGGCTCCTGCTCGCCGCCGGTCTCACCGGACAGCGGGAGTTGCTGCAGCAGATGTGCGACCACGCTGCCGCGACCCCGCACGTGAGCATCCGCCGCATGCAATGGCTGATCGACGGTGCCCGGCCCGTGCCGGACCTTGCCGCCGTCGGCCTCGACGCGCCACGACCGGGCGACCGCCTGTCGATCCACTGGCTGGGCGACGAGGATTTCCACTCCTGGCTCGGCTTGGTGCAGCGGGTGCTCGCCGCCAACGGCCAAGGCGTAGCGGCTCAGGCCGCCTAGCGCCGGTCACTTTCGAGCCCAGATCCGGCCGGTTGGAACCCGCGCATCGCTCGCGCTTTGAATCGCGTTCGTAACGAAGGACGTGGACGATGGCGGCGCGCGCTTACTGGCAGGGGCAGATCCGGCTGGCGCTGGTGTCGATCCCGGTCGAGATCTACTCCGCCACCAAGAGCGGCGCGACGGTTGCGTTCAACCAGATCCACGAGCCCTCGGGCAAGCGCATCAAATATGAGAAGGTCGCGCCCGGCATCGGCCCGGTCGATCCGGAGGAGATCGTCAAGGGCTACCAGTATGAGAAGGGCAAGTATGTCCTGCTGTCCGACGACGAGATCGAGGCGGTCAAGCTGGAGAGTAAGAAGACACTCGAGCTGACGCAGTTCGTCGATCAGAACGAGATCGACGCGATTTACTACGAGAAGCCCTATTACGTCGTGCCGGCCGACGATCTGGCGGAGGAGGCCTTCGTCGTGCTGCGCGAGGCGCTGCGCCGGGCGAAGAAGGTCGGGCTCGGCCAGCTGGCGCTGCGGGGCCGGGAATATGTCGTCAGCCTGAAGCCGTGCGGCCGGGGGCTGGTGCTAGAGACGCTGCGCTACGCCGACGAAGTCAACAAGGCGGCGTCCTATTTCCGCGACATCGGCGATGCCAAGCCGGACGAGGATCTGCTCGATTTGGCTACCAGCCTGATCGACAAGAAGACGGGACCGTTCCACCCGGACGAGTATCATGACCGCTACATCGACGCGCTGAAGGACCTGATCGAACGCAAGCGCAAGGGCAAGACGATCGAGGCTGACGAGGAAGCCGCACCGGCCCAGTCGCGCGGATCGAACGTGGTCGATCTCATGGCGGCACTCAAGCGGTCGCTCGAGAAGCCGGGTGCGGCGAACGATGCGGGCAAGGCGAAGGCGCCGGCGGCGAAAAAGCCCGCTGCACGCAAGGCGCCGGCGCGGAAGCGCGCGTGAGTGGCACGCCAGGCTCCCTCTCCCGTTCAGGGGAGAGGGCTTAATGGCCAAACCCACCGATCCGCTCGCCAAATATAAGGCGAAACGCGACTTCAAGCAGACGGCGGAACCGGTGGGGGAGCTAGGCCAGGACCCCGGCCACCTCTTCATGGTCCAGAAGCACGACGCCACCCGGCTGCACTGGGATTTCCGGCTGGAGCTGGACGGGGTGCTGAAGAGCTGGGCGGTGACGCGCGGGCCCTCGCCCGATCCTGACGACAAGAGGCTGGCGGTACGGACCGAGGACCATCCGCTCGGCTATGCCACGTTCGAGGGCACGATCCCCAAGGGGCAGTATGGCGGCGGCACCGTGATGCTGTGGGACCGCGGCACCTGGACGCCGGCACCGGGCAAGGATCCGCGCAAGACCCTGGAGGAAGGGCACTTGCACTTCACGCTCGACGGCGAGCGGATGAAGGGCGAGTGGCTGCTGATCCGCCTGAAGCCGCGCGGAAACGAGCGGACGGAGAACTGGCTGCTCCGCAAGATCGACGATCGGTTCACCGGCGGCAGCGGCGACTTGGTCGACCGCTGCCTGACCAGCGTCGCGACCGGACGGACGATGACGGAGATCGCGGCGGGCAAGGGCGGTGCGCACGAGTGGCAGTCGAACCGCGGCGCCGACGAGCAGGCGGAACCGCCGCCCAGGCTCGCGAGCGTGAAACCCGCCAGGGCGCCGGCCGGCAAGATGCCGCCGTTCCAGGACCCGCAGCTCGCGACCCTGGTCGATCAGGTGCCGGCCGGATCGCAGTGGCTGCACGAGATCAAGTATGACGGCTATCGCGTGCTGCTCGCGGTCGGCGGCGGCAAGGCCAAGGCCTATACCCGCAACGGGCTCGACTGGTCGGATCGCTTCGCCTCCGTGGTGGAAGCGGCGGCCAAGCTGCCGGGATCGGTGCTGATCGACGGCGAGGTGGTAGCGCTGGATGCGGACGGCAGGCCCAGCTTCCAGGCATTGCAGGCGAGCCTGAAGGAAGGCACCGGCACCTACGCCTATTTCGCCTTCGACCTGCTGAGCGACAAGGGCGAGGACCTGACCGGGCTGCCGAATCTGGATCGCAAGGAGCGGCTGAAGGCGCTGCTGCTCGACGTGCCGCCGCCGCTCCAATTCTCGGACCATGTACTCGGCAACGGCGAGAAGCTGTTCGACAGCCTGTGCGCCCAGGGTCTGGAAGGCGTGATCTCCAAGCGTGCGGACGCGCCCTATCGCGGCAGGCGCACGCAGAACTGGCTCAAGATCAAGTGCATCCGCCGCCAGGAACTGGTGATCGTCGGCTGGACGCCGAGCGACAAGGGGCGCGGCTTCCGCTCGCTGCTGCTCGGCCTGCACGAGGGCGGCGAGCTGCGCTACGCGGGCAAGGTCGGGACCGGGTTCGGCGCGCGCACGATCGACGATCTGATGCAGCGAATGAAGCCGCTCGCGCGCAAGGAGCCGACCGTGAAGGCGCCGCGCGCAGCGGTGCGGGGAGTGCACTGGATCAGGCCGGAATTGGTGGCGGAGATCGCCTTCACCGAGTGGACCGACGAGGGGCTGCTGCGGCACCCGAGCTTTCTGGGGCTGCGTGAGGATAAGCCCGAGAGCGAGGTCGTGCGGGAAGTTCCTGCAAGCCCCTCCCCTTCAGGCGAGGGGTTGGGGGTGGGGCCTCTCCACGAGCACGCCGCCCAGGATAGAGGCCCCACCCC
>CAXTUG010000090.1:0-10626 GCA_964247375.1 uncultured Sphingomonadaceae bacterium
TCGTAGGCGGACGAGCGCTTGCCGTAGCCGTTGGCGCAGACGGTGAGGATGAACTCCTCGGCGTCGACGAACTGCTGCATCCGTTCCGGGCTGAGCGTCGGCTCGGCGCCGTTCTCCTTCCACGGCGCCGCGCGCAGATAGGCCTCGCGCTCCTCGGTGGTCGCATCGAAGCCGCGCAGGATCGACAGCGAGATGACCTCGTCGCCGTCCTGCAGCCGCGCGCCGCGCACCCCGGAAGCGGTACGGCTCTGGAACTCGCGAACGTCGGTGGCGGCGAAGCGGATCGCCTTGCCGCAGCGGGTCGCGAGCAGGACGTCGTCCTCTTCCGTGAGCAATGTCACGCCGATCAGCCGATCGCTCGGATCGTCGGCGCCCTCGTCCGTGCCGAACCGCATCGCGATCTTGCCGGACGTGGGCACGCGGGTGAAGGCGTCCATGCTGTTGCGGCGGACCAGCCCCTTGGCGGTCGCGAACAGGATGTGGAGCTTGCCCCATTCCTCCTCGTTCTCCGGCAGCGGCAGGACGGTCGAGATGGTCTCGCCCTCGGCCAGCGGCAGCAGGTTGATCATCGGCCGGCCGCGGGCCTGCGGCGCGCCTTCCGGCAGGCGCCACACCTTCATGCGATAGACCTTGCCGGCGGTCGAGAAGAACAGCACCGGCGTGTGGGTCGAGGTCACGAACAGCTTGGTGACCGCATCCTCGTCCTTGGTCGCCATGCCGGAACGGCCCTTGCCGCCGCGCGCCTGGGTGCGAAAGGTCTGGAGCGGCGTGCGCTTGATGTAACCGCCGAGCGTGACGGTCACCACCATGTCCTCGCGCTCGATCAGATCCTCGTCGTCGATCCCCTCGGCGGCAGCGGCGATCTCGGTCCGGCGCGGCGTGGCGAAGGCGGCGCTGATCGCGTCGAGCTCCTCCTCCATGACCTCGAACAGGCGGCGGCGGTCGCCGAGGATGCGCAGCAGCTCGCCGATCGATCCGGCCAGCTGCTCCAGCTCGCCGCCGATTTCGTCGCGGCCGAGGCCGGTCAGGCGATGCAGGCGCAGGTCGAGAATGGCGCGAACCTGCGCGTCCGACAGGCGGTAGGTGTCGCCGGTAATCTCCGTCTCCACCGCCTCGACCAGGCGGATATATTGCGCGATCTCCGCGATCGGCCAGTCGCGTGCGGCGAGCGCGGCACGCGCCTCCGCCGGCGAGGCCGAGCCGCGGATGATCCGCACGACCTCGTCCAGGTTGGTGACCGCGACGACCAGGCCGAGCAGGACGTGCGCCCGCTCACGCGCCTTCAGCAGCTCGTACTTGGAGCGGCGGGTGATGACCTCCTCGCGGAAGCCGATGAACGCCTCGATGATATCGCGCAGCGACAGGGTCTCCGGCCGGCCGCCGCGCAGCGCCAGCATGTTGGCCGGGAAGCTGGTCTGCGCCTGGGTATGGCGCCACAATTGGTTGAGCACGACGTCGGGCGTGGCGTCGCGCTTGAGGTCGATGACGATCCGCACGCCGAACCGGTTGGACTCGTCGCGGATGTCGCTGACGCCCTCGATCCTCTTGTCCTTGGCGGCCTCGGCGATGCCCTCGACCAGCCCGGCCTTGCCGACCTGATAGGGTATCTCGGTCAGCACGATCGACCGGCGGTCGCCGCGCCCCTCTTCGAGCACGTGGCGCGACCGCATGATGATCGAGCCGCGGCCGGCCGTATAGGCGTTGCGGGCGCCGCCGCGACCGAGGATCATGGCGCCGGTCGGGAAGTCCGGCCCCGGCACGATCTCCATCAGCTCCTCGTTGGTGACCAGCGTGCCGCTCATCATGCCTGCGATCATCGCCTTGCAGGCGGCGATCACCTCGCCGAGATTGTGGGGCGGGATATTGGTCGCCATGCCGACGGCGATGCCGCCCGCGCCGTTGACCAGCAGGTTGGGAAAGCGCGCCGGCAGCACCAGCGGCTCCTCGCGCGAGCCGTCATAGTTCTGGCCGAAATCGACCGTGTCCTTGTCGATATCCTCCAGCAGGCTCATCGCCGACTTGGCGAGCCGCGCCTCGGTGTAGCGCATCGACGCCGGCGCATCCGGGTCCATCGACCCGAAATTGCCCTGGCCGTCGATCAGCGGCAGCCGCATCGACCAGTCCTGCGCCAGGCGGGCGAGCGCCATGTAGATCGCGGCGTCGCCGTGCGGGTGGTAATTGCCCATCACGTCGCCAACGATCTTGGCGCTCTTGCGATAGGGGCGGCCGGGAACGAACCCGCCCTCCTGGCTGGCGTAGAGGATGCGGCGGTGAACCGGTTTCAGGCCGTCGCGCACGTCGGGCAGGGCGCGCGCGACGATGACGGACATGGCATAGTCGAGATAGCTCGACTTCATCTCGTCGACGATGTTGATCGGGGAAATGTCGCTGCCGTCGATAACCGGCGGGGTCGTGGCCAAGTAAGGTTTCCGTTCTGTTGGTGGAGGCGGCCGGGCCGCATCCCTCATCTAGTCACGACAGGGCCATAAAGCCACCCCGCGCGCGTGCGCCCACGCGCGTACGAGGGAAATGTTGGAGATATGTTGCCGCCCGAGATCGAAGGTGATCGCGGATTTCAGAAGTTTTTTGAATCACGCGGAGGCGCGGAGACGCGGAGGTGGCTTGTCCGGCCGCACCGTTGTTCCCGCCACAGGCCGGCTGGCTTGATCCAACGGAGAAAAGGGGTGCCGCTGCGCAGCTGGGCGGTCCGGAAAACTCCGCGTCTGCGCGCCTCCGCGTGATTCAACCTTTTTCCTGAATTACGCGCTTAGATCTCGAAATCGGGCCGCTTGCCGTCGCGCTGCGGATCGTGGGTCAGCCGCGCGTGCAGCCGCTTGACCGTCGTGCTGCCGGTGCGCTGGCACAGCGACGGAATGAAGGCGTGGACCAAGGCACCGAGCCCGCCCACCATCATTGCCCAAGCAAAGCCGCCGGCCACCCGGAAATGCTCGCCATAGCTCTCGCCGACGCTGGCGGGATGATCCAGGAAGAGGCGCCGAAACATGCCCCCGGTCTAGGCCGGCCGGCCGATTCGATCAAATTGCGAATGCCGGGCACGCGCGTGCACCGTTCAGCTTGCCCCAAGGTAAACGCGCTATTAGTCAGCAGGCGCAAATTGCCGGGCGGTGCCGCTCCGGCCTGAAGGAGGATGCAGATGAGGATGGTATCCAAACTGGCGCTGGCGGTGGCGCTCGGTGGCCTGACGATCGCGGGACCGGCGTTCGCCAAGAAGGAAGAGAAGCAAGCCACCGGGGCCAAGACGACTCCGGCCGTCCACAAGGCAGCCTTCGACGCGCAAAAGGCGGCGGAAGCGGGCGACATTCCGACCGCGCTGACCAACTACAACACGGCCAAGGCTGCGATCGTTACCGACGACGACAAGTTCATGGTCGGCACCATCGGCTATCAGATCTACGGCAAGAACAAGGACAATGCTCTGCTGAGCGAGAGCATCGAACTCATGATCTCCAGCGGCAAGGCGCCGCCCGCCACGCTGCCGAAGCTCTACTTCGCCCGCGGCCAGATCGAGTATAATGCGCGCGACTATGCGAAGGCGGCGGCGGATTTCCAGGCGGCGCAGACGGCCGGCTCGACCGATCCCGACGTGGTTCCGCTGACGGTGGAGGCCACCGCGCTCAGCGGTCAGACGCTGCAGGCGCTGAACACGCTCAACGCCGCCATCGCCAAGCAGACCGCGGCAGGCCAGCCGGTGCCGCCGGAATGGTTCCAGCGCGGCATCTCGATCGGCTATCGTCCGAAGGGCAATCCAACCGACCTGCCGGCAATCCACGCCGCGACGCTGGAGCTCAGCAAGCAGTGGGTGGCTGCCGATCCGCAGCAGCGCAACTGGAGCGCGGCGCTCCAGATCTATGAAGAGCAGTACAAGGCCGACACCGAGACGCGGCTGGACGTGCTGCGGCTGCTCCGCGCGGCGAACGCGCTCCAGGGCGACACCGATTACCGGGAATATGCCGACGACGTGTACCTGCGCTTCCCCAACGAGGCGATGCAGGTCCTACAGGAAGGCAACAGCAAGGGCATCGTCAACCTGACCGCCAAGGGCGATGCGGCCGACGTGATGGGCATCGTCAAGGGCAAGGTCGCCGGCGACAAGGCGTCGCTGCCGGCGGGCGACAAGGCGGCCCGATCGGCCGCCAGCGGCAAGGCCGCGCTCAGCACCGCCGATGCCTATGTCGGCTACGGCGAGTATGCCAAGGCGATCGACCTCTACAAGGTAGCCCTCGCCAAGGGCGGCGTGGATGCCGGGGTCGTCAACCTGCACATGGGCTGGGCCCAGGCGCTGTCTGGCGACACGGCGGGCGCCAAGACCAGCTTCGCCGCGGTGACGGGCACGCGCAAGCCGATCGCCGACTTCTGGCTGATCCACCTGGATCATCCGACGGTGCCGAACAAGCCGAAGCCGGCGGCCTGATCCGGGCCGGTTCGGGGCGTCGAAGGACGGGACCGTTCCGCGTGCGGGAGGAGCTGGGGCGGGCAAGATGCGAGCATCTCGCCCGCCACCAGGCCTGCCCCTGCGGCGTTTACGCACTTCTTGATCTCATAACATCCTACTTGCGTTCCCCGGCGGAAGCCGGGGTCCAGCCTGACGATCTTCCGCGCGGCAGCGCGGGGGCGCTGCCGCGCGCGTTCTTCAAAGGATCTGGACCCCGGCCTTCGCCGGGGAACGGTTGCCCGTTTCAGAGCGGCGTAGGAGTTCCAAGCGGCGGTATCTGAAGACTTGTAGTCGCCCCCCTGCGCGGGGGAACTATCGTGCTCAGGCGACGTCGACCGGGATGCCGCAGCTGGTCTTGGAGGTGCGGATCGTCAGCGAGGTCTTCACGCTCGCCACGTTCGGCGCAGGGGTCAGCTTCGAGGTGAGGAAGCTCTGGAAGGATTGGAGATCGTGCGCGACGATCTTCAGGATGAAGTCGATCTCGCCGTTCAGCATGTGGCATTCACGAACCTCGGGCAGGGTCGCGACGTGCGCCTCGAAGGCTCTCAGATCGTCCTCGGCCTGACTGCGCAGGCTGACCAAGGCGAATACCATGATGCCATAGCCGAGCGCGCCGGGATCGAGCTCGGCATGATAGCCGCGAATGACGCCGGCCTCCTCCAGCGCCCGCATGCGGCGCAGGCAGGGCGGGGCGGTCAGGCCGACCCGGCCGGCAAGCTCGACATTGGTGATCCGGCCCTCATCCTGCAATATCGACAGGATCGACCGATCCAGATCATCGATCGCTACCACCGCCATACCGGCATCATCCCACGTCCATCCACCGCATTGCGTATAATAAAGTTTCGAACGTGCGCAATATCGTAGCGGGCAAGCGCGGTAAGCAGCACCCCTTGCCAGCGGCGCAGCACCTCCGCTAACGGGGCAGCGTGGGCCTGTAGCTCAATTGGTTAGAGCCGGCCGCTCATAACGGCTTGGTTGCGGGTTCGAGTCCTGCCGGGCCCACCATCATCTGCCGTCCAACGCGCCCTCGCGTCCATTCAGGCCTGAAGATCAGGCGGCTGCCGCAGCCTCGACCGGCTGGCTTGCGCCGAGCGCCGCCGCCAGTCTCTCCTCCAGCGCCTCCTGCTCCTGCCACAATGCCGGCGGCAACCTGTCACCGAAGCTGGCGAGATAGTCGCGGCTGAGCGAGGCCTCGTGCAGCCACACGTCCCGGTCGACCTCCAGCAGGAGCGCGCGATCGGTCTCGGCGAGTTGCAGCCCCGCCAGGTCCAGCGCCCCGTCCTGCGGCAAGCAGCCGATGGGGGAGTCGTACGCTTCGGCCTCACCCTCGATCCGCTCGACGATCCACTTGAGCACGCGGACGTTCTCGCCGAAGCCCGGCCACGCGAACCCGCCGTCCGCATTCTTGCGGAACCAGTTGACCATGTAGAGGCGTGGCAGGCCGCCCGGATCGGACTGCGCGGCGGCGCCCATGCGCAGCCAGTGCGCGAAATAGTCGGCCATGTTGTAGCCGCAGAACGGCAGCATCGCGAAGGGATCGCGCCGCAGCGCGCCGATCGCGCCCTCGGCCGCGGCCGTGCTCTCGGAAGCGATGTTGGCGGCGAGATAGACGCCGTGCCGCCAGTCGAAAGCCTCGACCACCAAGGGAACGGCGCTGGCGCGCCGACCGCCGAACAGGATCGCGGAGATGGGAACGCCCGCCGGGCTGTCCCATTCATCGGCGATGACCGGGCACTGGTCGGCCGGAACGGTGAACCGGGCGTTGGGGTGGGCGGCGGGACGGCCCGCCGCCGGATCCCAGGGCTGGCCCTGCCAGTCGGTCAGGTTTGGGGGCGGCGCCTGCGTCAGCCCCTCCCACCACACGTCGCCGTCGGCGGTCAGGGCGGTGTTGGTGTAGATGGCGTTGCCGCGCAGCGTCTCCACCGCGTTGCGGTTCGTCGCGACGCCGGTGCCCGGCGCGACCCCGAAGAAGCCCGCCTCGGGATTGATCGCGTAGAGGCGACCGTCCCTGCCGAAGCGCATCCAGGCGATGTCGTCGCCGATGGTCTCGGCCGTCCATCCCTCGAGCGTCGGTTCCAGCATCGCCATGTTGGTCTTGCCGCAGGCGCTCGGGAACGCCGCCGCGACGTAGTGGACCTGGCCCTTGGGCGAGGTCAGCTTCAGGATCAGCATGTGCTCGGCGAGCCAGCCCTCGTCGCGCGCCATCACCGAGGCGATGCGGAGCGCGAAGCATTTCTTGCCGAGCAGGGCGTTGCCGCCGTAGCCGGAGCCATAGGACCAGATCTCGCGTGTCTCCGGATAGTGGACGATCCACTTCTCGTCATTGCAGGGCCAGGGCACGTCCCGCGCGCCCTCAGCGAGTGGCATGCCCACCGTGTGCACGCAGCGCACGAAGAAGCCGTCCTCGCCCAGCATGTCGAGCGCCGCCCGGCCCATGCGCGTCATGATCCGCATCGACAGGACGACGTACGGACTGTCGGTGAGCTCGATGCCGATGGCGCTCTGATCCGAACCGAGCGGGCCCATGCAGTAGGGGACGACGTACATGGTGCGTCCGCGCATGCAGCCGGCGAAGAGCGGGTCCAGCCTGGCGCGCATCTCCGCCGGATCGCACCAGTTGTTCGTCGGGCCGGCATCCTCCTCGCGCTCGGCGCAGATGAAGGTGCGGCTCTCCACCCGCGCAACGTCGCGCGGATCCGATCGGGCGTAGAAGCTGTTCGGCCGGAGCTCGGGATCAAGCCGAACGAGCGTGCCCGTCTCCACCAGGAGATCGCTCAGCTCGCGCCACTCGGCATCCGAGCCGTCGCACCATCTGATCGCGTCGGGCCGGACGTGCGCGGCCACCGCGGCGACCCAGTCGCGCAGGGCGCGATGCGCCGTCGGCGTATGGGGCGGGAACTCGCCTTCTCCCGGCTGTGCGTTCGGCAAACGGGCAAGCATCGCACCTATCCTTTTCGAGCGGGACTCTCCAAGGCAGCGACTATCTCCGCTCGTCGACACTAAACAAATTCGAATGGTATGCCCGGTATAAGCTGGGGGTATAGGTCGCTGCATGGCGAGCGTGTACGACCTCAATCTCAGGCATTTGCGCGCGCTCGGCCTGATCGTCGAGAGCGGCAACATCAGCGGCGCGGCCAGGCTCGCCGGGCTCTCGCAACCGGCGCTGACCCAGGGTGTCGCCAAGCTCGAGGCGCAGTTCGGGACCGCCCTGTTCGACCGTCATCCGCAGGGCATGCGGCCGACCGTCACGGGCAGGCGGGTGCTCGCGCGCGTGGAGCGGGCGGTCGACCGGTTCTCCCGCGGCGTGCGCGGCGGCAACCGCAACGTGCGCGGCAGCCGGCCCGAGAACCGGCTGGTCACCGCACAGGTGCGCGCGCTGCTGAGCCTCGCCGAGACCGGCAGCTTCGTCGCCGCCGCGCGTTCGGTCGGTCTGTCGGAACCGGCGCTGCACCGATCCGTCAAGGAGCTGGAGCTCCTGTGCGGCACCGCGCTCGTCGAGCGGCGCGGGCGCGGCGTGGGACTCACCGCGGCCGGACGCAAGCTGACGCGCGACCTGCAGCTCGGCGTCCGGGAGCTCACGGCCGCGCTGGAGGAGAGCGGCGACGGCGGCGGTCAGCTGTCGATCGGCGCGATGGCGCTGTCGCGCTCGCTGCTGCTGCCGGCCACGCTGGCGGCGCTGTCGCGGAAGATGCCGAGCGCGCACGTGGACGTCGTCGAAGGGTCCTACCTGGAACTGGTCGAGCTGCTGCGCTCGGGCGAAGTCGACGTGATCATCGGCGCGCTGCGCGCCGAGGCACCGCGCGACCTCCACGAGGAGCCGCTCCTCACCGACAGGCTGACGGTGATCGGTCGCGCCGACCATCCGCTTGCCGGAAGGCGGGCGACCTACCGCGAGCTCGCGCTCTATCCCTGGATCGTGGCCCGGCGCGCCTCGGGCCTGCTCGAACGCTGGCAGCGCCTGTTCGACGAGGCTGGCATGGAGCGGCCGGTCGCCCCGATCCAGTGCGGGTCGGTCGCGCTGATCCGCGGCGTGCTGGTCCGGAGCGACTTCCTGACCCTGCTTTCGCCGGACCAGGTGAGGGCGGAAATCGTGGCCGGGCAACTCGTCGAGATCGGATCGGAGGCGCCGGATACCGCGCGCACGATCGGCGCGATCACGCGCCGGGACTTCTATCCGACCCGCCTCCAGCGGCTGTTCCTCGAAGAGCTGAACGCGGTCGCGTCCAGCCTGGCGATCCCGGCGGACGAGCGGAATCCTTGAGCGCGTCGGAGCGGCGACCGTTCAGATGCGCTGGAGGCGGATCGAGCGTCCGGCCTGCTGGCGCGCCCCGCATCAGCCGACTACGAAGGGCGTCGTCTCCCAATATTTCTGATCGCCGGCGTCGAAGCCGGGCAGCGGCTGGAAAGACCTCGCAACCACTTCCGCAATCTGGAGCCCGGCGACCTTGAACGTGCCGAGCCGCGCTTCGGCGGGCGTCCGACCCTCGCGTTCGACGGCGACGGCGTCGAGGAACAGGTCGCCGTGCCGCGAATACAGGACATGCGGCGCGAGCTTCATGCGCATGCGGTTGTAGGTAACCTCGATGCACCGCCTGAGGGCGATGGCCTCGAGGATGAGCTTGCTGTCCGTCATGAACGCATCTTTACGCCAGGCAGGTGGCGGCGCAACGTGCATTCCGCACTGCACCATTTTTCCACGCGATCAATCGTCCGAGGGCGCGAGACCGAACGACAAGAAAGCGGGGACCGGCCCATTCCAGCCCTCTTCGCCGCCGACGTCCCGCTCGACCAGGTCAGTCCTGTCCGGGGCGGCCGCGCCAGTCCGGCCGGACGCGCGGGGAACATCGTCCGCCTTCGCAGCCGGCTTGTTCCTGCGTCCCCGGTCGCGCTCCGGCGAGCGCCGCCGCGTACCGGCCATGTCCTTCGGCCGATCGTCGGCGCCGGCCGTCTCGGCATCGGCCGCCCGAGCAGGCTGACCCATGCGCGGGATGGCGCCGCCGGTGAGCTTCTCGATATTGTCGATCGCCTCGGCATCTTCCGGCGTGACCAGCGTGAACGCCTTGCCCTTGGCGCCCGCCCGCCCGGTGCGGCCGATCCGGTGCACATAGTCGTCGGGATGCCAGGGCACGTCGAAGTTGAAGACGTGGCTGACGCCCTTGATGTCGAGCCCGCGCGCGGCGACGTCGGAGGCCACCAGGATGTTGATGTCGCCGGTCTTGAAGCGATCGAGTTCCTTCAACCGGTCCGACTGCTCCATGTCGCCGTGGATCTGGCTGGCGGCGAAGCCGTGCCGGCGCAGCGAGTCGGTCAGTTCCCGCACCGTCGTCTTGCGGTTGGAGAAGACGATCGCCGTCGTGAGATCGTCCGAACGCAGCAGCCGACGCAGCGTCTCCCGCTTGCCGCGCGTCGAGGTTTCCACCAGCGCCTGTTCGATCGACGTGTTGGTCGTGGCCGGTCGCGTCACCTGGACCTGCTTGGGGTTGGACAGGAAGCGGTCGGCCAGCTTCTTGATCGGCGCCGGCATCGTCGCGGAGAAGAGCAGGGTCTGGCGGGTGGACGGGAGCTTGGCGCAGATCTGCTCGATATCGGGGATGAACCCCATGTCGAGCATGCGGTCCGCCTCGTCGATCACCAGGATCGAGCAGCCGGACAGCAGGATCTTGCCGCGCGCGAACAGGTCCATCAGGCGGCCGGGCGTGGCGATCAGCACGTCCACGCCCTTCTCCAGCGCCTTCTGCTGGTCGCCCATCGACACGCCGCCGATCAGCAGCGCCATCGAGAGCTTGTGATACTTGCCGTACTTCTCGAAATTCTCGGCAACCTGGGCGGCGAGCTCGCGCGTCGGCTCCAGGATGAGCGAGCGCGGCATCATCGCGCGGGTGCGCCCATGCGCCAGGATGTCGATCATCGGCAGCACGAACGAGGCGGTCTTGCCGGTGCCGGTCTGAGCGATGCCGATCAGGTCGCGATTCATCAGCACGGGCGGGATCGCGGCCGCCTGGATAGGCGTCGGCTCGCTGTAGCCGGATTCACCTACAGCACGCAGCAGTTCGTCGGAGAGGCCGAGGTCGGCGAAGGTCATGGGCATCCGGGCTAAAGAGGGCCGGGGGGCGGGCGGGCGGGGCGCCGGTCCCGGGCGGGGGCGAGGGAGGCTAGCGGCGTCGCTCGGG
>CAXTUG010000091.1:0-10537 GCA_964247375.1 uncultured Sphingomonadaceae bacterium
CCACGCGCGGGCTCGGCGGCCGGGAGCTGGCCGAGATCGGCCTGATGCGCACCGCCGGCGCCTGCGGCGTCGCGACTGGCCGCAGCTCGATCGCCGATGCGGGCGTGATGTACCGGCTGCTCGCTTATGCCGGTGCGCTCGGCCTGCGCACCGTCTGCCACGCGGAGGATGCCGGCCTCGCCGACGGGGCGGTGATGACCGAGGGGGAGACCGCCACCCGCCTCGGCCTAGCCGCCGCGCCGGCCGCAGCGGAGGCGCTGGCGGTCGCGCGCGCCCGGCTGCGGGTCGCGGGGACCGGCGCGCCGCTCCACTTTCGCCAGGTCACCACCGCTGCCGCGCTCGATCTGGTGCGCGCCGCCAAGCGCAAGGGACTGCCGGTCAGCTGCGGCATCACGCCCGCACACCTCTTCCTGGCGGACAGCGCGGTGACGGGCTTCCGCACCTTCGCGCGCCTGTCGCCGCCGCTCCGCGCCGAGGCGGACCGCCGGGCCTGCCTGGCGGCGGTCGCCGACGGCACGATCGACCTGATCTGCTCCGGTCACGATCCGCAGGGGCCGGAGGCTAAGCGCCTGCCCTTCATCGATGCCGAACCCGGCATGGCCGGCGCCGAGACGCTGCTGGCGCTCAGTCTGGCGCTGGTACGCGACGGCGTGGTCGGAATGGAGCGCCTGCTCGATCTGCTGGCGGGTGCGCCGGCGCGGCTGTTCGGCCTGCCCGGCGGGACTTTGCGCGAAGGCGCGGAGGCTGACCTGCTGCTCGTCGATTCGGACGCGCCATGGCGGATCGAATCGGATAGGATGGCGGCGCGTGCCGGCAACACCCCGTTCGACGGGTTGCCGGTGCAGGGGCGGGTGCTGCGGATGATCAAGGGGGGCGTGCCGATCCGATGAGGGCCATGGGGGCTGGGCTGCTGCTGCTCGCGCTGGGTGCGGCCCTCGCCGCGCCGGTCCTGGCCGCCCCGGATGCCGCCGCGCTCCAGGCCCAGGCGCAGGCGGGCAGTGCCGAGGCGCAGTTCCAGCTGGGCGAGGCCTATCGGTCCGGGCGCGGGGTCGCGGCCGATCCCGAATCGGCGATCATGTGGTATCGGCGCGCCGCGACGCAGGGTCATGTCCGTGCCGGCGAGGAGCTGGGTTTCGCCCTGTTCGCACATGGCGACCGGCGCGAGGCGATGCCCTATATCGAGGCCGCGGCCGCCCGCGGCGAGGCGCGCGCCTTCTACCTGCTCGGCACGGCGCACTTCAACGGCGACTATGCGACGCGCGACTGGCCGCTCGCCTATGCCCAGACCACCCGGGCCGCGGTCGGGGGGCTACCGGCCGCCCAGCGCAACCTGGAGACGATGGACCGCTACCTGCTGCCCGCCGACAAGGACAAGGCGCAGCAGATCCTGGCGACGCTGCCGCCGCTGCGGCAGCCTCCGGTGCCGACGACCGTGATGATCTCGGCCGACGGGACGCCCCGGGCGGTCGCGGGATCGCCCTCGACCGCGCCGCGCAAGGACGTCGCCGCTGCAGCCATGCCCGCGACCGGGCCGTGGAAGGTGCAGCTCGGCGCATACAGTTCGGCCGACCGCGCGCGCGATCGCTGGCGCACGCTCGCGGAAAGGGTGCCGGCGCTGGCCGGCCATGGGCCCTCGATCGTCGCCGCCGGGTCGGTCCAGCGCCTCCAGGCCAGAGCGCTTGCCAGCCGGGCGGCGGCACAGTCGCTCTGTCAGGCCGTGCGTGCGGCCGGCGGCGACTGCCTCGTGCTCGCCCCCTGAGCCTTGTGGGGCGGGCTGGAATCGTCAGCACCGCGAGTCAGCGAAGCAGTCCGGCGCGATCGTGGAGAGAACGGATGGCTTCGCCGCGGCACGGCGTGCCGCCAGGCGATCGGCGGTCCGGATCGCCAGGGCGATGATCGTCAGCGTCGGGTTGGCCCAGCCGCTGGTCGGGAAAACAGAGCTGCCGACCACGTGGAGGTTGACGACTCCGTGCACGCGCCCTTCGCCATCGACCACGCCGTTCGCCGGATCGTCCGCCATGCGCGTCGTGCCCATATGATGATAGCCGCCGATCGGATGCGCGCTGATCAGGGCATCCGTCACCCACTTCGGCTCGGCACGGCTCAGCCAGTCGGCAGGCTCGACCTCGCCCAGGCCGAGCCGGCGCGTCTCCCGTGCGACCGCGGCGACCAGACCGGCGACGCTGCGCACGTCCAGCGCGTTGGTGCGCCAGTCGAGCTGCACCCGCGCCATGCCGGCTTCGTCGACGGCGTTCGGATCCAGCCGGACGCGGCTGTCCGGATCGGGCGACTGCTCGGCGCGCACCACCAGCGCGACGTCCAGCTTGCCCACCTTGTTGAGTAGCCAGGGCCGGAGCGGATCGGTCAGGCGCTGTGCGGCCTGGGCCGCCTGTTTCGTCGCCTTCCACATCGCCCGGCCGGAGCGGGTGGGCGCGGCGCTGTGCCTGGCGTGAAGGTAGGCGCGCATCAGCAGCGCGTTGCGCCCGGTCGCCGGCTTGCGGGCGGCGATGGTAAGCGACGTGTTGAGCAGGCGCTCGCGCTTCTGCAGCGCCGGGGATGGCGCAATCAGGTGAGCATAGGACGATCCGTCCCGCGCCGTCCGCTTGGTGAAGGCGCGCAGCAGCCGCCACGGTGCGCCCCCCAGGATGCGGCCGCCGCGCGCATGCGGATGTTCCATGAAGAAGCGGCCGACGAGGTCGCGGTCGTTGCCCAGCCCGTGCGGGTTCACCGATTGCGAGGCGAGCAGCAGCCGGGCATTCTCGATGCCGCCGCCTGCGAGCACGTAATTGCGGGCGCGCACGTCGAGCGTGCGTCCGGTGAGGCTCACCACGTCCAGCCGCTCCACGCCGCGGCCCGAGGCGGCGGCGACGATCTCCCGCACGGTGGCCTGCGTGACCACCGTGCAGCGCGGATGGTGGACGACGTCGCGGGAGCGAGCGAATACGAACCGGTCGAACATCGTGTCGAACCGCCACACCGGCGTCGCCAGTTCCTCAGGGTCGAAGGAGAGCGCAGTCGCCGCCTCCCGCATCGGCAGCAGGCCGAGTGCCGCCCACGCCTCGTCATAATAGGGGCGCAGGGTCTCGTAGCTGATCGGCCACCCCGAATGCGGCACCCAGTCGCGCCGCTCGAAGTCGATCGGATCGAGCTCCGCGCACCGTCCGCCCCAGATGGCGGTGGTTCCCCCGAAGAAGCGCAACCGGGCATCCTCGAGGTCGTAATAAGGCTGGCCGACGCTGGTGCCCTCGTTCAGCGCCGCGGTGCGTGCTTCATAATCGAGCCCGCCGCTTTCCAGCAGGATCACCGACAGGCCCTGCGCCAGCAGGCGGCGCGTGGCGGTAAGGCCGGCGGCGCCTGCACCGATGACGGCCACGTCGGCGTCCAGTCGCGCCGGTGCGGCCCTGCTCAACGCGAAGTGCGCCACGTCAGCCCAGGCGATTGTTGGCCAGGTCCTCGGCGGCGACATCCAGCGCGGCCGGCGGCTCCAGTCCGGTGAGCGCGTATGCGACATCGCCGCGCCGCCAGTAGGCGACCGAAGTGTCGCCGCGGCGGATGGTGGCGGGCCGGGACGGCGCCGCTTCCGAGGAACGTACGGCGAAGATGGAGATGGTGCGCCGGTCGTCGGTGCGGACCATCAGCTGCAGCGCCGGCCCGGTATCGGACGGAAAGATCTGCACGTCCATGATCCGCCAGTCGGCGGGAAGGGTCGGCACCCTGATGCGGGTTCTGCGGTCGATGTCGCCCGTGTCGAACACGTGGCTCTCGACCTGCGACGGCATGGCCACGCGCAGCAGGCTGGTGCGATAGGACATGACCGCCTCCGAAACATAGGCCGGCGGATTGGCTTGAACCCCGCGCGCCAGCGGGAACGCCACGGTCAGGCCGCCGATCAGGGCGATCAGCGCTGCCGCGCGGAGCGCCGGTTTGCGCCAGAGTGCATATGGCCGGTGGGTTCTCGCCAGCCTCTCGCCCAGCCGCTCCGCCGCGGTGTGGAGCGGGCGTGAGGCCGCCGCGAGCGGCGATTGCGCCAGCCGGAGCGCCGTTCGGTCCCGCAATCGTGCCAGCAGCCGCGCAGCCGCATCGGGCGAGCGCGCCAGGGCGTCCTCCACCGCCAGTTGTCGGACGAGGTCGAGCTCCCCGTCGACATAGGCGTCCAGTTCGATCTCGGCGATGGGGTCAGGATGCACGGGCGCCTCCGATCAGGTGAAGTGCGGGACGGCCGGCGGACTCCTGCGGCTCGCGCAACGCGGCACGGGCGCGGCTCAGTCGCGACATCACCGTGCCGATCGGCACCGCCAGCGCATCGGCCGCCTGCCGGTAACTCAGGCCTTCGACGACGATCAGGTGCAGCACCGCGCGCTGCGTCTCCGGCAACGCATCGAACCGTGCCGCCACCTCCTGCAGCAGCAGCGCATGCTCGCTCGGCAAGGGATCGCCCGTGTTCAGCAGGCTGTGCTGGGCGACCGTTTCGATCACCCGGACCTCGACCGCCGCCCGCCGCCGGCTGCCGACGTGCAGATTGTGCAATATGGCCAGCAGCCAGGGTTTCAGCGCGGCGCCCGCCTGGAAGGTCGCCGCGCGCTCATAGGCGCGCAGCAACGTCTCCTGGACCAGCTCGTCCGCCGCGCCGGGCTCGCGCGTCAGCACGCGGGCGTATCGGCGCAACGGGGCGAGACAGTGCGCGACGTCGGTTGCGGTCCACTCGGCCATGCACATTATATGCGCGGCCGCCGGCTTTATTCCACGCGCCGGCTCGGCTCGTCAGGTCGGGCGCACGGTTCGTCAGTCCGTCCAGGCGCGGCGTGCATAGCCCTGCGCGTAGAGTAATGCGGTGAGGTCGCCATGGTCGATCCGGGCGGCGGCAGCGGCGGCGGTCCTGGGCTTGGCATGGTAGGCGACGCCCAGCCCGGCTTCCTCGATCATCGGAATGTCGTTGGCCCCGTCGCCCACCGCCAGCGTCTCGGCAGGGGTCACCCCCAGCGTCTCCCGCTCCCCGATCAGCGTCTCGCGCTTGGCCGCCGCTCCGACGATCGGCCGCGCTACCGTCCCGTCGAGCACGCCGCCGGCGAGGCCCAGCCGGTTGGAGAGCGCGCGGTCGAAGCCGATCGCCTCCGCCACGCGGTCGGCGAAGACCGTGAAGCCGCCCGACACCAGGACGGTACGCGCACCGTGCGCCTTCATCGTCCGGATCAGCGCGCGTGCGCCCGGCATCAGCGTCACCCGCTCGGCGTGGCAGCGGTCGATCGCCGTCGCTTCCAACCCCTTCAGCAGGGCGACGCGCGCATCCAGCGCCGCCTCGAAGTCCAGCTCGCCGCGCATCGCCCGCTCGGTCACCTCGGCGATCTGCGGCTTGATCCCGGCATAGTCGGCGAGCTCGTCGATGCACTCGATCGTGATCATGGTCGAATCCATGTCGGCGACCAGCACCCGCTTGGCGCGGCCGCCGCGCGGCCGCACGATCACGTCTACGTCCGGCAGCAGCCCTTCCAGCGCCGCCCGCGCGCCGCCCCGCTCGGCCCGGCCGAACGGCAGGTCGGCGGCCACGCCCTCGTCCAGCCACGCGGGCGGCTGCGTCATCGCGCCGATGCCCGCCAGCGCGTCGCGGGCGGTGGCGATATCGCCCGGCGACAGCGTGCGGTTCGATGCTATCAGCGTGGCGATGTCCACGATTGCTCCTTCGGATCGGCCGAGGCTGGCGCTCATCGCAGGCCCGACCGCCAGCGGCAAGTCGGCCCGCGCGCTCGCGCTGGCGGAGCGGACCGGCGGCGTGCTGATCAACGCCGACGCCAGCCAGGTCTATCGCGACCTCCGCATCCTGAGCGCGCGGCCGACCGTGGAAGAGGAGGCGCGCGCACCGCATCGCCTGTTCGGTTATCGCGACGGCGCGCAGGCCTGCTCCGCAGCCGAGTGGGCGGCGGATGCCGCGGCCGCGATCCGCGCGGCGCATGAGGAAGGACACCTGCCCATCCTGGTCGGCGGCACCGGCCTCTATATCCGTACGCTGCTCGACGGTATCGCGCCGGTGCCGGACATCGATCCCGCGGTGCGTGCCGCGGTTCGTACGCTGGCCGCGGGCGAGGCCCATGCCGCATTGCGCCAGGCCGATCCGGTCGCGGCAGCGCGCCTCCACCCGAACGATACGACCCGGCTGCAGCGGGCGCTGGAGGTGGTGCGTTCGACCGGGCGCCCGATCGCCGATTGGCAGGAGGCGCGCACGGGCGGCATCGCCGGCCAGGTGCTGCTCTCTACCGAGGTGATCGACCTGCCGGTCGCCGAACTCTACGCGCGCTGCGATGCGCGGGTGGATCGCATGATCGCGGCGGGGGCGCTTGAAGAGGCGGCCGCCCTGCGGGAGCGGCGGCTCGATCCCGGCCTGCCGGTCATGCGCGCGATCGGCGTGCCCGAACTGCTCGCATGTCTCGCGGGCGAGCGATCGCTCGCGGATGCGGCGAGCGCCATCAAGCAGGCGACCCGCAACTATGCAAAGCGGCAGCGCACCTGGCTGCGCCACCAGCTGCCGCACGAGACGGCCTCGCCTGATCCGCGCGACGTCGTCGTTTGACAATCGACTTACCGCCGTCGGACTTTCGCGTTAAAATAGGACGAGTCGGCCGCTCGTCGGCATAGGCGTGGACCCATTCGATGCACCGTTCGAATGCCATTGCGGATTGCCTCACGGCATTGACCGGGCGTCACGTCCACCCGCTTCGCGTCCTCGCGCGCACCATCGTGATTATTACCGATCATCGTCATCGACGCGGCTTGCTGCCCACCTGAGAGGATCGCCCTTCCACCCACCAGCAAGCCGCCGCCGAGCGGCTTTCTTTTTGTCCTCGCTGAGTATTACCAAGTAAGGAAGTTGCTGTGGAACACGCAAACATCGAAATAATCTGTCGCAAGCACGTTGACACAGGTATGCGCCACCTCTACCCGCGCCACTCCCATCACGAGCAGAAGCCATGACACAGGAACGCACCGGCGCGGACATCTTGATCGAGACCCTGACGGATCTCGGGGTCGAGATCGTGTTCGGCTATCCGGGCGGGGCCGTCCTCCCGATCTACGACGCGCTGTTCAAACAGGATCGCATCCGCCACATCCTCGTCCGCCAGGAAGGCGGCGCGGCGCACGCGGCGGAGGGCTATGCCCGCTCCACCGGCAAGCCCGGCGTGGTGCTGGTCACGTCGGGGCCGGGCGCCACCAACGCCGTCACCGGCATCACCGATGCGCTGATGGACTCGATCCCGATGGTGGTCGTCACCGGGCAGGTGCCCACCGCGCTGATCGGCTCGGACGCTTTCCAGGAATGCGACACGGTCGGCATCACCCGCCACTGCACCAAGCAGAATTACCTGGTGAAGGACCCGGCCGAGCTGGAGGGCGTCATCCGCGAGGCCTTCCGTATCGCCACGACCGGCCGGCCCGGCCCCGTCCTGATCGACCTTCCCAAGGACGTGCAGGTCGCGGCCACCGCCGTCGATCGGCCGCGCGCGAGCGCCGGCTACCGCCCGCAGACCGAACCCGAGCGCCAAGCGATCGACAGCGCGGTCGAGATGATCGCCGCCGCGGAGCGGCCGGTCCTCTACACCGGCGGTGGCATCATCAATTCGGGGCCTGCCGCGACGCAGGCGCTGCGCGAACTGGCGGCGCTCACCGGCGCGCCGGTCACCTCGACGCTGATGGGATTGGGTGCGCTGCCGGCCTCCTCGCCGCAGTGGCTCGGCATGCTCGGCATGCACGGCACCTTCGAAGCCAATATGGCGATGAACCAGGCCGACCTGATCGTCGCGCTCGGCGCGCGCTTCGACGATCGCGTGACCGGCCGGCTCGACGCGTTCGCGCCGCACGCCCGCAAGATCCACGTCGACATCGATCGCTCCTCGATCAACAAGATCGTGCCGGCCGAACTCGGCATCGTCGCCGATTGCGGCCGTGCGATCGCGGCGATGGTGGCCCGGTGGCGCGAGCGCGGTCATGGCGCCGCCGACCTGTCCGACTGGTTCGCCCGGATCGACGCGTGGCGCGCCAGGCGCAGCCTCGACTTCCCGAACTCGACGCGGGAGATCATGCCGCAGCTCGCCGTTCGCCGGCTGTGGGAGGCGACGCGGCACCTGTCGCCGATCATCGCGACCGAGGTCGGTCAGCACCAGATGTGGGCCGCCCAGCATTTCGGGTTCGAGGCGCCGAACAAGTGGCTCACCTCCGGCGGGCTCGGCACGATGGGCTATGGGCTGCCGGCGGCGATCGGCGCGCAGATCGGCAACCCCGACGCGCTCGTGATCGACATCGCCGGCGAGGCCTCGATCCTCATGAACATTCAGGAGATGTCGACCGCCGTCCAGTATGAGCTGCCGGTCAAGGTCTTCATCCTCAACAACGAATATATGGGCATGGTCCGCCAGTGGCAGGACCTCACCTATCAGGGTCGCCATTCGCACAGCTACTCCGAGGCGCTGCCCGACTTCGTCAAGCTGGCGGAGGCCTATGGCTGGAAGGGGATGCGGATCGAGCGGCCGGACGCGCTGGACGACGGCATCGCGGAGATGCTGGCCTATCCCGGCCCGGTGATGGTCGACTGCCGCGTCGCCAAGCTCGCCAACTGCTTCCCGATGATCCCCTCGGGTGCCGCGCATACCGAGATGATCCTCCAGGCGAACGAGGTCTCGGGCGAGATGGACGACGAGGCCAAGGCGCTGGTGTAGACCTTCAGTCGAGAAGCCGTCATCCCCGCGCAGGCCGGGATCCATTCCGGCTGACAGCCCGGCAAGCAGAACGACGATCAGGACAATCGATTCCCGCCCGCGCGGGGATGACGAAAGTAGACGAATGCACATCCGCAAGGAAATCAGCGAGCGTCACACGCTCTCGGTCACGGTGGTGAACGAGCCCGGCATCCTCGCGCGGATCGCGGGCATGTTCGCCGGCCGCGGCTACAATATCGAGAGCCTGACCGTGGCCGAGGTGACCGACGACGAGAATGTCAGCCGCATCACGGTCGTCACCGCCGGCCCGCCCGCGATGATCGAGCAGGTCATCGCCCAGCTCGACCGGCTGCCGCCGGTCCACCGCGTCCACGACCTCACCGCCGAGGGCCCGCACGTCGAGCGCGAGCTGGCGCTGGTCAAGGTCAAGGGTACCGGCGACCATCGGATCGAGGCGCTGCGCCTGGCGGAGGTCTACCGCGCTCGCGTGGTCGACGCGACCATCTCCAGCTTCGTGTTCGAGGTGACCGGCGGTTCCGACAAGATCGACAAGTTCCTCGAGCTGATGAACGAGGTCGGCCTGGTCGAGGTCGCGCGCACCGGCGTCGCCGCGATCAGCCGGGGACATAATACTTTCTAGATCCGCACCACATTGACGTGACGAAGGGGCAAGCGAATGCGCGTTTACTACGACTCGGACGCCGACATCGGCCTGATCAAGGGCCGGAAGGTCGCGATCGTGGGCTATGGCAGCCAGGGCCACGCCCATGCGCAGAACCTGCGCGATTCCGGCGTCGCCGACGTGGCGATCGCGCTCCGTCCCGGCTCGGCCAGCGCCGCCAAGGCGGAGGCCGCCGGCTTTCCGGTGATGCCGGTGGCGGACGCCGCCAAGTGGGCCGACATCGTCATGATCCTCGCCCCCGACGAGCATCAGGCCGCAATCTGGGAACAGGACATCAAGGGCAATATCCGTGACGGCGCGGCGATCGCTTTCGCGCACGGCCTCAACATCCACTTCGGCCTGATCGAGCCGCCCGCCGGCATCGACGTCTTCATGATCGCGCCCAAGGGTCCGGGCCACACGGTACGCGGCGAATATGTGAAGGGCGGCGGCGTGCCCTGCCTCATCGCGATCCACCAGGATGCGAGCGGCAACGCCCATGACGTGGCGCTATCCTACGCCTCGGCAGTGGGCGGCGGTCGCTCCGGCGTGATCGAGACCAGCTTCAAGGAGGAGTGCGAGACCGACCTGTTCGGCGAGCAGGCGGTGCTCTGCGGCGGCCTGACCCACCTGATCATGGCCGGCTTCGAGACGTTGGTCGAGGCCGGCTACGCGCCCGAAATGGCCTATTTCGAGTGCCTGCACGAGGTGAAGCTGATCGTCGACCTGATGTACGAAGGCGGCATCGCCAACATGCGCTACTCGATCAGCAACACCGCCGAATATGGCGACTACCACACCGGCCCGCGCGTGATCACCGCCGACACCAAGGCCGAGATGAAGCGCGTGCTCGCCGACATCCAGGGCGGCCGCTTCGTCCAGCGCTTCATGACGGACAACCGCATGGGCAATCCGGAGATGAAGGCCAGCCGCAAGCTGCAGGCCGAGCATCCGATCGAGAAGGTCGGCGCCGAGCTGCGCGCGATGATGCCGTGGATCACCAAGAACAAGCTGGTCGACAAGGAGAAGAACTGACGCCGGGCTTACCGTTAGCCCTCTCCCGCTTTCGCGGGAGAGGGGTGGGGGAGGGTGTTTGTTCTTCTATCCTGGTGGCATGTATCCCGTCCGCCGCCAGATCCGCCCCCCTGCGGCCGGGGGGGGCGGGCCGGGCCGC
>CAXTUG010000092.1:0-10518 GCA_964247375.1 uncultured Sphingomonadaceae bacterium
TGCTCGCGGGTCGAGCGGCCGGAGTTGATGTCGATCGACACCAGCGCCTCGGTCGGGTTGATGACGATGTAGCCGCCCGACTTCAGCTGCACGACCGGCTGGTACATGGCGTTGAGCTGGTCCTCGACGCCGAAGCGCTGGAATAGCGGCACCGCGTCCGCATAGGGCATGATCTTCTTGGCGTGGCTCGGCATCAGCAGCTTCATGAAACTGCGGGCCGCGCGATAGCCCTCCTCGCCCTCGACGATGACCTCGTCGATGTCCTTGTTGTAGATGTCGCGGATCGCGCGCTTCACGAGGTCGCTGTCGCGGTAGATCTCGGCCGGCGCGGAGGACGTCAGCGTCTTCTCGCGGATCTCGTCCCACAGCCGGGCAAGATAATCGAAGTCGCGCCTTATCTCGGGCTTGGTGCGCTGCAGGCCGGCGGTGCGCACGATGCAGCCCATCGTCCGCGGCAGGTTCAGTTCGGCCAGAATCGACTTCAGCCGCTTGCGATCGGCGGCGTTGCTGATCTTGCGGCTGATGCCGCCGCCATGGCTGGTGTTGGGCATCAGCACGCAGTAGCGGCCGGCGAGGCTCAGATAGGTGGTGAGCGCCGCACCCTTGTTGCCGCGCTCTTCCTTGACGACCTGCACCAGCAGCACCTGCCGCCGGCGGATCACGTCCTGGATCTTGTAGCGGCGGCGCAGATTCATCCGCTTCTGGCGGAGCGATTCTACGGCGCTGTCGTCGCCGCCCGCCGCAGTCGGCGGGGGTGCGGGCGGACGATCCTCCTCATGTTCGTGCTCGCCCGCCTCGTCGGCGTCGAGCAGTTGCGGCGCGGCGCGATAGCCGCCTTCGTCCTCGGCGCCATATTCAGCGTCGCTGTCCTCGGCCTCCTCCTCGCGGGCGCGCAGCGCCTCTTCCTCGGCGGCATGCTCCGCTTCCTCGCGCAGCAGCGCCTCGCGATCCTCGCGCGGGATCTGGTAGTAATCCGGATGGATTTCCGAGAAGGCCAGGAAGCCGTGGCGGTTGCCGCCATAGTCGACGAACGCCGCCTGCAGCGACGGCTCGACCCTGGTCACCTTGGCAAGATAGATATTTCCCTTGAGCTGCTTGTGCTCTTCGGACTCGAAATCAAATTCCTCGATGCGGTTTCCCTTGACGACCGCCACCCGGGTTTCCTCCCGGTGGCGCGCGTCTATCAACATGCGCATGGACATCAACAAATCTCCGAACGCCCGTCCCTGCCGTACGGCGGCGGGCGCGATTAAGGTGGGGACCGGTTCCGGCGCGTGCCCGCGCCTCGCCCCCCCCGACGCGGCGTTTTAGTAGTGCCTCTGCCGCCGCGCCATCCGGACGACGATCGCGTCCGGCCAAGCCCGATACCCGTGCGTCGTGAGCTGCTTGGGCTCGACGGACGGGAAGGGAAAAATGGCGCATGCAGCTTCAACCTGGGCTAACCGGCCGCAACAGAGCGCCGGAGCGGACCGGCGGACGGTACGCAACACGCAAGCCGGACAACGACTTGCGTAGCATCCACGCGTCGGCGCGGCAACCGAAAGCTCGGGCGCGTCCCGCCCTGGCCGCATTCGATATAGGGATCGCCGCGCGGGGATTCCATCTCTCCCGCCACTTTGGTAGGTCTCGTCCGATGCGGGCCTGGCCAAGCTTTCTGCCGCTCCTGATCCTGGCTGCGCCGGCTATGGCCGAGCGCACGCCGAACAGCGCCTCCGCCGTCATCCCGCCGCGCCCGTCGCGTTTGTCGCTGCCGCCGGTGCAGGGCGCGCGCCGCGCCGACGCCCCGCTCATCGTGATCGATGCCGGTCACGGCGGGCACGATCCCGGCTCCTCCTCCGCCGACGGCAGCGAGCAGGAGAAGGACGTCGCGCGCCGGACCGCCCGCGCGGCCCGCGACGAGCTGGTGGCGGGCGGAAAGGTCCGGGTGGCGCTCACGCGCAGCGACGACCGTTTCCTGGTGCTGCAGGAGCGTCGCGAGATCGCGCGCCGGCTGCATGCCGACCTCTTCATCTCGATCCACTGCGACAGCGCGCCCAACAACAGCGCGCGCGGCGCCAGCATCTACACGCTGTCGGAAACCTCGTCGGACCGGGTGGCGGCGGCGCTCGCCGCACGTGAGAACAAGGCGGACGTGATCAACGGCATCGACCTGTCGCGCGAGAATAACGACGTCTCCTCGATCCTGATCGACCTGGCGCAGCGGGAGACGCTCAACACCTCCTCGACCTTCGCCGCCGAGCTGCAGCGCGAGCTGGCGCCGCTGATCGGATTGAAGCCGACCTTCCACAAATTCGCCGGGCTGATGGTGCTGAAGGCGCCGGACGTGCCGTCGGTCCTGCTGGAGACCGGCTACATCTCCAATGACGACGACCTCGCCCTGCTCACCTCGCCAGCCTATCGCCAGAAGATTGCCACCGGCGTACGCCGCGCGGTGGAGGCGCATTTCGCACGCCAGCTGGTCGGCCGCGCCAGTGGTCGGGAGCAACTGCCCTGATCGGCGCCGAGCACCTGGATTATGAGAGAGGCCCGGCTTCTCTTCACCGTTCACCGGGGAACGGCAGGAACGTTGGAGGCAGGGTGACGCTTATCTGATAGGCTTTCTCCCTGCGGCACAAATCTCTACACGCCTGATCCGTGAAGCTCGCTTTCCCCCGTTTCCATCTCTCCGCCGGCCCTCTTCGTAACCTGCTGGCCAAGCGCCAGATACGCTGGCTGCTCGCCATCCTGGGCTTGCTGGTGCTGCTCTACGCCCTGTTCTGGACGTTGTTCCTGCGGGGCCTGCCGTCGACCGACAAGCTGCTGAGCTACGAGCCGCCGCTGCCCACCAATGTACGGGCGCTCGACGGAACGCCGGTCTACAGCTTCGCGCGCGAGCGGCGGGTGGAGCTGGCCTATGACGAGCTTCCGCCCCAGCTGGTCCACGCCTTCCTCTCGGCCGAGGACAAGGATTTCTTCACCCACCACGGGATCGACCCTGCCTCCTTCCTGTTCGCGATCTTCGACTATGCGCGCAAGCGGGGCACCGGCGAGCGCGCCCGCGGCGGCTCCACCATCACCCAGCAGATCGCCAAGAACCTGCTGATCGGCAAGGAATATTCGCCGACGCGTAAGATCCGCGAGGCGGTCCTGGCGGTGCGGATCGAGCATGCCATGTCGAAGCAGCAGATCCTGGAACTGTATCTCAACCAGATCTTCCTGGGCCGGAACGCCTACGGCGTCGAAGCGGCCGCGCGGGCCTATTTCGGCAAGGGCGTGACCGAGCTCAACCTGCCGCAGATGGCCTATCTCGCGACCCTGCCCAAGGCGCCGGCCAATTACGATCCCGACCGGCACGCCGACAAGGCGCTGGTGCGGCGGACCTACGTGCTGCGCGAGATGCGCGTGAACGGCTATATCACGCCGGCGCAGGAGCAGGTCGCCGACGCCGCCCCGCTCGGCACGGTCGAGCGGTCCGACGCGCGCCGCGAGGCGGAGAAGCCGTTCGAAGGCTATTATATGGAGGAGGTCCGGCGCGAGTTGATCGCCAAGTACGGCAACGACGTCGGGGACGGCGCCAACAGCGTCTATGCCGGCGGCCTGTGGGTCCGCAGCTCGCTCGATCCGCGGGCGCAGAAGGCGGCGGAACAGGCGCTGCGCGACGGACTGGTGCGGTACGAGGCTGCGGCCGGCTGGCGCGGCCGCTCGGGCCATATCGACGTCGCGGGCAACTGGGCCGCCCGGCTCGCCGCCGCCAACATCGAGACCGGCTATTCCAACTGGCGCGTCGCCCTGATCCTCGACCGGTCGCGGACGAGCGCGACGATAGGCTTCGTCGACGGCAGCAGGAGCCAGCTCTTCCCGTGGGGCGCGGCGGCGCCGAAGCGGGGCATAGGCGGTCGCGCGTTCGATTTCCTGCGCACCGGCGACATCGTGATCGTGGCGCCGGCGGGCAGCGGCTGGGCGCTCCGCTCGATCCCGCTCATCTCCGGCGGGTTCGTCGCCGAGAACCCGCACACCGGCCAGGTGGTGGCGATGCAGGGCGGGTTCGATCCGCACAACAGCTTCAACCGGGCGACGCAGGCGCTGCGCCAGCCCGGCTCGGCCTTCAAGCCGTTCGTCTACTCGGCGGCGCTCGACAGCGGGCTGACGCCGGCGTCGATCATCGTCGACGGGCCGTTCTGCGTCTTCCAGACGGCGCAGCTCGGCACCAAATGCTTCCGCAACTTCACCGGCGGCTATGCCGGGCCGCAAACCATGCGCTGGGGCGTCGAGCAGTCGCGCAACCTGATGACGGTGCGTGCCGCCTCCACCGCCGGCATGGACAAGGTGGTGGCGCTCGCCAAGACGATGGGGGTCGGCGACTATCCGCCCTACATCGCCTACTCGCTCGGCGCGGGCGAGACGACCGTGCTGCGCATGGTCAACGCCTACGCGATCCTCGCCAATCAGGGCCGCGCGCTCAAGCCGACCCTGATCGACTATGTCCAGGATCGGCACGGCAAGGTGATCTGGCGCGCCGATCCGCGGCCGTGCGAGGGCTGCAACGCCAAGGACTGGAACGGCAGGCCGATGCCGCGGCCGCGTGCCCGCTCCGCCCAGGTGCTCGATCCGATGACGGCGTACCAGATGGTGCACATCATGGAGGGCGTGATCCAGCGCGGCACCGCGACCGTGCTGCGCGACCTGGGCCGGCCGCTGTTCGGCAAGACCGGCACCAATACGGGTCCGACCAACGTCTGGTTCGTGGGCGGATCGCCCGACCTGGTCGGCGGCGTCTATATGGGCTTCGACCGGCCGCGCTCGCTCGGCGGCTATGCCCAGGGCGGCACGCTCGCCGCGCCGATCTTCCGCCAGTTCGCGCAGGTGGCGATGAAGGACATGCCGGTGGTGCCGTTCCGCGCGCCGCCCGGCATCCGCATGGTCCGGATCGATCGCCGCAGCGGCAAGAAGGTGTTCGGCGGCTGGCCGAACGACAACGATCCCAAGCCGGCGATCATCTGGGAAGCCTTCAAGCCGGAGAGCGAACCGCGCCGCACCGCCACCCGCCAGGATCTGGCGGCCGCCCGTGGGTCGGCGGCACCGGCGCGCCGGACGGTCGTGAGCGACAGCGACTTCTTGCAGCAGCAGGGGGGTATTTACTAGGTAGGCGGGCGAACGCACGCCGTGCCCCGGGGCCCCCC
Organism: uncultured Sphingomonadaceae bacterium; assembly: GCA_964247375.1. Lineage (GTDB taxonomy): Bacteria > Pseudomonadota > Alphaproteobacteria > Sphingomonadales > Sphingomonadaceae > Sphingomonas_I. The sequence goes on from CAXTUG010000092.1 coordinate 5,160, forward strand.
CCGGGGCCGCATCCCCCCCGCCCCCCCCCCCGGGGGGGGCCCCGCCCCCCCCCCCCGCCCGGCCCCGGGGTTGGCCCCGGGGAACATCATTTCAAGGAATTATCATGCGCGCCGAGGCGCAAGCCCATATCGACCAGATCGACGCCGCCATGGCGCTGGTCCGCCGTTTCCTCGACTGGGACCGCGCCGTGCGCCGCCTGGACGAGCTCAACAACCGCGTCGAGGATCCGAAGCTCTGGGACGATCCCAAGCAGGCGCAGAGCGTCATGCGCGAGCGGCGCCGGCTGGAGGAAGGCATTGCCGCCGTGCGCGATATCGAGCGCGAGCGCAGCGATACGGTCGAGCTGATGGAAATGGCGGAGGCGGAAGGCGACGACCCGCTCGTCGACGACGGCGTCCGCACGCTGGCCGAACTCGCGGACCGCGCCGAGCAGGACAAGGTGAAGGCGCTGCTCGCCGGCGAGGCCGACGCCAACGACACCTATCTCGAGATCAATGCCGGCGCCGGCGGGACCGAGAGCCAGGATTGGGCCGAGATGCTGCAGCGCATGTACTCGCGCTGGGCCGAGCGGCACGGCTACAAGGTCGAGCTGATCGATCATCATGCGGGCGAGCAGGCCGGCATCAAGTCGGCGACCCTGCTGCTGAAGGGCGAGAATGCCTATGGCTATGCCAAGACCGAGAGCGGCGTGCACCGGCTGGTGCGGATCAGCCCCTATGACAGCTCGGCGCGGCGCCACACCAGCTTCTCGTCCGTCTGGGTGTACCCGGTGATCGACGACAATATCCAGGTCGACGTCAACGACAGCGACCTGCGCATCGACACCTATCGCTCGTCCGGCGCCGGCGGCCAGCACATCAACACCACCGATTCGGCCGTGCGCATCACCCACCTGCCGACCGGCATCGTCGTCGCCTGCCAGAACCAGCGATCGCAGCACAAGAACAAGGCCGAGGCGTTCAACCAGCTGCGCGCGCGCCTCTACGAGCACGAGCTGCGCAAGCGCGAGGAGGAGGCGAACGCGATCAACGCCGCCAAGACCGACATCGGCTGGGGTCACCAGATCCGCTCCTACGTGCTGCAGCCCTATCAGCTGGTGAAGGACCTCCGCACCGGCGTCACCTCGACCGCGCCGGACGACGTGCTCGACGGCGATCTCGACCGTTTCATGTCGGCTGCCCTGTCCCAGCGCGTCACCGGCGAGACGGTAGAAGTGGAGGACGTCGATTGATGCGCGCCCGCCGCTCCCCGTATCGGCATGTCTTCGGCCTGTCCGCACTGCTCCTGCTCGCCGCATGCGGCCAGGCGGCGCCGGACGAGCCGCGCACCGCCAAGGGCTTTCCCAAGGCGGCGCGGCCGATCGCGCGCGTCATATCGGGCGGCTGGTCGACGGAGCCGGATCGCGACCGTGCCGGCGAGGCCGGGGCCGTGATGCGGGCGGCCGGCGTGAAGCTCGGCATGACCGTGGCCGACATCGGCGCGGGCGAGGGTTACTATACGATCCGCCTGGCCAAACGGGTCGGCCCCAAGGGCCGCGTGCTCGCCGAGGACATCATCCGGGTCTATCACGACCGGCTGGCGGAGCGCGTCTACCGCGACCAGCTCGACAACGTGTCGGTCAAGCTCGGCGCGCCCGCCGATCCGCAGCTGCCGCCCGGCAGCTTCGATCGCATCCTGATGGTGCACATGTACCACGAGATCGACGAGCCGTACGAATTCCTGTGGAACCTGCGTCCGGCGCTCGCGCCCGACGGGCTGGTGGCGGTCGTGGACGCCGACCGGCCGACCCAGGCGCACGGCACCCCGCCGACGCTGCTCGACTGCGAATTCGGGCAGGTCGGCTACACGCTGGTGTCGCGCACGCCGATGCCGCAGGCGGGCGGCTATCTCGCGCTCTTCAAGGCCAGCGGCGCGCGGCCGCAGCCCCGCGCCATGCACGCCTGCAAGGCGTAGTTCGGCCAGCCGTTCAGGGCCGCGAAACTGCGAAAAATGCAGATTCGAACTAATACAATGAATTGAAATTCCTGTGCCCCGACAAAGGCCGGGCACAGCTTCGCTGCGCCGCGCGCGGAAGCGCGCCTGCGCTTCGCGCAGAACTTCGTCAGGCTGGACCCCGGCTTTCGCCGGGGAACGGTTTACTTACCCGTGAGGTCGACGCCGATATATTGCGCCGGACGGTTGCCGCGCTGGACCAGCAGCAGCACCGTCTTGTACCCGGCGCGCTTGGCGGCATCTATCGCCGCCGCCGCCTCGGCGACGGTGCCGACCGGACGCTGCGCGATCGCCAGGATCACATCGCGCGGCTGCAGGCCCTTGGCGCCGGCATCGCTGGAATCGTCGACGCCGGTGATGACCACGCCGCGCGTGCCCGCCGAGAGTCCGAGCTGTTGGACGATCTGCGGCGTCAGCGTCTGCAGCGACACGCCGAGCGACGCCCGCAGGCTGTTCGGCGACGGCGTGCCGCTGTCCGGCACCCCGTCATTATTCTCGTCGCCGCCGGCCGACACGATCTGATCCTCCGGCGGCCGCTCGGCCAGCGCCGCGGTCAGCGTCATCGGCTTGCCGTTGCGGACGACATCCAGCGTCACGCGCGAGCCGACCGGCTGGCCGGCGACGATGTAGGAGAGCGTATTGTCGGGGGTGATTTCCTGGCCGTTGACCCGGATGATGACGTCGCCCTGCTGCACGCCGGCGCGTGCCGCCGGCTGGCCGGGTTCGACCCGCGCGACGATCTCGCCGCGATCCTTCGGCAGCCGCAGCGACTGGGCGATGTCGTCGCTCATCGGCTGGATCTGAACGCCCAAGTAGCCGCGATGGATGCGCTGGCCCTTCATCAGCTGAACCACGACCGGCTTGGCCTGCTCGGCCGGAATGGCGAAGCCGATGCCGACATTGCCGCCCGACGGCGAGAAGATGGCGGTGTTGATGCCGACCACGTTGCCGTTCAGGTCGAACATCGGCCCGCCCGAATTGCCCTGGTTGATGGCGGCGTCGGTCTGGATGTACCGGTCGTAGGCGCCGGAATTGCCGATCGAGCGATGGATGGCCGAGACGATGCCGGCCGTGACGGTGCCGCCCAGCGCGAACGGATTGCCGATCGCGATCACCCAGTCGCCGACGCGGGTCTTGGTCGAATCCCCGAACTGCACGAACGGCAGGTTGCCGGCGTCGATCTTGAGCACGGCCAGGTCCGAGGCGACGTCCTTGCCGACGACGGTCGCCTTATACTCCTTGCGATCGGACAGCGTGACCGTGACCGAGGAGATGGTGACCTTGCCCTGGTCGGTCGGCACGCCCGAAATCACGTGATTGTTGGTGACGATGTAGCCGTCGGCCGAGATGATGAAGCCGGAGCCGAGCGAGACGGCCTGCCGCGTCTCGGGCGTGCCGCCGCCATTATCGTCGTTGCCGCCCTGCTGCCCGCCGAAGCGGCGGAAGAAGTCCTCGAACGGCGAGCCCGCGAACGGGTTCTGCTGGCGGTTGACCTGCACCTTCTGCGTGGTCGAGATGTTGACCACCGCGGGCGCCAGCTTGGCGGTCAGGTCGGCGAAGCTCATCGGCGCGCCGCGCGGAGCGACGGCCGCCATCTGCGACGGCGCGTTCTGCGCCACTTGCGCGCCGAGCGGCGATTGCGTCACCACGGTCGCGGCGGCGCCGCCCAGAAGCATCGCGGCAGTTACGGCATAGGCATAGCGCACTTTGGAGCTCTCCTGAGGATTGCGAGGGCGGACCAGACGACGCCCGGTATCCAGAACGGACGATGAACTGTGCCGATCCGCGGCTGAATGCAATTTGAATGGCGCGCCCGGCTTCGCTCTCCTACGGCTTCCTGCTGCCAAGGAACTGGCGCAGATAGTCGTTGTCCGGTCCCAGCAGGATCGTCGCCGGGGCGCGCGGCTGATCGTCGTCGGTGCCGAAGGTCACGCGATAGGACTGCATCGCCCGATAGAAGTCGTAGAAGGCCGGGTCCTTGCCGAAGCTGTCGGCATAGCGCTTGGCCGCTGCCGCGTCGGCCTCGCCCATGATGATCTGCGCCTGCCGCCGCCCGTCCGCCTGGATCGACAGCGCCTGCTGCTGGCGCGCGGTGCGCATCCGGTTGAACGCGCTCTCCAGGGGCGAGCCGTCGGGCAGGTCGGCGCGCTTGATCCGCACGTCGACGATCTCCACGCCATATTGCTGCGCCACCCGGGCGAGGCCGTTCTTGATGTTGGTCATGACGACGTCGCGCTCGGGACTGAGCATCACCGCGAACGGTCGCTTGCCGAGCTCGTTGCGCAGCGCCGAACCCAGGATCGGCTTCAGCGCGTCGCCGACCCGCGCCTCGTTGCCGGCCGCCGCGTACATGCGCACGGGGTTGACCACGCGATAGCGCGCGAACGCATCCACCTCCAGCCGGTACTGGTCGGTCGACAGCACGCCCTGGCGCGGCATGTCGAGGTCCAGCACGCGCTTGTCGACCCAGACGAGATGCTCGAGGAAGGGCACCTTGGCGGCAAGGCCCGCGCCGGTGCGGCCATATTGCTCGCGCCGATCATAGGCGTTCATGATCCGCACCGGCTGGCCGAAGCGCAGCACCACCGCCTGCCGCGTCTCCGGTACGACCACGAGTGTGCTCAGCAGCAGCGCGATCAGCACCAGCGCCGCGCCCATCCACAACAGGGGGCTGCGGCGGATCGCATCGATCGGGTTCACTTGGCCGGCTCCTGCGGCTGCTTGGGCGCGGGCGGCGGCACCACGTAGGGAACGACGTTGCGCGGCTCGACCACGGTCTTGGACGTCTTCGCCAGCACCTTCTCCATCGTTTCATAGTACATGCGGCGGCGGGTCACCTCCGGCGCCAGCTTATACTGCGCGTAGACCGCATCGAACGCCGTGCCCTCGCCCTCAGCGCGCGCCCGCACCTGGGTCGCATAGGCGCGCGCCTGGTTGAGGTAGGATTGGGCATTCTGCTGCGCCGCCGACACTTCCTTGAACGCGTCCATGACCTCGCTCGGCGGACCGGCCTGCTTGATCGTCACGCCCTGGATGACGACACCGGCATGATAGCTGTCGAGCAGTTCCTGCGCGCGCTGCGCCACCTCCTGCTGGATCTGGCTGCGCTGCGCGCCGATCGCCTGGTCCAGCGTCACGCGCGCGATCGCCTCGCGCATCGCGCTCTCGGCGACTTCCTTGATCGTCTGCTCGGGATCCTGCAGCTCGAACAGGAACAGCTCCGGATCGCGCTTGCTCCAGCGTACGGCGTAGGCGAGATCGATGATGTTCTCGTCGCCGGTCAGCACCAGATTCTGGCCCGAGGCGCCGTCGGAGCCGGTGTCGATGTCGATCGTGTGGATATTGTCGACGTCCACCTTCGTGACG
>CAXTUG010000093.1:0-8062 GCA_964247375.1 uncultured Sphingomonadaceae bacterium
AACCTGACCGCGCAGCCGGGCTATCAGCCCGACGGCGCGGTCAGGTTCGAGCGGCCGGACGTACATGCCGGCGACCGGCCGTTCGGGGCGAGTTTCGCCTCGCGCTCCGCCGTGTACGGGCGCTCGGGCGCGGCGGGCAGCGCGCATCCGATCGCGACGCAGATCGGCATCGGCATCCTGCGCCGGGGCGGGTCGGCAGTGGACGCGGCCATCGCGATCAACGCCGCGCTCGGCTTCCTCGAGCCGACTTCCAGCGGCATGGGCGGCGACTGCTACGCGCTGCTGTGGGATCCGAAGCGCGGCAAGGTGGTGGGGATCACCGGATCAGGCCGGTCGCCGCAGGCGCTCACGCTGGAGACCGCGCGCGCCAGGGCCAGGAACGGCGCGCTGCCGCCGCTCGGCGCGGTGACGGTCTCGACGCCGGGCGCGGTGGACTGCTGGTGGACGCTCCATCAGCGCTACGGCAAGCTCAGGTGGGCGGACGTGCTCGCGCCCGCGATCGAGATCGCGGAAGCGGGCGTGCCCGTGCCGCCGATCATCGCCAACTACATCCGCAACAACCTCAAGGCCTTCACGCGTGCCGGATCGGGCGTGGAGGAGACCGCCAACGCGCTCCGCACCTATGCGCCGGGCGGCCAGTCGCCCGATGTCGGGGCGGTGTTCCGCAATCCCGATCTCGCGCGCACCTATCGCATGGTGGCTGAGGGCGGCCGCGACGCCTTCTACGAAGGGCCGATCGCGCGCACGATCGACGCCTATTTCAAGCGGATCGGCGGCTGGCTGGCTCAAGCCGACCTGGCGCGGCACCGCAGCGAGTGGGTCGAACCCTTGTTCACGACCTATCGCGGCGTCGGCGTCCACGCGATCGGCGCCAACACGCAGGGGCTGGCGACGCTGCAGATGCTCAACATCCTCGAGCATTTCGACCTGCGGCAGGCCGGCTTCCAGTCGCCGCTGTCGATCCATCTGCAGGTCGAGGCCAAGCGGCTCGCCTACGAGGATCGTGCCCGCTTCTACGCCGATCCGCATTTCGCGAAGGTGCCGGTCGAGTGGTTGGTGTCCAAAGACTATGCGGCCGCGCGCGCCAAGCTGATCCGTCCCGACCGCATTCTCGATCCGGTCTATCCGGGGCAGGCGCCGAGTCACGGCGACACCACCTACTTCTCCGTCGCCGACAATGACGGCATGATGGTGTCGATGATCCAGTCCAATTTCCGCGGCATGGGGTCCGGCCTGGTGGCCGACGGCCTGGGCTTCATGTTCCAGGACCGCGGCCAGCTCTTCTCGCTGCGGGACGGGCATCCCAACCTCTATGCGCCCGGCAAGCGGCCGTTCCAGACGATCATTCCGGGTTTCGCCACGCGCGAGGGCAAGCCGTGGCTCGCCTTCGGGGTGATGGGCGGCGACATGCAGCCGCAGGGCCAGACGCAGATCCTCGCCAACCGCATCGACTACGGCCTGGACGTGCAGGCGGCCGGCGACAGCCCGCGCTACCATCATGAGGGCTCGTCGCAGAGCATGGGCGAGGATGCGCCGGAGCTCGGCCGCACCGGCCTGCTGCGGCTGGAGAGCGGCGTGCCGGACGCCACGAAGGCCGCGCTCGCCGGCATGGGCTGGACGATCGGCAAGCCCGACGGCGGTTTCGGCCGCTACGAATGCGTCGAACATACTGCGCCCGGCGGCGAACGCGTCTATGCCGCCGCCAGCGAGATGCGGGCGGACGGCTGCGCGCTGGCTTATTGAGGAATGACATCCATGTTCCGCACGCTCGACCCGACCATTTCCGTCTTCGGCCAGATCACGCCGGAGGATGTGGCTGCCGCCAAGGCGCAGGGCTTCACCACCATCGTCAACAACCGGCCCGACGGCGAGCAGCCGGGCCAGCCCGAGGGGGTCGAGATCGAAGTGGCGGCCGAAGCCGCGGGATTGGATTACGCCGCCATTCCGGTCGATCATTCGGGCCTCAATCCGGGTCAGGTGACGGCGATGGTCGACGTGCTGCGGCGGGCGTCGGGCCCGGTGCTCGCTTTCTGCCGCTCCGGCACGCGCTCGACCTTCCTCTGGGCGCTCGCCCGCAAGCAGCTGGGCGACGATGGCGAGACGCTGATCGCGAAGGCGGCAGCGGCGGGGTATGATCTCAGCCCGATTCAATCCGCCCTGACTGCCTGAAATAGGCGTGCAAAAAAAGCCGGCGGATCGCTCCGCCGGCCAGTCGTTCGCAGGAGGAACCTCTCGAGGGGCGGGCGCACCGGCCCGCCCCGAACCTGTCAGTAATTGTAGGCGCGCTCGCCATGCTCGCCGATGTCGAGACCTTCGCGCTCCACTTCAGGGGAGACGCGCAGTCCGGTCACCAGCTTAGCCACGAAGATGGCGATCGCCGTGCCGACGGCAGCCCACACGATGGTCGTGGCCACCGCTTCCACCTGCACGAGCAGTTGCGCACCCATGTCGTAGTCCGGCTTGCTGGGGCCGCCGAGCGTCGACGCGTAGACGATGCCGGTGCCGATTGCGCCGATCATGCCGCCGATGCCGTGTATGCCGAACGCATCGAGGGCATCGTCATAGCCGAGCGCCGGCTTCAGCTTGGAGACCGCGAAGAAGCAGACGATGCTGGCGACGGCGCCCAGGATAATCGCGCCGAACGGCCCCGAATTGCCGGCCGCCGGTGTGACGGCGACCAGACCGGCGATGATGCCGGAGCAGAAGCCCAGCGCCGATCCCTTGTGGCCGACCGCACGCTCGGTCAGCATCCAGAACAACCCTGCCGAAGCGGTTGCAACGAAGGTGTTGATCATCGCCAGTCCGGCCGACCCGTTTGCCTCCAGTGCCGAACCCGCATTGAAGCCGAACCAGCCCACCCACAGCAGTCCGGTGCCGATGCCCGTCATGGTGAGCGAGTGGGGCGCCATCCGCTCGTCCGGATAGCCGAGGCGCTTGCCGAGCATCAACGATGCCACCAGCGCGGAGACGCCCGCATTGATGTGCACCACGGTGCCGCCGGCGAAGTCGAGCGCACCCTTGGTGAAGAAGAAGCCGTTGGCGGCCCACACCATGTGCGCGATCGGGAAGTAGACAATCGTCAGCCACACGATGCCGAACACCATCGTCGCCGAGAATTTCATCCGTTCGACGACTGATCCCAGCACCAGCGCCACGGTGATCGCGGCGAAGGTCATCTGGAAGCAGACGAACACATATTCGGGAATGGCGACTCCCGCCGTGAAGGTGGCGGCCGTCGACTCGGACGTTATGCCTCGCAGGAACGCCTTGCCGAACCCGGCGATAACCGCATTGCCGCCATCGCCGAACGCCTCCGAATAGCCCCACATCACCCACACCAGCATGGCGAGACACGCGACCGCGCCGACCTGCGTCATGGTGGAGAGCATGTTCTTGGTGCGGGTCAGGCCGCCGTAGAACAGGGCCAGTCCCGGTACGATCATCATCAGCACGAGGACGGTAGACGTCATCATCCACGCCGTGTCGCCCTTGTTGACGGTGGGCGGCGCCGGCGCGGCAGGCGGTGCCTGGAGGGCCGTGTCCTGCGCCCAGGCGGGGAGCGCCGCGAGAGCGGCAATCGCCGCCATGCCCGCCAGGCCTGCAATCTTGGTCGAAAGCTTCATATGTCCCCCTTGTCCCTTAGAGCGCGGTCTCGTCGGTCTCGCCGGTGCGGATCCGCACCACCTGGCCGAGATCGAGCACGAAGATCTTGCCGTCGCCGATCGCGCCGGTGTTGGCGGACTGCTGCACCGCCTCCACGACGCGCGGCGCGAGATCGGTGCTGCACGCGACCTCGACCTTGATCTTCGGGACCATGTTGGTGCTGTATTCCGCGCCCCGGTAGATCTCGGTCTGGCCCTTCTGCCGGCCGAAGCCCTTGACCTCCGTCACCGTCATGCCCTGCACGCCGAGCGCGGACAGAGCCTCGCGCACGTCGTCCAGCTTGAACGGCTTGATGATGGCTATGACGAGTTTCATTCCGCCTCCCTGCTTTCCCCGATGCTGCATCGCAAAAAGCGTGCCAGCAATCGCAGGAGGAGGAGGGGCGCGGAAAGGGAGCGGCTAAGCCCGAGACTTAGGCAAATCTAAACGATCGCCTAAATTTTAGGCACTACGAGCTTCCGCGACGAGTTGACGGTAGACCGCCTCCAGATCGCGCGTGGTTCGCGCGGAGTCGAACAGGGGAGCGGTCGCACGGTGGGCGGCAACCTTGCGCTTCACCGCCGCGAGCCTGGTCGGATCGGTGGCAAGGTCGAGCGCCAGGCGCTCATAATCCTCGACCGTCTCGGCGACGAGTTCCGGCAGCCCGTGCGCGTGCAGCAGGCTGGCGGCGACGCGGGCGACGAAGCTGCGGCCCGCCTTCGTGAGAACGGGCAGCCCGGCCCAGAGCGCGTCGCTCGCCGTCGTGTGCGCGTTTATGTTGAACGTGTCGAGGAACAGGTCGGCGCAGCGGTGCCGCGCGAGGTGCTCTGGCAGGGGTGCGCGATCGGCGAAGACCAGCCGGCTGGAGCAGATGCCCCGGCGTTCCGCCTCCTGCCGCAGGCTCGCCGCGGCCATCTCGTTGTCGCGCAGCAGCCACAGCACGCTGCCGTCCACCCGGTGCAGCAGCCGCATCCACACGTCGAACTCGGCCGACGTGATCTTGTAGTTGTTGTTGAAGCAGCAGAACACGAAGCCGTCCGCCGGCAGGCCGAACTCGCCGCGCGTGACCGGCGTCTCGGCGATCGGGCGCTGGTCGTCATTGACCTGGTAGCTGTGTGGCAGGTGGATGATCTGCTCCGCGTAACAGGGACGCAGCGCGTCCGGAATGGTGACCCCATCCGCGATCATGTAGTCGATGAAATCCGCGCCCATCGTGCCGGGATAGCCGAGATAGCTCACCTGGACCGGTGCGGCGCGATGGGCGAAGATGCCCGGCCGGCCGCCGGCGGTATAGCCCTTGAGATCGACGGCCACGTCGATGCCGCGTTCGGCGGAGAGCGCCGCGACCGCGCGGTCGTCGAGATCGGCCACGTCGTGGAATGCTTCGACGGCGTCCCGCAATCGCAGCCGCATCTCGTCGCCGGCCGCCTGTCCGTAGGAGAAAGCGTGGATCTCGAATGCGTGCCTGTCGTGCAGCTCGAACAGCCGCGCCATCAGGTACATGGTCGCGTGATTGTGGAAATCGGCGGAGAAGTAGCCGATGCGGATCTTCGTGCCGGGACCGGGCCGCGGGAACGCTCCGGGGCGGATGCCGCCGAACTTGTGTCGCGCCCAGGCGCGCGCGAATGCCAGCTGCCGCTGCGGATCGTCGGCGAGACCGAACATGTAGAAGGGCGGGATCGCCTCGTCCGCGATCCCGCGGTCGAGCAGGTCCTGGTCGCACGGCCGATCCGGCCAGCGGCACATATGCGCTTCGAGGTGCAGCACTTCGCCATAGGCCAGGGCGTAATCCGGCCTGATCCGCAGCGCGTGCCGATGGCTCGCCAGCGCCTCCTCCGGCCGCTTGAGCGCACGCAGCGCCACGCCGCGATCGTTGTGCGCCTGCGCCAGCGCCGGAGCCAGGGCGATCGCCTGATCGTAGCTGGTCAGCGCTGCTTCCGGCTCGCCCAGCAGGACGAGCGCGTTACCCCGGTTGAGGAGAGCGTCGGCGTAGCTCGGGCGCAGCCGGACTGCCTCGTCATAGTCGGCGAGCGCATCGCGCAAGCGATGCTGCGTGATGAGGAGATTGCCGCGGTTATTGTAAGCTTCGGCGCAACCCGGATGGAGATGCAGGGTCTTCGCATAGGCCGCGAGCGCGTCGTCCGGGCGCTGGAGCTTGCCGAGCGCGACGGCGCGATTGAGATGCGCCTCGGCATAATCCGGTGCGATCCCGACCGCCGCGTCGAAGCTGGCGAGCGCCTGCTCGAGGCGCTTCTGCTTCACCAGCGCATTTCCGCGATTGTTCAACGCTTCGAAGTAATCGGGCGCGAGGGCGATCGCCTGATCATAGTGCGCGATGGCGTCATCAAGGCGGCCGATGCCGGCGTTGAATACGCCGGTGAGGTTGTGCAGGACCTCGCCGTGCGGGTAGCGTGCGAGCAGCTGCGCCGCGCGCTCCAGCGCCTCGGCCAGGCGCCGTTGGTCGTAGAGAGCGACCAGCTGGTCAAGCTCGGTCTCGGGCGGGTTCTCGATGATCGGTGACAGGAGCGACTGCAGCTCCGCCGCGGCCTTGCGGTTGCCGGGATACCGGTCGAGCACCGCGCGATAGAGCTGTTCGGCCGCGGTCTTGTCACCCTTCTGCGTGAGGCCGCGGGCTTTGCGCAGGGTCTGATCGACGAACATCTCTACCTTCGCTCTGTCGGTAGAGCCGGTCAGCCACGGCTTCCTGCCGTTAACCGTTATGCCCCACCCGTCCGTGCACGATGCATCCGCGACGGTAAGCGACGATGGTTAAATCTCCCTTTACTCGACGGCGTCCGGGAGCGACGGCGAGCGTGTCTCGTCAACGGCGTAAAGCAAGCCGATCGCGCGAGGCGGCCTGAAGATCGGAGCTGCCGACGATCAGGCGGCCGTGCCGCCCACCGTCAGCCCGTCGATCAGCAGCGTCGGCTGGCCCACGCCGGCCGGCACCGACTGGCCGCCCTTGCCGCAGATGCCGACGCCCTCGTCCAGCGCCATATCGTTGCCGATGGCGGCGACCTTGGTCAGCACGGTCGGCCCGTCGCCGATCAGGGTCGCGCCCTTGATCGGCGCGCCCAGCCTCCCGTTCTCGATCTTGTACGCCTCGGTGCAGCTGAACACGAACTTGCCGCTGGTGATGTCGACCTGCCCGCCGCCGAACGACTTGGCGTAGATGCCGTTCTTGACGCGGCCTAGTATCTCGCCGGGATCATCCTGGCCGCCATACATGAAAGTGTTGGTCATGCGCGGCATCGGCGCATGCGCAAAGCTCTCGCGCCGGCCGTTGCCGGTCGGCGCCACGCCCATCAGCCGCGCGTTCAGCCGGTCCTGGATGTAGCCCTTGAGGATGCCGTCCTCGATCAGCACGTTGGTCTGGGTCGGCGTGCCCTCGTCGTCGATGGTGAGACTGCCGCGGCGGCCCTCGATCGATCCGTCGTCGACCACGGTGACGCCCGGCGCCGCCACCCGCTCGCCGATGCGACCGGCGAAGGCGCTGGTGCCCTTGCGGTTGAAGTCGCCTTCCAGCCCATGACCCACCGCTTCGTGCAGCAGCACGCCCGGCCAACCCGGGCCGCACACCACCGTCATCTCGCCGGCAGGCGCCGCCACGCTCTCCAGGTTGACCAGCGCCTGCTTCAGCGCCTCGTCGATCGCGCGGTCCCAGGTGGTCTGCTCGAACAGCCGGTCGTAGAGGTAGCGGCCGCCCAGTCCGAAGAAGCCGGTCTCGCGCCGTCCGTTCTGCTCGACCACGATCGAGACGTTGAGGCGGACCAGCGGCCGCACGTCGTGTGCGGTGAATCCGTCCGGCCGCACGATCTCGACCACGCTCCACGATCCCGACAGGCCGACGGAGACCTGCACGACGCGTGGATCGCGCGCGCGGGCGGCGGCGTCGATCTGCTGGCAGAGCGCGACCTTGCGGGCGAAGACGATCTGCCCGAGCGGATCGTCGGCGGTGTAGAGCCGGGCGTTGGTGCGCCGCGGCGGGGCGGCGCGCGTGCCCTGCGCCGGATCGAGCAGCGTCATCGTCTCGGCCGCACGCCGGATCGCCGCCTCGCTGATCTCGTTGGCATGGGCGAAGCCGGTGGTCTCGCCGGACACGCCGCGCAGGCCGAAGCCGGCCTGTGTGTTGAAGTCGGCGGTCTTCAGCCGCCCGTCGTCGAAGCCGAACGCCTCGCTCGCGCTATATTGCAGGTAGAGCTCGCCGTCGTCGCAGCTGCGCAGCGCATCGGCGGTGAGCCGCGCGGCGGCATCCGGATCGAGGTCGCGATAGAGGAAGCGGCGCGGATCGGCGATGATGGTCATGTTGCTTATATAGGCACGCGCCATGTCCGCGTCACGTCTGTTCCCCGGCGAAGGCCGGGGTCCAGCCGGCGCAAAGCCGGCGCGGCCGCGCCGGCGCGCCATAGGGCGGGGTGCG
>CAXTUG010000093.1:8072-10485 GCA_964247375.1 uncultured Sphingomonadaceae bacterium
CCCGGCGCCGCCCCCCCCCCCCCCCCCCCGGGGCGGCCCCCCCCCCCCCCCCCCCCGCCCCCCCCCGGGGAACGGCTGCTTAATGCCCCACCTCGCTGTCCGCCTCGCCGCCGATCAGGACGAAGCGGCGGTCGCAATAGCCGCAATCGACATAGCCCTTCTCGTCGATCTCCAGATATACGCGCGGATGGCCGAGCGCGGTGCCGCCGGGAATGTCGCTGGCGCCGTCGCAGGCGACGCGGGAAGTGTTGACTCGCGAGACTTCGGGGGCGGACTGCATGGATCGCCCGATAGCAAGCCGCGGGTGGCAAGATCAACGGCAGGTTGCGCCAGACATCAGCCCACCTTAGGAACGCCGCGATCCACTCCGCTCGTCCTGAGGAGGGGCTGAGCCTGGCGAAGCCCCGTCTCGAAGGACATTCCGAACGATCCTTCGAGACGCCATTTCGACAAGCTCAATGGCTCCTCAAGATGAGCGGGGAACATTGTTCAACATCAAGGAACCTTCATGACCGAACCCACGCTCGACATCGTCGCGATCGGCAACGCCATCGTCGACGTCATCGCCCAAGCCGAGGATGATTTCGTCGCCGGCGAGGGCGTCACCAAGGGGTCGATGCGGCTGATGGACGAGGCAACCAGCGACAGTCTCTACTCGCGCATGGGGCCGGGCATGGAGATCAGCGGCGGATCGGCGGCCAATACCGTCGCCGGCATGGCGTCGCTCGGCGCCCGCTGCGGCTTCATCGGCCAGGTCGCCGACGACCAGCTCGGCCAGGTGTTCGCGCACGACATCCGCGCCAACAAGGTGGCGTTCGATACGCCGGTGCGCAGCGGCCAGCCGTCGACCGCGCGCTGCCTGATCCTGGTGACGCCGGACGCGCAGCGGACGATGAACACCTTCCTGGGCGCATCGCAGTTCCTGCCGGCCTCCGCGCTGGACCAGGACCTGATCGCGTCCGCCAGCATCCTCTATCTCGAAGGCTATCTGTGGGATCCGGAGGAGCCGCGTGCCGCGATGCGCGCCGGGATCGAGATCGCACGCGCCGCCGGACGCAAGATCGCCTTCACCCTGTCGGACGCCTTCTGCATCTCGCGCCATCGCGCCGACTTCCTGAGGCTGATCGACGGCGGTCTGATCGACATCCTGTTCGCCAACGAGGTCGAGCTGCTGTCGCTGACCGAGCTCGAGAGCTTCGATGCGGCGCTGGCGCAGGTCGCGGCCAAGGTGCCGACGCTGGTCGTGACCCGCGGCGCCAGCGGCGCCGTCGCCGTGCAGGACGGCCGACGCACCGACGTGCCGGCCGAGCCGATCGAGCGGATCGTGGACACGACCGGCGCGGGCGACCTGTTCGCCGCCGGCTTCCTGGCCGGACAGGTGCAGGGCCGTTCGGTGAAGGACAGCCTGCGCATGGGCGCGATCGCGGCGGCCGAGGTGATCTCGCACTATGGCGCGCGGCCGGAAGCCAAGCTGCACGAGCTGGTCAGCCAGAAGCTCCGCTGATCTTCGGCGAAGCTGATTGATCTGGATCACGCGGAGGCGCGGAGACGCGGAGTTTTCAACAACCGCGCCTCTCCTCCGCGCCTCCGCGTGAATCAACTCTGGCGCGAAGCGCCGCTCCCTTAAATCAGACGGTGCCCGGCGGCGGCGGGGCCGGTGCGGCGTAAGCGGCTTCCTCCGAACTCTCGATCAGGCCGCGGCCGACATGGCTGCGCGAGCGGCTGTAGAAGAAGTAGATCAGCAGGCCGACGATGCCCCAGCCCGGCAGCACCAGGATCGCGGTCAGCGGCAGCGAGACGTAGAGCTTGAGGCAGCCGAGGATCGCGAGCGGCGCCACGATCCACACCAGCGGCGTACGGAAGGGGCGATGCCGGTCAGGCTGGATGCGCCGCAGCACCATCACCGATACCGCCACCATCAGGAAGGCGAAGAGCGTGCCCGAGTTGGAGTAATCGGCCAGCTTGCCGACCGGCAGGAAGGCGGCGGCGATCGTCGTGCCGACGCCGGTCACCAGCGTGACGATGTGCGGCGTGCGGAAGCGGGGATGCACCGACGCCAGCTTCTCCGGCAGCAAGCCGTCGCGCGCCATCGTGAAGAAGACGCGGGTCTGGCCGAACATCATGATCAGCACGACCGACGGCAGCGCGATCACCGCCGCCAGGCCGACCAGCCGGCCGACCTTGTGCCAGCCGATCGTGTCGAGCACGTGGACGAGCGCTTCCTTGGAGCAGACCAGCGGCTCGATTGCGCCCGATGCCACGACGCTGGCGCAGCGGCCGGCAATCTCCGCCGAGCCCGGCGCGAGCGGGAGGCCGTTCGCCATCTCCGGCTGTGCGCCGATCGCGCCGATCGCGCCCGACGCCACCACGATATAGAAGATGGTGCAGATCACCAGGCTGGCGATCAGCCAGA
>CAXTUG010000094.1:0-8816 GCA_964247375.1 uncultured Sphingomonadaceae bacterium
ATCGCGCGGTGATCGGCCGCGCCGACCAGCTCCAGCCTGCCGGCATAGGGCCGGGCGGGATCGAACAGGCCGAGCTTCACCTTGACGCGCAGGATGCGGCGGACCGCATCGTCGACCCGCGCCATCGGGATCGTGCCGGCCTTCACCTCGGCGACGGTGTTGCGGAACAGGTCGCGCCAATTGTCCGGCGCCATCGCCATGTCGAGCCCGGCGTTGAAGCTGGCGGGGCAGTCGCCGGTGGTGCAGCCGGGCACCTGGCCGTGCGCGTTCCAGTCGCCGACGACGAAGCCGTCGAAGCCCATCCGGCCCTTGAGCACGTCGGTCAGCAGGCTCCTGTTGCCGTGCATCTTCGTGCCCTGCCAGCTGCTGAACGATGCCATTACGGTCATCGTCCCCGCGCGGATCGCGTTGGGGTAGCCGCCATTGTGGATGCGGACGAGCGCGCTCTCGGGAATGTCGGCATCGCCCTGGTCGACGCCGCCGGTCGTGCCGCCGTCGCCCAGGAAGTGCTTGGCACTGGCCGCGACACGGCCCTGCTGGATCGTGCCCCTGCCCGGCGGCCCCTGCAGCCCCTCGACCATCGCGCCGGCATAGGAGGCGACCACCGCCGGGTCCTCCGAATAGCCCTCATAGGCGCGGCCCCAGCGCTCGTCCTGCGGCACGGTCAGCGTCGGGCCGAACGCCCAGTCGATGCCGGCGGCGGCGGTCTCGATCGCGGTCGCGCGGCCGATCTTCGCCATCAGCGCGGGATCGTGCATCGCGCCCAGGCCGATATTGTGCGGGAAGACGGTCGCGCCGACGATGTTGGCGTTGCCGTGCACCGCGTCGATCCCGAAGATCAGCGGGATGCGGGTGCGGCCGGGCTTCGCCTCGTCAGCGACGGCGTTGAACGCGCGCGCGGTGGCGAGCCACGCCGCGGCGGGCGAGCGGTCGGGGGCGTTCAGCGGCGGCGAGCTGCCGCCGGCCAGGATCGACCCGAGCGGGAAGGTGCGCAGATCCTCCGGCCGGACCGTGGAGATGTCGGCCTGCACCATCTGGCCGACCTTCTCTTCCAGCGTCATCCCGGCCATCAGCCGGCTGACGAACGCCTCGGTCCTGCCGTCAATCAGCCCCTGGCTCTTCGCCGCCGGCCACAGCGCCGGATGCGCGACCCCGCGCTCGCCGGTCTGCGCAACGGCCGGCATGGCCGCGGCAAGCACCAGCGCGGACACCATCATCCGCTGCACCATCCTCATTCTTCTCTCTCCCAGGCGCTGCTTATGACGCGGCCGCGGGCTTCATAGCGAAGTTTGGCTCGAACGCCAGAGGGGAGAGTGTTTGAGCAGTGTCATGCTTGCCACGTAACAGCTTGGAAACGTTTACATTTGCAAAAATCTAGCAAGGTGTGACATCGATGTCTCGCACGTGCCGGTGAGTCTGTGGCGTCGCCATGTCCCGCAATCGTGCAGCATCGTGCCGAACGCCGTTATCGCATTCCCCCGGCCTTCGCCGGGGAACGCCAATGATCAAGAATGAGTAAGTCTCGTCGCCCGCAGGGAACGGATCAGCCGACCTGATCCAGGTAGGCGCCGTAGCCCTGCGCTTCCATCTCGTCGCGGGGCACGAAGCGAAGCGAGGCGGAGTTGATGCAGTAGCGCAAGCCGCCGCGGTCGCGCGGGCCGTCGTCGAACACGTGGCCGAGATGGCTGTCGCCATGCCTGGACCGGACCTCGGTGCGGGTCATGCCGTAGGACGTGTCGTGCAGCTCGGCGACGTTGGCCGGCTCGATCGGCTTGGTGAAGCTCGGCCAGCCGCAGCCGGATTCGAACTTGTCCGACGAGGCGAACAGCGGTTCGCCGGAGACGATGTCGACGTAGATGCCGGCATCCTTGTTGTGCAGCAGCGGTCCGGTGCCCGGCCGCTCGGTGCCGCTCTGCTGGGTCACGCGATATTGTTCGGGCGTTAGCTGGGCGATAGCGTCTTCGTCGCGGAAATACTCGGCCATGGATGAAGGCTCCTGCGCTGTGTCGGCGCTGATATAGGAAGCCTTGCGCGGCTGGGGAGGGTCGGCGCCGATCAGCCTGCGCGGACCGCTCCCCAGGCGGCGAGCACCGCGTCCACCGTGACGTCGGCGTCCTCCGGCGTGGTGGCGACCGACGAGACGGACACCCGCATCACCCACCGGCCGCGCCACAGCGACCCGCCGATGAAGGCGACCGCATCGGCCTGGATCCGCGCGATCGTCGCCAGCGTCCGCGCATCGTCGTCGCCGAACCGGACCATGAACTGGTTGAGCAGCACCGGGGTGATCAGCGTCACGCTGTCCGCCTGCGCCAGTCGCGCCGCCATGCGGCTCGCGGTGGCGCAGTTGCGCTCGACCAGCTCGGCGATGCCGCTGCGGCCGAGCTGGCGGATCATCGCCCACGTGGCGAAGCCGCGCGCCCGGCGCGAGGATTCGGGCACGTAGGCCATCGGGTCGCGCTCCTCGCCCTGCGGGGACGGCAGATAGCTGGTGCTGATCGCCATCGCGCGCCGGTGCGCATCGGCGTCCCGCGCGATCGCGAAGCCGCAATCATAGGGGGTCTGCAGCCACTTGTGACCGTCGGTCGCCCAGGAATCAGCCGACTCCACGCCGGCGACCTGATCGCGCCTGGCCGGCGCGGCCTGCGCCCACAGCCCGAAGGCGCCGTCGACATGCAGCCACGCGCCGGCGTCATGCGCCACCGGCACGATCGCCTGAAACGGATCGCTGCCGCCGGTGTTGAGCTGACCGGCCTGGCAGATCGCCAGGACCGGGCCGTTCGCCGCCCGGATTGCGCGCTCGAACGCGTGGGGCAGCATCCGGCCATAATCGTCGGTCGCGACGCTGGTGACGCGCCGGCCGCCGAGCCCGAGATATCTGAGGCCCGAGAAGACGGTCGCATGCGCATCGGCGCCGATCAGCACCTCGATCGGAGGCGCACCGAACAGTCCGTCATTCTCGACATCCCAGCCCGCGCGCCGCAGCAATTCGCTGCGCGCCGCCGCCAGACAGACGAAATTGGCGACGGTGGCGCCGGTCACGAAACCGACCGATGCCTCCGCCGGCAGGCCGAGCAGGTCCAGCAGCCAGCCCGCCGCGACCGCCTCCACCGCGGCAGCGGCGGGCGCCATCACCAGGTTGGCGGCATTCTGTCCCCACGCCGCCGTCAGCCAGTCCGCCGCGACCCCGGTCGGGTGCGAGTTGCCGATCACCCAGCCGAAGAAGCGCGGCCCGGTGGAGCCGCGGAGGCCGGGCGTCGCCTTGCGCACGAGCTCGGCGATGACGGCTTCGGCGTCGCCGCCGACGTCGGGGGTCGGACCGGCGAAGGCGGCGAGCATCTCCGTATAGGTCGCGGTCGGCGTGGTAGCGGCCGTGGCGACGTCGCGCCGATAGGCGATCGCCTGCTCCGCCGCCTGCGCCATCGCTGCGAGGCCTGCATCGAAACCGTCCATGGTGCGTGATCCCTCTGCTCCTCATGCCGGTTTAGCGGAGGCAGCTTCGCGGCGTCGAGCAAGCGAAGATTGATCGTCCAAAACCGGGAGGCTCGACGGGCCGGGCCGCCGCCCCTCAGCGGATCGCGTAGGGGATCACGGTGCGGCGATCGGGGTCGATCAGGATGTCGCCCGCGGTCGGCGGGAAGGCGCGCTGGTCGCAGTCCTGGCGCGGGCAGATGCGGCAGGACGTGCCGATCGGGGTGGCGCCGCCGCCCGCGGGCACCATGTCGGCGTAGATGAACTCGCCGGCGTAGCGCTCCTCGCAGCCGAGCGCGACGGCGTAGCGCCGCGGCTGGCGCGCGAAGCTGCCGGACGGCTTCACCAGCCCCTTGGCCATCGACACGTAGCGGGTGCCGTCGGGCGTCTCCGCCAGCTGGACCAGGATGCGGTCGGGGATCGCGACCGCCTCGTGCACGATCCACAGCGGGCAGGCGCCGCCGTAGCGCGCGAACTGGAGCCGGGTGGCGGAGTGGCGCTTGGTGATGTTGCCCGCCATGTCGACGCGGCAGAAGAACATCGGGATCCCCGCCGCGCCCGGCCGCTGCAGCGTCGACAGCCGGTGGCAGGTCTGCTCGAAGCTGGTGCCGAACCGCTGGCGCAGCCGGTCGACGTCGTGGCGCAGCGACCGCGCCGCTTCGCGGAACGCCTGGTAGGGCATCAGCAGCGCGCCGGCCGCATAGTTGGTCAGCCCCGCCGTCAGCAGGTCCCGTCCCGCCGCCGAGCCGATCCCCTGATCGGCGACATCGGCGATCAGGTCGCCGAATTCGAGCCGCACCAGCTGGTAGGCGAGCGAGAACAGGCTCGTCTCCGGCGGCCGGGTCGGATCGATGCGGAGCATGCGGCTGCCCTCGTCGAATGCGCGCAGCACGCCGTCGGGATCGTGCGCGCTCTCGACGGTCACGCCGAACCGCTGCTGCAGCCGGTCGATCAGCCCGGCCGCGCGGTCGGATCGCTCCAGTCCGAGCGCGTGACGTTCCGCGGCCCGGTCGATCGCGTCGATATAGTTCTGCTGGAGGTGGAACCAGTCGCGGACCTCCTCCCACGGCAGCGGCTCGCGGCCGCCGGTCTCGACCTGATCGTCGAGCGCGTGGAGCTGCACCTGGCTGCGGCGCAGCGAATCGTAGAGCGCGAGCATCCGGCGGGCGGCGACCGGATGCTGCCGGGCGATGCGGTCCACGTCCTGCGGATTGGGCAGCGCGGCGGGGGCGCTCGTATCGGCGCACGCCTCGTACAGGCGGACGAGCAGGCTGACCTCGTTCTCGGTCGCGACCGAGCCCCAGTCGGACGGGTAGGCGCCGGCGAGTTTCGTCAGCACGCGCGGCGTCAGCGGCCGGTCCCCGCTCTCGATCTGCGACAGGTAGCTGAGCGAGATGCCCAGCTCCGCCGCCATCCGGCCCTGGCTCAGGCCGAGGCGGGCACGCAGCGCGCGCACGCGATGTCCGGCGAACAGCTGCCTGGAGAGATCGGCCATGCGAAGATTTCACACCCTGTTTTGCAAACCCACAATTGCATGCGAGGGGAAAGGCGGCAAGGACGGCGCAGCAGAAGGGAAGAGAGAGCTTGTCTTCAACGATCGTTGAGCTTGAGCGCCGCCGGGCAGCGGCGCGTCTCGGAGGCGGACAGCAGCGGATCGACGCGCAGCATGCCAAGGGGCGGCTGACCGCGCGCGAGCGGCTGGAGGTGCTGCTGGATGCAGGGTCGTTCGAGGAGCTCGACATGTATGTCGAGCATGGTTGCGTCGACTTCGGCATGGCGGACCAGGTCATCCCCGGCGACGGCGTGGTCACCGGATCGGGCACGATCAACGGCCGGCTGGTGTTCGTCTTCTCCCAGGACTTCACCGTCTTCGGCGGCTCGCTCTCCGAGCGGCACGCGCAGAAGATCTGCAAGATCATGGACATGGCGCTGAAGGTCGGCGCGCCGGTGATCGGCCTCAACGATTCCGGTGGCGCGCGCATTCAGGAAGGCGTGGCGAGCCTGGGCGGCTATGCCGAGGTGTTCCAGCGCAACGTGCTCGCCTCCGGCGTGGTGCCGCAGATCAGCCTGATCATGGGACCGTGCGCGGGCGGCGCGGTCTACTCGCCGGCGATGACCGACTTCATCTTCATGGTGAAGGACAGCTCCTACATGTTCGTGACCGGTCCCGACGTGGTGAAGACCGTCACCAACGAGGTCGTGACGCAGGAGGAGCTGGGCGGCGCGGTGACGCACACGACCCGCTCGGGCGTGGCCGACGTCGCGTTCGAGAACGATATCGAGGCGCTGCTCGCGACGCGCGACTTCTTCGACTTCCTGCCGCTGTCGAACCGCCACGACCTGCCGGAGCGGCCGACCGCCGACCCGTGGGACCGGCTCGACATGAGCCTCGATACCCTGATCCCCGACAGCGCCAACAAGCCCTACGACATGAAGGAGCTGATCGCGAAGATCGTCGACGAGGGCGACTTCTTCGAGGTGCAGCCGACCCATGCCGGCAACATATTGTGCGGCTTCGGCCGGATCGAGGGGCGCACGATCGGCATCGTCGCCAACCAGCCGATGGTGCTGGCGGGCGTGCTCGACATCAACTCGTCCAAGAAGGCGGCGCGGTTCGTGCGCTTCTGCGACGCGTTCGAGGTGCCGATCGTGACCCTGGTCGACGTGCCCGGCTTCCTGCCCGGCGTGGCGCAGGAGCATAACGGCATCATCAAGCACGGCGCCAAGCTGCTGTTCGCCTATGGCGAGGCGACCGTGCCCAAGATCACCCTGATCACGCGCAAGGCCTATGGCGGCGCCTATGACGTGATGGCGTCCAAGCATCTGCGCGGCGACCTCAACTATGCCTGGCCGACCGCCGAGATCGCGGTGATGGGCGCCAAGGGCGCGGTCGAGATCATCTTCCGCAAGGAAGCGGGCGACCCCGCCAAGCTGGCCGAGCGCACCGCCGAATATGAGGCGCGCTTCGCCAACCCGTTCGTGGCGGCGTCGATGGGCTTCATCGACGAGGTGATCATGCCGCACTCGACGCGGCGCCGCATCGCGCTGGGCTTACGCAAGCTCAGGAACAAGAGCCTGGAAAATCCGTGGAAGAAGCATGACAATATCCCGCTGTAGGGGACGACTGCGCGCATGATCCCGCTCGGCCCCCTCAACCATGTCGGCATCGCCACGCCCTCGATCGAGCGGGCGGTGGCGCTGTACCGCGACCTGCTCGGCGCGACCGTGGTGCGCGAGCCGTTCGACCTGCCCGCGCAGGGCGTGCGGGTGTGCTTCATCGACACGCCCAACAGCCAGATCGAGCTGCTGGAGCCGCTGGGCGAAGGTTCGCCGATCACGAGCTTTCTCGCCAGGAATCCGGCGGGCGGGCAGCATCACGTCTGCTTCGAAGTGGCCGACGTCCATGCTACCAAGGCGGCGCTGGAGGAGAAGGGCGCCAAGGTGCTGGGCGAACCGCGCATCGGCGCGCACGGCACGCCGGTGATCTTCGTCCATCCCAAGGACATGGGCGGGGTGCTGGTCGAGCTGATGGAGACGCCGGGTGGGCATTGAGGGCGGTAGCTCCCTCTCCCGCGTGCGGGAGGTTCCGCCCGCCCCCCCCCGGGGGCTAGGGCCGGGGTGAGGGCACGTGCATATTGCGCGATCCGCTGCGGGCTTGCCCTCACCCTTACGCGCCTGCGGCGCTCCCTCCCTCTCCCCCAAGGGGAGAGGGAATGAAGCCTACACCTACCGACTGGTCCGCGCTCGCCGCCAAGGAGGTGAAGGGGCGCGACCTGACGTGGCACACGCCGGAGGGGATCGCGGTCAAGCCGCTCTACACGCCGGACGACGTGGCCGGCGCCGATCCGGGTCTGCCTGGCTTCGCGCCGTTCACGCGCGGCGTGCGCGCGTCGATGTATGCGGGCCGGCCGTGGACGATCCGCCAATATGCCGGCTTCTCGACGGCCGAGGAGTCCAACGCCTTCTACCGCCGCAATCTCGCCGCCGGGCAGAAGGGGCTGTCGGTGGCGTTCGACCTCGCGACCCACCGCGGTTACGACAGCGACCATCCGCGCGTGGTCGGCGATGTCGGGAAGGCGGGCGTTGCGATCGACACGGTCGAGGACATGAAGATCCTGTTCGACGGCATCCCGCTCGACAAGATGTCGGTCAGCATGACGATGAACGGCGCGGTGATCCCGATCCTCGCCTTCTTCATCGTCGCCGGCGAGGAGCAGGGCGTCGCCCAGGCCCAGCTCGACGGGACCATCCAGAACGACATCCTCAAGGAGTTCATGGTCCGCAACACCTACATCTATCCGCCGGCGCCCAGCATGCGGATCGTGTCGGACATCATCGCCTACACATCGGCCAACATGCCGAAGTTCAACTCCATCTCCATCTCCGGCTACCATATGCAGGAGGCGGGGGCGACGGCGGTGCAGGAGCTCGCCTTCACCATCGCCGACGGCAAGGAATATGCGAAGGCGGCGATGGCCGCGGGCCTCGACGTCGACGCCTTCGCCGGGCGGCTGAGCTTCTTCTTCGCGATCGGCATGAACTTCTTCATGGAGGTCGCCAAGCTGCGTGCGGCGCGCAAGCTGTGGCACGGCGTGATGAGCGGGCTCGGCGCCAGGGACGAGCGCTCCAAGATGCTGCGCACTCACTGCCAGACGTCCGGCGTGAGCCTGACCGAGCAGGATCCGTACAACAACGTGATCCGCACGACCGTGGAGGCGATGGCGGCGGCGCTGGGCGGCACCCAGTCGCTCCACACCAACGCGCTGGACGAGGCGATCGCGCTGCCCACCGACTTCTCCGCCCGCATCGCGCGCAACACGCAATTGGTGCTGCAGGAGGAAACCGGCATCACCAACGTGGTCGATCCGCTCGGCGGCTCCTACTATGTCGAGGCGCTGACGCAGGAGCTGCACGACCGCGCGCTCGAGATCATCGAGCGGGTCGATGCCGAGGGCGGCATGGCCAACGCGGTGGCGGCGGGCTGGCCCAAGGCGATGATCGAGCAGGCGTCGGCGGCACGCGCCGCACGGGTCGACCGCGGCGAGGACGTGATCGTCGGGGTCAACCGCTACACGCTGGCCGAGCAGGACGAACTCGCGATCCTGGACGTGGACAATCACGCGGTGCGGGCGGGGCAGATCGCGCGGATCGAGCGTGTCAGGGCTGAGCGGGACGAGAGCAAGTGCCAAGCGGCGTTGGAAGCGCTGCGGGAGGGTGCGCGCTCGCCAACCCCGTTCGTGTCGAGCGAAGTCGAGACGCGCCTTCGAGCGGAGCGAGAAGTCTCGACAAGCTCGGCAGCGGGGCCGCGCCGAGGCCCGGGGGGACCGGGGGGGGGGGCCAACCAC
>CAXTUG010000094.1:8826-10437 GCA_964247375.1 uncultured Sphingomonadaceae bacterium
GGCAGCTTCAAGTCGCGACATGCTCGGCAGCGTCCCTCTACTTCGCTCGGGACTAACGGGACTTGGGAACAAACCTCCTCGCCCTTGCGGTAGAGGCCGCCCGTGCCCGCGCTACCCTCGGCGAGATCAGCCAGGCGCTGGAGGACGTGTTCGGCCGTTACGGCACCACGCCAACGCCGGTGTCGGGCGTCTATGGCGGCGCCTATGCCGACGATCGCCGCTGGGACAGCCTGGTCGACGGCGTGCAGGCGATCGCACGCCGGCAGGGCCGCCGCCCACGCATGCTCGTCGCCAAGATGGGGCAGGACGGCCATGATCGCGGCGCCAACCTCGTCTCCTCGGCGTTCGGCGACCTGGGCTTCGAGATCGTGCCCGGTCCCCTGTTCCAGACGCCGAGCGAGGCCGCCGCGCTCGCGCTGGCGGAGGATGTCGACGTGGTCGGCGCCTCCAGCCTCGCCGCCGGGCACAAGACGCTCATTCCCGAGCTGATCCAGCACCTGCGCGACGCCGGGCGCGCCGACATCAAGGTCATTGCCGGCGGGGTGATCCCCGCGCAGGACTATGCCGTCCTGCGCGACGCCGGCGTGCAGGCGATCTTCGGCCCCGGCACCAACCTGGTCGAGGCGGCGGGCGAGGTGCTGCGCCTGCTCGGCCACAATCTGCCGCCCGAAGGGCTGAACGAGGCTGCCGAATGAACGACATCGCCGATCTGACCCGCCCGCCGGTCGCCGCGCCCAGCCGGGCCGACGTCGCCGCCCTATTCGACCTGCCGTTCCTGGACCTCGTCTTCCGCGCGGCCGAGGTGCACCGCGCGCACCATGCCCGCAACCAGGTCGAGCGCGCGACCTTGCTGTCGATCAAGACGGGCGGCTGCGCCGAAGATTGCGGCTACTGCTCGCAGTCCGCTTTTGCGGAGAGCGGGCTGAAGGCGTCCAAGCTGATGGACGTCGACGCGGTGCTCGACGCCGCGCGTGCGGCCAAGGCGGCGGGATCGCAGCGTTTCTGCATGGGCGCGGCGTGGCGCGAGCCCAAGGACCGCGACATGGACGCGCTCTGCGAGATGGTGGAGGGCGTCAACGCGCTCGGCCTTCAGAGCTGCATGACGCTCGGCATGCTGACTGACGATCAGGCGCAGCGTTTGGGCGAGGCCGGGCTTGATTACTATAACCACAACCTCGATACCTCGCCCGAGCATTATGGCGCGGTAATCACCACCCGATCGTGGCAGGACCGGCTCGACACGCTCGATCGGGTGCGCGGCGCGGGCATCAACGTCTGCTGCGGCGGGATCGTCGGCATGGGCGAGACGCGCGCGGACCGGGTCGGCTTCCTCCACGCGCTGGCGACCCTGCCCGAACCGCCCGAGAGCGTGCCGATCAACGCGCTGGTGCCGGTGCCGGGGACCGTGCTGGGCGACATGCTCAAGGACGTGCCGAGTGCGCGCATCGACGATATCGAGTTCGTCCGCACCGTGGCGGTCGCGCGCATCCTGATGCCGCAGTCGATGGTGCGGCTCTCGGCCGGGCGCGAGAGCATGTCGGAGGCGACGCAGGCGCTGTGCTTCCTGGCCGGCGCGAACTCGATCTTCACCGGCGACAAGCTGCTCACCAC
>CAXTUG010000095.1:0-10420 GCA_964247375.1 uncultured Sphingomonadaceae bacterium
GCGAGCGGCGCTTGTTGACCATCATCAGCAGGCCGCGGCGCGAATGGTTGTCCTTGGCGTGCGTCTTGAAATGCTCGGTCAGGTTGGCAATGCGCTCGGTCAGGATCGCGACCTGCACCTCCGGCGAACCGCTGTCGCCCTCGCCCCGGGCATTGTCCTTGATGATTTCGGCCTTGCGCTCGGCAGTGATCGTCATGTGTTCTTCACTCCGACATCAGGTTGAAGCCGCGCACCACCGAGATGTCTTCTCCCGCTTCGACCAAGGCGACGGGAACGGACCCGAGCATGGCGAGGTGGAGACCTGATGGCGCTGCGTGTCCCGGCAGGCGGCGTCCCTGGCGGAGCGCTTGGGCCTGATCGGGGGAGACGGCGAGGACCGGGATGTCGTCCAGTCCGGCCGTCAGCGGCAGGAGCAGCTCCTGCAGCGCCGCGTCCTTAGCGGCTTCCTCCAATATGTCCAGTGTTATCGCAGTTTCAAGGGCGAACGGACCGGCTTTCGTCCGCCGCAGCATGGTAACGTGCCCGACCGTATCGAGCGCCAGCGCGATGTCGCGCGCCAGGCTGCGGATGTAGGTGCCTTTCGAGACGAGGGCGGAGAGAGTGACTTCCTGCAGGCCGTCATCCCGGGCTTGTCCCGGCATCCACCGAACTGCCAAGCTACGGACGACTACATTGCGGCCCGCAAGCTCCACCTCTTCACCCGCCCGCGCCAGATCGTAGGCCCGCTGCCCGTTCACCTTCAGCGCCGAATAGGCCGGCGGCACCTGCGTGATCGGGCCGGTGAAGCTTGGCAGGATCGCCTCGACCTCCTCCAGTGCCGGACGCACGTCGCTCTTCGCGACCACCGCACCCTCGGCATCCAGCGTGTCCGTCTGCTCGCCGAAGCGGATCGTGAAATCATAGGCCTTGTCCGAATCGAGCATCCGCCCGGACAGCTTGGTCGCTTCGCCGATCGCCACCGGCAGCACGCCGCTCGCGAGCGGATCGAGCGTGCCGCCATGCCCGACCTTGGCCTTGCCGTGCCCGGCCAGGCGCAGCGCGCGCTTGACCGCCGACACCGCCTGGGTCGATCCCAGGCCGATCGGCTTGTCGAGGATCAGCCAGCCGTGCAGCGGTTCACTCATTCGGCATCGTCGCCAGCACCGCGCGAATCTTCGCCGCGACCGGCTCCAGCTGGCTGTCCGGCACGATCGGGGTCGGCACTTCCTTGATGCGGATGCGGCCGTAGCGCGGGATGATGTGCACGTGGAGGTGCGGCACCGACTGGCCGAGCCCGTTATTCTCGATGATGGTGAACCCCTCGAGATCGAGCGCCTTCACCTCCGCCAGCGCGACCTTGCGCACCGCCGCCATGACCTCGTCATAGTCATGCGCGCTCATCTCCAGCAGGGTGCGGGCGCGGCTCACCTTCGAGATCACCAGGACATGACCGGGCGCCGCCGGCGCATGATCCATGAACGCCAGCACGTGGTCCGTCTCGTACACCTTGACCGGCGTCAGCTCGCCGCGGATCATCCTGGCGAACGGGTTGTCGGGAACGTACGGTCCGGTCAGCGGGATCTGGCTCAGCGGCCCCGCCGTGCAGCCGCACAGGGTCAGCGCCGCGGCCAACCCCACATATGCACGCTTCATCACTCTATCCTCAGGATCGCCGCGCGTCCGCCCCCGGCACCCACGATAATTTCGCGGGTGCGTGGTGACGGCTACTCCCACCGCGCCGAATCGAACCGGATCGGCCTGCCCACGGCGCTCGCCGCCAGTTCACCGTCGCGCATCACGACGTTGCCGCGCACGATCGTGCCGACGGGGCGGCCGGTGATCCGCATGCCGGTGAAGGGCGACCAGCCGCATCGCGACGCCAGCCAATCCTGCTCGATGGTCCACTGCGCCTTGAGGTCGACCAAAGTAAAGTCGGCATCGTAGCCCGCGGCGATGCGGCCCTTGCCGGTCATGCCGAACACGCGCTGCGGCCCGGCGGAGGTGAGCTCCACCAGCCGCTGCAGCGACAGCCGGCCGTGGGCGACGTGATCCAGCATCAGCGGCAGCAGCGTCTGCACGCCCGGCATGCCGCTCGGCGTGTCCGGATAGGTCCGCGCCTTCTCCTCGCGCGTGTGCGGCGCGTGATCGGAGCCGAGCACGTCGGGCACCCCCTGGTTGAGCCAGTGCCACAGCCCGTCGCGGTGCGCGCCCGAGCGGATCGGCGGGTTCATCTGCGCGTAGGTGCCGAGCCGCGGATAGGCCTCCTCGCCGGCCAGCGTCAGGTGCTGGGGCGTGACCTCGCAGGTGGCGATGTCCTTGTTGGCGGCGAGAAGTTCCAGCTCGGCCGGCGTGGTCACGTGCAGCACGTGGACCGGACGGCGCGCCACACGCGCCAGCCCCAGGATGCGCCGTGTCGCCAGCATCGCGCTCTCGTCGTCGCGCCAGACCGGGTGGGAGGAGACGTCGCCCGTGACCCGCTCGCCCATGCGCGCGATCATGCGCGGCTCGTCCTCGGCGTGGATCGCGACGCGCCGCCGGCCGTTCGCCAGCACGCGCGCCAGTTCGCCGTCCTCCGACACGAGCAGGTCGCCGGTGGACGAACCCATGAAGATCTTGACGCCGGCCACGCCGGGCAGCCGCTCCAGCTCGCCCAGCAGTTCGGCATTGGCGCCGGTCGCGCCGACGTAGAAAGCGTGGTCGCACCACATCCGGCCTTCCGCCCGCGCCAGCTTGCCGTTAAGCGCCGCCGCGCTGTCGGTGTGGGCCTTGGTGTGCGGCATCTCCAACCCCGCGACCACCCCGCCCAGCACCGCCGCGCGGCTGCCGCTCTCCAGATCCTCCTTGGCTTCCAGGCCCGGCTCGCGGAAGTGGACCTGGCTGTCGACCACGCCGGGCAGGACGGTGAGGCCGGTGCAGTCGATCGTCTCGTTCGCGTCGCCGGTGACGCCGAGCGCGGCGATCCGGCCGTCGCGCACCCCGACCGAGGTCGAGAGCGGACCGCCCGGCGTCCAGACGCTGCCGTTCGCGAGAAGAAGATCGTAGCTGGCCACAGGCGACTCCGTTGGCATCTTGCGCCGCATCCCCTACCTCGCCTGCATGCCCGCGACCACCCTTGCCGACCGTGCCGTGCTCCGCCTGTCCGGGGAGGATGTGCGGGGCTTCCTGCAGGGATTGGTCACCAACGACGTGACCGGCGCGCTGCCGGTCTGGGCCGGACTGCTGACTGCACAGGGCAAGGCCCTGTTCGACTTCCTGGTCTGGGACGACGGCGACGATCTCCTGATCGACTGCGAAGCGGACCAGGCAGAGGCATTGGTGCGGCGGCTGAGCCTGTACCGGCTGCGCCGCAGCATCGGGATCGCACCCGACCCGTCGCTCGCGGTTCACTGGTCGCGGGAGGGGAAGGATGGCGTGCCCGATCCTCGCCTTGACGCGCTGGGCCGTCGCTGGATCGCGCCCGCCGCGGCACCGGCGGACGGATGGCTCGCGCACCGCCTCTCGCTCGGCGTGGCGGAAGGCGTGGCGGAGCTCGGATCGGACCGGACGCTGTGGCTGGAGGCCAATGCCGCCGAACTGAACGGCGTCAGCTTCACCAAGGGCTGCTATGTCGGCCAGGAGAATACGGCGCGCATGAACTGGCGCCAGAAGGTCAACCGGCGGTTGGCCGTCGTGCGGGCGTCGACCCCGGCACCGGACTTCAACGCCTTCCATGCCGCACTGGGGCTGGCGGTCGCGCGCGTTCCGGTCGCGAGACTCGCCGCTGCGCTCGCCGACGGGACCGACAGCGGACTGATCGTGCCGGACTGGATGAGAGCCGCGCTTGTTGCAGAATAGTCGCAGAGAACTTTGCGTCCGCGTTAACTATCTTTATCTATTGTAAGAATGTCAGCACCATCTTAACTGCACGATCAAGGCAGAGGCGTTTGGCCCCCAAGTCGTTCCGGCGCGGGTCCCCAGGCGGTCAACAGACCAAAAGCAATATTGACCGACATGCGGCCGATCAGGTCGCGCACAACATTGGGGATTAACTGTATGCGTATGGGTATCTTTCGGCCGGCGCTCGTCGCCGCCAGCGGACTGCTGTGCGCGGTCGCGCTTCCGTCCGCCGCTTCGGCCACGTCCATCGACCTCACCGTCCAGGGCGGCGGCGCCGCTCTGAGCAGCCTCGGCGGGATCGGCGGCAACATCACCTATTTGAACGCGTCCAACAAGAGCGAGACCAAGTCGGTCAGCATCGGCCAGATCGCACTGACAGGCAAATTGTCGAGCACGTCGGGCAACACGCTGACGACGCTCTCGACCTTCTGCATCGACGTCTATGACTGGCTCAACAAGGGCGTCTTCACGCAGACCGACAAGTCCGCGATCACCTCGCCCAACAAGCTCGGCTCGGCGCCGAACACCGTCACCTCCTTCACCGCTACGCAGCTCGACAGCGTGCTGAAGCTGCTCGTCTACACGACGACCGGCAGCACGCCGCGCATGAACAACGCGATCACCTCGGCCGCGACGCAGATGGCGATCTGGGAGATTCTCAACGAGACGACCGGCAGCTGGGACGTGGGGACCGGCACCTTCAACGTCAGCGGCGGCAACGCCACGCAAATGACTGCGGCGATCGGCGATGCGAACAGCTGGCTCGGCGTGGTCAAGAACGGCTCCATCAGCACGAGCGGCTACGACCTGACCGTGTGGGATCCGAACGTGGGCAATCAGCGCCAGATCCAGCTGATCAGCGGCTCCAACAACGGCAGCCCGCCGGCGGTGCCGGAGCCGGCGACTTGGGGAACGATCGTGCTGGGCTTCGGAGCGCTCGGCTCGGCGCTCCGCAACCGCAAGCGCGCGAACGCCCTCGCCGCCTGACCATCCGTTCACAGGGGGAGAAGCCCGGGCCGGTCCAGCACCGCCCGGGCTTTTTTTATGCGGCGGACGGCCGCACTGCTATTGATCTGATATTATCGAAGATTGCTCGCCGTTCGCCCTCGGCCCCACAACCGTCACGTCGACCTCGCCCTATCGCATTCACGCCCCTGGCGTGAAGCAATGGTGGACAGGTGCCGAGACCATGAACGACCATTGTCACCCCGGCGAAGGCCGGGGTCCATCTCTCCACCAGCGCGCGCCTCACGATGGATCCCGGCCTGCGCCGGGATGACGATCTGTAGCAAACACCGAACCGCGGCGATTAAGCGGCGAGCTTGCGCAGCACGTACGGCAGGATGCCGCCATTGAGGAAATAGTCGAGCTCGTTGACCGTATCGATGCGGCAGCGCGCCTCGAAGCTGGTCTCCCTGCCGTCGGCCCGCTTGACCTTGACTGTCACCAATTGGCGCGGGCGCAGGTGCGCCACCTGGTCGATCGAGAACAGCTCGCTGCCGTCGAGGCCGAGCGTCTTGCGGTCGACGCCGTCTAGGAACTGCAGCGGCAGCACGCCCATGCCGACTAGGTTCGAGCGGTGGATGCGCTCGAAGCTCTCGGCGATGACGGCGCGCACGCCGAGCAGGCTGGTGCCCTTGGCCGCCCAGTCGCGCGACGAGCCGGTGCCGTATTCCTTGCCGGCGACGATCACCAGCGGCGTGCCGTCGGCCTTGTACTTCTGCGCGGCGTCGTAGATCGCCAGCGTCTCGCCGGTCGGCACGTAGCGGGTCATCCCGCCCTCGACGCCCGGCACCATCTCGTTGCGGATGCGGATGTTGGCGAAGGTGCCGCGCATCATCACCTCATGGTTGCCGCGGCGCGCGCCGTAGGAGTTGAAGTCGGCCTTCGCCACCTGATGCTCGTTCAGGTAGCGTCCGGCCGGGCTGTCGACCTTGATCGATCCGGCGGGCGAGATGTGGTCGGTCGTGATCGAATCGCCCAGGATGGCGAGCGGCCGCGCGTCGACGATGTCCTCGACCGGCGCCGGGGTCATGCCCATGCCCTCGAAATAGGGCGGGTTCTGGACGTAGGTCGAGCCGGGATTCCAGGTGTAGGTGTCCGACCCCTCGATCGTGATGCCGCGCCACTTGCGGTCGCCTTCGAACACGTTGGCGTAGCGGGTGCGGTACATCTCGCTGTCGATCACCGAGGTGATCATGTCGGCAATCTCGTGATTGGTCGGCCAGATGTCCTTCAGCATCACCGGCGAGCCGTCCTCGGCCATGCCGATCGGTTCGGTGGTGAGGTCCTCGCGCACCGAGCCCTTCAGCGCATAGGCCACCACCAGCGGCGGCGAGGCGAGGAAGTTGGCGCGCACGTCGGGCGACACGCGGCCCTCGAAATTGCGGTTGCCGGACAGGACCGAGGCAGCGACGAGGTCGTTCTCGTTGATCGCCTTGCTGATCGGCGTCGGCAGCGGCCCCGAATTGCCGATGCAGGTGGTGCAGCCATAGCCGACCAGGTTGAAGCCCAGCGCGTCGAGATCGTCCTGCAGCTTGGCCTTGGTCAGGTAGTCGGTGACGACCTGGCTGCCGGGTGCGAGGCTGGTCTTGACCCATGGCTTGGGCTTGAGCCCCAGCGCACGCGCCTTGCGCGCGACCAGGCCGGCGGCGACCAGGACCGACGGGTTGGAGGTATTGGTGCAGCTGGTGATGGCGGCGATCACCACGTCGCCATGGCCGACCTGATAATCGGCATTGTCGACCGCGACCCGCCGATCCGCGTCGCCGGTCTTCTTGTAGCCGGTGACGAGCTCGTTGTTGAAATTATCGTCGACGTTCGACAGCAGCACCTTGTCCTGCGGGCGCTTGGGTCCGGCGAGGCTCGGCTGCACCGTGCTCATGTCGAGCGCGATCGTGTCGGTGAAGACCGGATCGGGCAGGTTGGGGTCGCGCCACATGCCCTGCGCGCGGGCATAGGCTTCCACCAGTTCGATCTGGGTCTCGTCGCGGCCGGTGAGGCGCAGATAGTTGATCGTCGCCTGATCCACCGCAAAGAAGCCGCAGGTCGCGCCATATTCGGGCGCCATGTTGGCGATGGTCGCGCGGTCGGCGAGACTCAGCGCGTCGAGCCCGGGTCCGTAGAATTCCACGAACCGGCCGACCACGCCCTTCTGGCGCAGCATCTGCGTGACGGTGAGCACCAGGTCGGTCGCGGTGATGCCCTCCGGCATGGTGCCGGTCAGCTTGAAGCCGACCACTTCGGGGATCAGCATCGACACCGGCTGGCCGAGCATCGCCGCCTCGGCCTCGATCCCGCCGACGCCCCAGCCGAGCACGCCCAGGCCGTTGACCATGGTGGTGTGGCTGTCGGTGCCGACGCAGGTGTCGGGATAGGCGACGTCCTGCCCGTCGGGATCCTTCGACACCCACACGGTCTGCGCGATATGCTCCAGGTTGACCTGGTGGCAGATGCCGGTGCCGGGCGGCACCACCTTGAAATTGTCGAGCGCCTTGGAACCCCAGCGCAGGAACTCGTAGCGTTCCATGTTGCGCTGATACTCGATCTCGACATTGTCCTGGAACGCCTGCGGCGTGCCGAACTCGTCGACCATCACCGAATGGTCGATCACGAGATGGACCGGCACCAGCGGATTGATCTTCTGCGCGTCGCCGCCGAGATGGCCCATCGCGTCGCGCATCGCCGCCAGATCGACCACGCAGGGCACGCCGGTGAAGTCCTGCATCAGCACGCGCGCGGGGCGATACTGGATCTCGCGCTCCGACGTGCGGTCGGTCAGCCACTGCACCATCGCCGTCAGGTCGTCGGTCGTGACGGTCGTGCCGTCCTCGAACCGCAGCAGATTTTCCAGCAGCACCTTCATGCTGAACGGCAGGCGCGAAATGTCGCCGATCGACTCCGCCGCCTTCGCCAGCGAGTAGTAGGCGACCTGTCGACCACCGACCTGCAGGGTCGAGCGGGTTCCGAGCGTATCCTGGCCGACGGCGGTCATAGCGGAATGTCCTTGCTGCAGTGCGGTGAATGCGGTGGCCCTAGCAAGCGGATCGGCGTCCGAAAAGGGTCAGCAGGTATGCGGGTCGCAGCCGCACCCGGACAAGGATGCCAGATCGTCGTTGGGCTCAGCCGATCAGGCCGGCGCGCCACTCCGCAAAGGACGTATAGTCGAGCGGTTCCGCCAGCATCAGCCCGGCCTGCCCTTCCCGCCACCAGCGGACGGTGGCCGCGCGCGGCGCCAGTTGCGGCAGCGTGACCGTGCACCGGCGTCCGAGATCGAGCGGCTCCGGCGCGGCGATCTGCAGGCCGGCCTGCGAGATGTTGCCGATCGCCACGGCACGCTCGCTGATGCCGAGCTTCAGCACGCCGTCCATCTGCACGGTCAGGCGGGGCGGACGGATGGCGCCGACACGCTCGTCGATCGAACAGTGCGCCATCATCGCCGCCATCGGCATCGGCTCGTCGAATGCGAGGCCGATCTCCGCGCCATCCCGCCAGGCGACGCGACCACCCACGGCATGGCCGGTCCTCAGTTCGATTTCGACACGCTCGTCGGCGCCCACCGCGATGTAGATTTCTGCCTTGAGTCCTTCCGGCGACACGTCGCGCAGGATGCACAATTCTTCCCGACCTGTGCCGAGTCGGATCTTGGCGACCTGCATGACGGTAGCGTGACGGATGCTGCGGCGACGCTCCTGCGCTTCAGGCTCTGCGCTCCGCCGGGCTTTGAAGAAGAACACGGGAACTCCACTCGTTACTAATACCGGTGGACCGCCTTGCCGGAACAACCTGTAACCGTTCGCCGCTCAACATGCCTTTCGGCCGATTAACCACGGCTTCGGTCACTGCGCCTCCGGTCCGACATGCACATCGACTGTCAATCGCTCCGCGCCGCCGCCGATGCGCGCGCCGGAGACCGGCGCCGCCTGGCCGTGGTCCAGCCCGACCGCCACCCGGACGTAATGATCGGTGGGGCAGCGCCCCTCGCCGGGATCGAACCCGATCCAGCCATAGCCGTCGACGTAGAGCTCGGCCCAGCCATGCGCCGCATGCGTGTCCGGCGCGTCCGGCCGGTAGAGATGTCCCGCGACATAGCGTGCCGGAAGGCGGGCCGCGCGCGCGGCGGAGATCAGCAGGTGCGCCGCGCCCTGCGCATCCGCCTGGCCCTCGGCCAGCACCTCCGCCGCCGAAGGTTCGCGTCCGAAGTCCGGCAGCCGAAAGACGAGCCGGTCGTGAACAACCTCCATCAGGCAGTGCGCGGCGGCCAGCGGGTCCGCCGGCAGATCGAGGTCTGCCGCGAACTCCGCCACCTGCGCGTCCGCCTTGGTCAGGGCGGTGGACTGCAGGAAGTGCAACGGTGGCAGCGGCTCGGCGGCTGCACCGAGTATGCCTGCCCGATCCTCGGTCAGGACCTCGCCCGAAACGGATATGGCGATGCCGTCGATCGGCCCATCGACGTACAGCATCGTCGTCTCGTTGCCGTAGCCGTCGCGGCCCGACTTCAGGCGGGCGTCGCGGTCGACGTCGACCGACCAGGAGATGATGCTCTGGCCGGCATGGTTGCCCGGGGTGAGCCGCAGCAGCTGCACCAATCGCGCCTGCGGTTCGGAGAAGACATATTCGGTCCGGTGCGAGACGTAGAGGCGCATATCGTCAGCCGAAGCGGAACTGCTGGGCTATCGCCTGATCGAGTTGCGAATTCTCGACTACGAACGCCTCGAGATATTCGTGCAGCCCCTGCCCGAAGATCGAATCAATGCTGGTCCGGCTGAGCGTCGTCTGCCGCCGCCGCGCGAGCCGATCCGCCTCACCCTGCCGACCGAGCCGCCGGCCGATGAAGGCGAGGTGCTGGACGACTTCCTCATTCGCGCCCGTCAGGCTGCGCGGCATTTCGGCGCGCAGGATCAGCATGTCCGCGACCAGCCACGGCTTCAGCCCGTCGCGGTAGAGCCAGCGATAGGCCGTGTTGGCCGATACGGTGTGAAGCAGCGTGGTCCACTGATCGCGGTCGATGACGCCGCCCACCTTCTCGCCCTCGGGCAGCAGCAGGTGGTATTTGACGTCGATCAGCCGCGCCGTATTGTCGGCCCGCTCGATCGCGGCGCCCAGGCCGATGAAGTGGAAGGCCTCGTTGCGCAGCATCCGCGCCTGCGCACCTTCGAAGCCGCGCGTCTCGGCCCGGATCATCGCCGCCAGCGCGAGCGTTTCCTCATAGCCGCCGGTGGTCGCCAGGCCGCGCAGCGACAGCCAGGCGCGGTTGATCGCTTCCCAGGCGTCGCGGGTCAGCGCCGTGCGCACCGACTTGGCGTTGGAGCGGGCGGCGTCGAGGCAGGAGCGGATCGAGCTCAGATTGTCGGCGGACAGCGTCAAGTAGAAGGATACCGTCTGCGGCGTCATGCTCTGGCCCGAGGCGGCGAAGCCGTGCTCCGCGGCGGTGACCAGCAGCGCGCTCTCCCACGCCACCTTTCCCGCCGGCCGGGCCGACAGCGCGTCGAGCCGCAGCGTCGCCTCCAGCAGGCGCGCGGTGAACTCCGCCCGCTCGACGTAACGGCCGATCCAGTAGAGCTGC
>CAXTUG010000096.1:0-10343 GCA_964247375.1 uncultured Sphingomonadaceae bacterium
GACAAGATCGACGAGCTCTACAGTCAGGTCTACACCGCGCCGACCGCGACCGCGCGCGGAACCCGCTCCCGCACCAAGATCGATACCGATGCTTATGCCGCTTACGGCCAAGCAACTTACTCGATCATACCCGACAGGCTGCGCCTGATCGGCGGCATCCGCTACTCCGACGAGAAGAAGGACTATCGGATCACCAACTTCACGGCTCCGGTCGGCACCTTCAACTTCGATACGCAGACAGCGGCGCAGGCGGGTGGTCGGGCCAAGTACCACAAGATCACCTGGCGAGCGGGCGCGGAGTACAATCCCGCACGGGACAACATGATCTACGCCACGATCTCGACCGGGTTCGAATCTGGCGGCATCAACAACAATTCGTCCAATGCGCTGATCCCGGCGTCCTACGCGCCGCAGACGGTCACCGCCTATGAAATCGGCTCCAAGAACCGGCTCGACCATGGCCGGGTGATCTTCAACGTCAGCGCCTTTTACAATCAGTACAAAGACCTGCAGATCACCATCCTAGACCAGGTCACGAACCTGTCTTACTACTCCAGCGCCGGCCGGGCGCGCGCCTACGGTGCCGAGGCGGAGCTGAAGACGACGCTCGTGCCCGATTTCCACTTTGATCTCACCGGTGCGTTGCTGGACGCCAAGTTCACCCGCTATGTCCGGCCGAACCCGTTCGGGAACACCGTGACGGTGGATCTGGCCGGCCGAAAGGTGCCGATGTCGCCGACGTTCAAGGGCACGGCCAGCGTTTACTACGACGCAAGCCTGGGTGACTCGGGAACGCTGACGCCGCACGTGGATCTGCTATACTCGACCAAATACTTTGCGACCGACTACAATACGGTGCTCGACCGGCAGAAGTCCTACGCGACGCTGGATGCCAGCCTGCGTTACACGACGAAGAACGAGCGCTTCTACATCGAGGCGTTCGGCAACAACCTGACGCAGAAGGCAGTCATCTACTCCGCGACGCTCGGCAGCACCGCGCGTATCCAGGAATCGTTCAGCCCGCCGCGCACCTACGGCGTGCGCGTCGGCGGCCGTTTCTAGATGACGGTTCGGCAGCCCGACCCTGCGGCAATCCTGCCGAGCGGGTCGGGTGCGCCGGACCTGCAGCTCGCGGCCGCTTCATCCGGGGAGGCAGCTTACTCCGCCAGAGCAGCGGAAGAGTTCGGCCGCGTGCCTGCCGAAAGCTATCCGCCGCTCGCCCGCGGCATCGCCGCCTTCGCCTTCCTGATGGTGGCGGAATTCTTCTACAGCTGGTCGTGGTACTCCGTCGACGTGCTGCGGCCCTACATCCGGGACACGCTTCATCTGAGCCTGACCGAGGCCGGCTCCGGTTACTCGGCGCAGGGCGCCGGCGCGCTGATCGGCGCGGTGCTGATCGGACAGCTTGCCGACCGGGTCGGTCGGCGCACGATGCTGGCCTGCGTGATGGTGGGGTATGGGGTCAGTCTGCTCGCCGGCGTGATCGTCACCTCGCTGCTCCAATACCTGCTGCAGCGTTTCGTGCTGGGCCTGTTCATGGGCGGGATCTTTCCCGTCGTGGTCGGCATCTATGTCGGACTGTTTCGCAGCAACGTACGCGGCCGGCTTGCCAGCCTGATCAACGGCATCGCCAGCCTTGCCATCGTCGTCCAGGGATTGGCCAGCGGTATGCTGCTGCAGCATGACTGGCGCCTGCTGCTCTGGGTCGGCGGCCTGCCGCCGGTGCTGCTCGCCGGTTTTGCATACCTGATCGTGCCGGCCAGCGCGGACGCGCGCACGGGAACCGGCGGAACGCGGCGACTGCCGATAACGGAGCTGTTCGCGCCGGGCGTGCGAGGACGGACGCTGGCGCTGGCCACGCTGACGGGCCTCAACTTCTTCGGCTACCAAGCCTATAGCGGCTGGCTCACCACCTACCTGCGCGACGTCCGCTACCTGCCGCAATCCGATGTCGGCACATTGGTGGCGTGGGTTTCCGGCACCAACATCGTCGGGGTATTCGTGTGGGGCTGGGCGGGCGACCGCTTCGGCAGGCGCTTCAACGCGCTCGGCTTCCTGCTCGCCGCGGTGGCGATCCTCGTATTCCTCTCGGCACCGACGCACTTCGCCGTGCTCGCCTTTCTCGGCGCGACCTACGGCTTCATGCTGTCGTCGAGCGTGGTATGGGGGCCGTGGCTGACCGAGCTCTACCCGCCGCACCTCAAGTCCACCGCCGCATCGATCTTCAACTGGGGCAGGATCGTCAGCCTGTTTGCGCCCCTCGTCACCGGCACGCTCGCCGAGAGCTTCGGCCTCGGCGCGACGATGAGCCTGGCGAGCGTAGCGTTCGTCTGCGCCGGCCTGCTCTGGCTCTTCCTGCCCGAAACCCATCCACGACCGCTGCTGCCCAGCCGGCGGCGCGCCGCGGCCTAGCCGCGCACCGTCTCGGCCAGCCTGCGCGCACCGGCGAGCAGGAAGCTATGGTCGGATTCAAGAAGGAACAGGCTGGCGCCCTTTTTCGTCCAGCCGGGCGCATCGCCGGGCCGTGCCAGGAACATGCCCACCGGCCGGCCATGGCGCAGGCCGGCGGCACACACCCGCTCGACCGCTTCGATCACCCGCGGCGCATCGGGACTATCGGCCCCGTAGGCGACGGTGAGGTCGGCGCGGCCTACGAACAGCGCGTCGATGCCGCTGACGGCGGCGATCTCATCGATCGCCTCCACCGCTTCGGGATCCTCTATCTGGGCGAGTACCGTCGTACCGGCGGCGCTGGCGCTGAGATGCTCTGCCATGGGCCGGGTCGTATAGCGCGCCGCCCGCGACGAGCCGGCATAGCCCCGCCCACCCGGGCCGTAGCGGCTCATCGCGGCCAATGCCCTTGCCTCATCGGCCGAACGGATGTGCGGCGCCACCACGCCGGTCGCGCCGCAGTCAAGCGCGTTCAGCACGTGCTCCGATGTCGTGGCGGGGATACGCACGAGCACGTCCATGCTCGCCGCCCGCGCCGCCAATATGCAAGCGTCGATCGCGGCCCGGTCGAATGGCGCATGCTCGGCGTCAAGGCAGAGGCAGTCGAGCCCGGTCAGCGCCAACACCTCGACGATGATCGGGGACGGCGTCTTGACGAACGTGCCGACGAGCAGCTCGCGTGCGGCAAGCCGGTCCTTCAGCGGCGGACGTCCGCTCACGCCGCCCGGCGCCACAGCCGCTCGCTGGCGACTGCCGCGCCCTCAGCCAGGGAGGCCAGCTTGGCGTAAACGATGTCGCGATCGACCGCGCCGAAGCCTGCAAAAGTCGAAAAGCCGCAGTCAGTGCCGGCAATGACCCGCTCACGTCCGACCAGGTTCGCGAACAGCTCGATCCGCTGGGCGACCACCTGCGGGTGCTCGATGAAGTTGGTGGTGGAGTCGATGACCCCGGGTATCAGGATGCGGTCCTCCGGCACCTCGGCTGCCATGTCACGGAAGTAGGTCCAGTCGTGCTGGTGGCGCGGGTTGGCAGTCTCGAACAGCAGACCCTGCGGCTTGGCCTTCATCAGGGTCGGCAAAATGACGCCCATTTCGACGTCGCAGTGATGCGGCCCCTCATAATTGCCCCAGCAGACATGCATCCGCACGCGCTCGGCCGGAACGTTGCGAAGCGCGTGGTTGAGCGCCTCTACGTGGCCGCCGATGAGGCGGAGATATTCAGCCTCGTCACGCTCCTTGTACATCATGTGGCGGCCGAGGCCGAGGTCGGGGCTGTCGAGCTGCAGGACGAAGCCGGCCGAGACGATCCGCTCATATTCGGGTCGCATCGCTTCGGCGAGCGCTTCCAGGTAGGCGTCCTGTGTCGGATAGAAGTCGTTTGGCTGGAACAGCGCGATCACGCCGGGCGATGCGGCGTTCATGAACGCGCCATGGGGGCGATGTGCGGCAGTGGCGGCAGCGAGGTGGGCGATATCCGCTTCCAGCGGCTCGAGCGTGACCGGCGCGACCGGGCCGACGCATCGCGGACGGCGATAGGTCGGCGTTCCGCCGCTCGCCGCCTGACGCTTCAGAAAGCCGGGAAAGGCCTCGAGGTCAGCCGGCGGCGTGCGGCTGCTGTCACCGTCAAAACCGCTGATGCGGTCCTTGATGTAGGTAGCGTAGGAGATCTTGGACATCTCGCCGTCCGAGACGAGATCGATCCCTGCCGCGACCTGTCGTGCAACGCAGGCGTCGACCGCTTCCGCCATCACGGCGTCGAAGCGCTGCGCGTCGACGATGTCTCCCCGTTCGTGCGCGAAGATGAGTTCGGTTACCGCCGCACTTCGCGGCAGCGAGCCGACGTGCGTGGTCAGAATATGGTCCACTGCCTGCCCTCCCAAAACGATTGCATCTGCATCTGAGACGCCTCTACTCGGCGGTCCAGCCGCCGTCGACGACCAGGCTGGTGCCGGTAACCATGGCGGCGGCGTCCGAGGCGAGGAACAGGACGGCGCCCATCAGGTCCTCGACCTGACCGATCCGGCCGAGCTTGATCTTGGCGAGCACACTTGCCTTGAAGCTCTCGTCCTCGAAGAAGGGCTTGGTCATCGGCGTCTCGATGAAGGTCGGCGCGATCACGTTGGAGCGGATGCCATACGTGGCGAGATCAAGCGCAAATGCCTTGCTCATCCCCTCGATCGCCCACTTGGACGCGCAATAGAGCGAGCGATTGGGCCCCCCGACATGCCCCATCTGACTGCCGACATGGATGAGGCTGCCCGCGACCGTCTCCGCCAGCATGCGGCGCACGCAAGCCTGGGCAACGAAGAACGCGCTCTTGACGTTGAGATCCAGCACCGCGTCGTAATCGGCCTCACTTACATGCTGCATCGATTTGGGCCGGTTGGTGCCGGCATTGTTGACCAGCACGTGGAACGCCGGACGGCTTTCGAAGAAGGCCGCCACCGCGGTGAGATCGCTGACGTCGAGCGCTGCGGCTTCCGCCGTGCCGCCGGCGGCGCGGATCGCGGCCGCGCCCAACTCGATCTCGGCCTCCGTGCGCGCGGCGAGCGTCACCGCCGCTCCCGCTTCCGCCAGCGCAGCGGCAAGTGCGAGGCCGATGCCGCGCCCGGCACCGGTGACGAGCGCACGCCGGCCGTCCAGTCGAAAGCTGGGCGTCCGCGGCAGGCTCACTCCGCCGCGACCGCGTCCAGCGGCTCGACGCGCCCGGCATAAGGCACGTGGCGATTGCCGTAGCGGCGCACGCGAATGTTGGCCTGCTCGCCATGGCCCGCAAAGCCCTCCAGCGCGCACAAGCGACTGCAATACTCGCCGATCAGAACCGAAGCTTCGTCGGTGAGCACCTTCTGGTAGGTGCAGGTCTTCAGAAACTTGCCGACCCAGAGACCGCCGGTGTAGCGCGCCGCCTTCTTCGTCGGCAGCGTGTGATTGGTACCGATCACCTTGTCACCGTAGCTGACGTTCGTTCTCGGACCGAGGAACAGCGCGCCATAGTTGGTCATGTTGTTCAGGAAGTAATCGGGATCGTGTGTCATCACCTGGACGTGTTCGGAAGCGATCTCGTCGGCGATCCGCACCATTTCCTCGTCGCTGTCGGCAACGATAACCTCGCCGTAGGTCTCCCATGCCTTACGGGCGTAGTCGGCGGTCGGCAGGATCTGGAGCAGCCGCTCGACCTGCGCCATCGTCTCGCGCGCGAGCTTTTCGGAGGTGGTAAGCAGCACCGCCGGTGAATCCGGTCCGTGCTCCGCCTGACCGAGCAGGTCGGTCGCCGCGAGTTCGCCGTCGCAGCCGACTTCATCCGCTATCACCAGCGTCTCGGTCGGCCCGGCGAACAGGTCGATGCCGACGCGGCCGAAGAGCTGGCGCTTCGCCTCCGCCACGAACGCATTGCCGGGGCCGACGAGGATGTCGACGGCTGCCATCGACTGCGTACCGATGCCCATCGCCGCGACCGCCTGAATGCCGCCGAGACAGTAGATCTCGTCCGCCCCCGCCATCGCCTGTGCTGCGACGATCGCCGGCGCGGGCTGTCCCTGAAAGGGTGGCGCGCAGGTGACCACGCGCGGCACGCCCGCTACCTTGGCAGTGATCACGCTCATGTGCGCGGACGCGAGCAGCGGGTACTTGCCGCCCGGCACGTAGCAGCCTGCGGCGTTGAGCGGGATATTCTTGTGGCCGAGCACCACGCCCGGCAGCGTCTCCACCTCGACATCCTTCATGCTGTCACGCTGGATCCGGGCGAAGTTGCGCACCTGCTTCTGCGCGAATTCAAT
This sequence comes from uncultured Sphingomonadaceae bacterium, assembly GCA_964247375.1. Lineage (GTDB taxonomy): Bacteria > Pseudomonadota > Alphaproteobacteria > Sphingomonadales > Sphingomonadaceae > Sphingomonas_I. Next base: position 6,227 of record CAXTUG010000096.1, read on the forward strand.
ATCCTGCAGGTCCCGGTCCGAGAGCTGGTCCATGCACGCCTGAATCTCAGCGGGCGTCAACCGGTAGCTCTCGCGATCCCACCGGTCGAACCGGATCGACAGCTCGCGAACCGCCGCATCGCCGCGCGCCTCGATGTCGGAAAGGATGCCTTCCACCGTGTCGCGGACGGTCCGGTCGCGGTCGGCCTTTGCCTCAGCCGATACGCCATGCTTCAGCCGCCGTGCCATCAACGCCTCCAATGCATTCGAATGCACGCATTTAGCCAGCTTTTACGCCAAGGGCAATATGCAGTAGGGTGGCCACGTGCCTGGCTGACGCCATGCCTGATTGATCCGTGATGCCTAATAGTTCCGCCGGGTCAACACGCAGGCTTTGCTGGCGTCGTTCGAGCCAATGATCTGAAAGCAGGACTGCATCGAATAGGGGTAAAGGCAGAAGGGGCAAGCCGCTAAGACATCGTTATTGATTAGCAAAAGCACGTGGCTTAGGGAAGGATCCCCGACCACTATTCGACTAAGATACTTACCTTACTCGCAACCTGAAGGTGTTGGCGACCTAGCGTGCGCATGAGCGTCGTACTTGGCCGGGATGCTTCGTGCTGTTCATGGCGACGATACCGTCCGAATCCGTGGACCCGAAACGGATCGCAACGACTTGGGAATGGTCATGGGCTGGGCGAGATCGTCGGCGGCTGCGTGATGCCCTACGTTGTAGGACTCGCATCGGTCCGCTACGGCGCGGATGTACCGTTCTTCATTGCGACGGCGGCAGCGGTCGGATCGGCGATCCTGGCGCTGTTCATAGGCGAAACTGCGCCGGCCAAGCTCGCGAGGCGGTAAGGGCGCGATGCCGCCTGAAAGTGTCGAGGCGCTGGAGGACTCGCTGGCCCCCTCCTCCCGAACTATCGTCGGCCGGGCTCACTCGCGAGAACGAGCGCGCGGAGCGACTGGACCACAGCAACGCAGCGAGAATGGGCAGTCATCGCGTGTTCGGCCGGACATGCGGCTGTCGGAAGTGTTTGCGGAGTGGAAGAAGGCACGCCGACCACGACCGCAGGGCGAACGCGAGTTCAGCACGCACCTCGACGACTTCATTGCCCTCATCGGCGATATACCGGCCAACGACATCACCGGGGACCTGCCACCAACTGCCAGACCGAACACCGTGTGAGAATGACGACAGAAACGCCGTGCGACACCGGCTGACCGCCCCCATGCGTGACGCCCCCTTCCACACCTGCTAGGCGCGCCGGATCATGACATCCCAAGCGCACGCCGATCGCCGCACCTTCGCGATCATCTCCCACCCCGACGCCGGCAAGACCACGCTGACCGAGAAATTGCTGCTGTTCGGCGGCGCGATCCACGCCGCCGGCGAGGTGCGCGCCCGGGGTCAGCAGCGGCGGGCGCGGTCCGACTGGATGAAGATCGAGCAGCAGCGCGGCATCTCCGTCACCTCGTCGGTGATGACGTTCGAGCGCGGCGGCATCGTCTTCAACCTGCTCGACACGCCGGGGCACGAGGATTTCTCCGAGGACACGTACCGCACGCTGACCGCGGTCGATTCCGCGGTGATGGTGATCGACGCGGCGCGCGGCATCGAGGCGCAGACGCGCAAGCTGTTCGAAGTCTGCCGCATGCGCAACGTGCCGATCATCACCTTCATCAACAAAGTCGACCGCGAGGGTCGCGCGCCGTTCGCGCTGCTGGACGAGGTGGCCGACGCGCTGGCGCTGGACGTGACGCCGATGAGCTGGCCGGTCGGCATGGGCGGCACGTTCGAGGGCATATACGATCTCGCTGCCAACGTGCTGCACCGGCCCGCGGCGGACGCGACCGGCGCGTTCGAGGGCGACAGCGTGCCGGTCGGCGGGCTGGACGATCCCGACCTGGATCAGCTTATCTCCGCCGACGGCGTGGCGCTGCTGCGCGAGGAGGCCGAGCTGGCGAAGGCGGGCTACGCGCCGATGGACGAGACCGCCTATCGCGCGGGCGACCTGACGCCGGTCTATTTCGGGTCGGCGCTCAAGGATTTCGGGGTGGAGCAGCTGATCGACGCACTGGCCCGGTTCGCGCCGCCGCCGCGCCCGCAGCCGTCCGACACGCGCGAGGTGCAGCCGGACGAGGCGCAGGTCGCGGGCTTCGTGTTCAAGGTGCAGGCCAACATGAACCCGCAGCATCGCGACCGCGTGGCGTTCATGCGGCTCTGCGCCGGCCGCTTCCGCCGCGGCATGAAGCTGGCGCAGGTCGGCACCGGCAAGACGATCGCGGTCCACTCGCCGATCCTGTTCTTCGCCCGCGAGCGCGAGCTGGCGGAGGAGGCCTTTCCCGGCGACATCATCGGCATCCCCAACCACGGCACGCTGCGCGTCGGCGACACGCTGACCGAGGGCGAGGCGCTGCGCTTCACCGGCATCCCCAACTTCGCGCCGGAGATACTGCGCCGCGTCAAGCTGGCCGACCCGACCAAGACCAAGCAGCTGCGCAACGCGCTCAACGACATGGCGGAGGAAGGGATCATGCAGGTCTTCTTCCCGCAGATCGGCTCCAACTGGATCGTGGGCGTGGTCGGCCAGCTGCAGCTGGACGTGCTGATCAGCCGCCTGCAGGCCGAGTATAAGGTCGACGCCGGGTTCGAGCCGAGCCCGTGGGATACCGCCCGGTGGATCTCGGCGGGCGATGCCAAGACGCTGGACGGCTTCATGGGCGATCACCGCGCGGCGATGGCGGAAGATCGCGACGGCGCGCCGGTGTTCATGGCGAAGGATGCGTGGGAGCTGAACTACGTGGCCGGCCGCTTCCCGGCCATCACCTTCGCGGCAACGAAGGAGCGGCATTAATCTCCCCGGCGTGTCCGCTCGTTTCCCTCTCGCCTGAAGGGGAGAGGACCGCCGGAGAGGCGAGGTTTTGAGTGGCGATCTCTCCCCTCCCGCTCTAGCCTGCTTTCAAAGGGGAGAATGAGATGGGTGTCACGGCCAGCCGGCGGAACGTTCTGATCGGGGGGATCGGCGGCCTCGCCCTCGCGAGCCGCCCGGCCTGGGGGCAGACGCCTGGCCTGGCCGCGGACGAGATCGACGCGATCGTCACCCGCTTTCGCACGGCGTTCGACACGCCCGGCATCGCGGTCGCGATCGTGCGGCCTGGCCAGCCGGACTTCGCCCGCGGCTACGGCGTGCGCAGCCTCGCCAGGCCGGGCGCCGTCGACGAGCATACGCTGTTCGGCATCGCATCGAACAGCAAGGCGTTCACCGCCGCCGCGCTCGCTATCCTGGTCGATGCGGGCAAGGTCGAATGGGACGCGCCCGTCACGCGCTACATTCCCGAATTCCGCATGTCCGATGCCGCGGTCACGCCGATGGTGACGGTACGCGACCTGCTGGTGCATCGCAGCGGGCTGCCGCTGGGTGCGGGCGATCTGATGGAGTTCCCCGCCAGCAGCCACACGGTCGAGGATATCCTTCGCGGGCTGCAATATCTGAAGCTGGAGCGCGGTTTCCGCGCCGGCTACGCCTATGACAATATCCTCTATATCGTCGCCGGCATCCTCATCCAGCGGGTGAGCGGCCTGAGCTGGATGGATTTCGTCGCCAGCCGCATCCTGCAGCCGCTGGGCATGAACGAGAGCGTCACCAGCCGCTCGCTGATCCGCACCGACGATGTCGCCGGCCGTCACGCGCGGCTCGGGCCGCCGGTGCGCGGCATGGGGCCGGTGCGCGTGGTCCAGTCCGAGGAGCAGGACAAGATCGCGGCGGCGGGCGGGATCAACACCAGCGCGCACGACATCCCCGCCTGGTTCCACGTCCAGCTGAACCGCGGCCTGCTGCCGAACGGCCGGCGGCTGTGGAGCGAGCAGCAGTCGGACGAGATGTGGACGCCGCAGACGATCACGCAGAGCAGCACCGGGCCGACCGCGGACCGGCCCGAGAAGCCGGTGCTCCAGGCCTACGCGCTCGGCTGGGGCGTGCAGGATTATCGCGGCCACCGGCTGCTGGCGCACAGCGGCGGACTGATCGGGCAGGTCACCTACCACGCGCTGCTGCCGGAGCTGGGCTGCGCCGTGGCCGTCTATTCCAATATCGAAGAAGGCTATGCCGCGAGCGGCATCCGCAACACCATC
>CAXTUG010000097.1:0-10314 GCA_964247375.1 uncultured Sphingomonadaceae bacterium
CGCAGCACCGAGCCGAGCGTGCGGGCGCGCTGGCCGCTGCGGCCGGCGGCCGCGATCAGCCTGGGCGGGCTGCCCGATCTGGAGGCGGCGAGCCGGCCGCCCGGAAATACGTGCGACAGCGATCCGGTGGTGCGGCTGGTCGGACAGGCCACGCCCGCGCGGCGCGACGTCTATGCCGACACCTCGCCCGCCGCCCTGCCCGATCCCGGATTGCCGGTGGTTACGGTCAACGGCACGCTCGATCCGATCGCGCCGCCGGCCTTCGCAGCGGCCTATGCCGCGCATCACCGGATCGAGCGGACCACGATCCCGGACGAGGGTCATGTCGAACTGATCACGCCCGAAAGCGCCAGCTGGGCGGCGACCGTGAAGCGAATCCTCCAGGTCTTGCGGTAGTTTACGGACCGATACTCATTCCAACACTCTCTTGCGCTATGTGCGCCGCATCACCCAGTACAGCACGCAGCTGCCCGCCAGCACGCCGGCCAGCGCGACGATCTCGCTCCATTCGGCCAGCGCCACCAGCACCGCCGTGCAGGCGATCGCGAAGCCGGCGATCAGCGGCAGCCCCGGCAGCGCGAGCGGTTTGCCCAGGATCGCCACGCCGCGGCGGCGCAACACCACCGCCGCACCGGCCACCAGCGCGTAGAGCGGCGCAATCGCCAGCGTCGACAGGATCGCCAGCTTCTCGAAGGTACCGGTCAGCGCCAGCGCTGCCGCAAGGACGAAGTGGGTGAGGATCGCCACGTGCGGCGTGCGCCAGCGCGGATGGACGCGGCCGAGCTGCTCCGGCAGCAACCGGTCGCGCGCGAAGGCGAACAGCACCCGCGGCGCCCCGAGGATATCGCTGCCCAGCCAGATCAGCATCGAGAAGAAGGCGCCGGCCAGCAGCGGCACCCGCCAATAGGCATCGATCGTCGCCAGCGCATCGGCCAGCGGCGCGCGTGAGCCGACCAGTCCGGCGCCGAGCAGCGCGTCGGCAGTCAACTGGATCAGGATGTAGAGGATGCCGATCGAGGCCATGGCGAGCAGCAGCGCGCGCGGCACGGTACGCGACGGATCCTTGACCTCGCCGGAGGCGGCGAGCGGCGTCTCCATGCCGGTCAGCGCGAAGGTCGCAAGGATGGCAGCACGCCCGAAGCTGGCATCGGGCGGGTTGCTGACCGGGGCGGCCGCGGCGTGGCCGGTCGCGAGACCGATGCCGCCGACGACGAGGAACAGCAGCAGCGGGAGCAGCTTCACCAGGGTAGCCCAGCCGAGCACGCGCGAAGCGAGGTCCACGCCGACCAGGTTGATCCCGGTCATCAGTCCGAGCACGGCGAGGATGATCGCCTGACGCAGGCCGGGCGCGGCGAGCGACGGGAAGGCGGACGCGACCGTATCCGCCAGTGCCGCGGAAATGCCGCCGCAGGCGAGCACGCTCGACAGCCACAGCAGCAGCCCCGCGACGAAACCAGGCAATCGGCCGAACGCCGCCTCGACATAGCCGTAAGGGCCGCCGCTGGTCGGCACCCGGCTGCCTGTCTCGGCGAAACACAGCACGACCGCCGCCATGCCGATCAGGCAGGCGATGTAGGCGGCGGGTGCCGAGGTACCCGCGGCGGCGGCCATCGACGCCGGCAGGCGGTAGATGCCCGATCCCACCACTTCGTTGGTGATTGCGGCGGCAAAGGTGAACATCCCCATGGCACGCACCAGGCCATGATCGCGGCCTTGGTCCGCCTGTACGCGCTCGGCCACCGTCGCCATTGTCGCTCCTTCTTGTGCATTGGAAGCTTGCCCGAGCGCCGGCCAGGCCGCAACACGGGATTATGACGACGATCGAAGACGTGCGCGCCTGGGACCGGGCCGATCCGCTGGCTGCCATGCGAACGTTGTTCGCGCTGCCCGCGGACGTGATCTACCTCGACGGCAATTCGCTGGGGGCATTGCCGTGCGCGACCGCCGATCGGATGCGGACGGTGGTGGAGCGCGAGTGGGGCGACGGGCTGATCCGCAGCTGGAACCTGTCCGACTGGGTCGGCGCACCGCGTCGCGTCGGTGCCAAGATCGCGCGGATCGTCGGCGCGCAGGCGGACGAGGTGGTGGTCGCCGATTCGACTTCGGTCTGCCTGTTCAAGCTGCTGATGGCCGCGGCCGAGCGACGGCCCGGTGCGATCCTGGCCGAGAGCGACAATTTCCCGACCGATGCGCATGTCGCAGCGCGAGTCGCCGCGCTGCTCGGACGGGAGTTTCGCGCCGTGCCGGCCGATCGGATCGCCGATGCGCTTACCGACGACGTCGCTGCGTCGGTCATCACCCATGTCGATTACCGCACCGCACGCCGCCACGACATGGCCGCGTTCGCCGCGCGCGGCGTGCCGATCGTCTGGGACCTGAGCCATAGCGTCGGCGCGGTGCCGCTCGACCTCAACGGTGCCGGCGCCGAGCTGGCGGTCGGCTGCGGCTACAAATATCTGAACGGCGGGCCGGGTGCGCCGGCCTTCCTCTACGTCGCCCGCGCGCGCCAGTCCGAGCTGCGCTCGCCGGTCGCCGGCTGGTGGGGGCATCGTGCGCCGTTCGACTTCTCGACCGCGTTCGAGGATGCGCCCGGCGTCGACCGCTTCCTGAGCGGCACCCCGGCGATACTGGGCTTGCTCGCGCTGGAGAGCGGCGTCGACCTGATGCTCCAGGCCGACCCGCACGCGCTCTGGGCCAAATCGGTCCGGCTGCACGACCTGTTCGCATCGCGCATGGCCGCGCTCTGCCCCGAGCTCGGCAACGTCACGCCGGCCGCGGCGGCGCAGCGCGGCAGCCACATCGGCTTCGCGCACCGGCAAGCGGCGCGATCGTGCGTGCCCTGATCGCACGCGGCGTCATCGGCGACTTCCGTACGCCCGACGTCGCCCGCTTCGGGCTGACGCCGCTCACGCTGCGCTATGAGGATGTGTGGACCGCCACCGGGATCATCGCCGAAGTAATGAGGCAGGGCAGCTGGAGCGACGATCGCTATCGACAGGGCGGCATTGTCCCCTAACGGCTGTTGTGTCGCGCCGGTCGCGCGTGGCAGGTAGGCCGCGCCAGGGAGAGGATGCTGCATGGAAACGATATATGATTGGGTGACGGTGGCGATCTTCGCCGGGCTCGTCGTCCTGTTCCTGCAGCGCTCGTCCGCCGAGGGCGAGCCGCAGGATACGATCTGGCAGTATCTGATCGCCTCGGTCGGCTGCGCCGTCGCCAACTATCTCGGCAACCAGGCGCTCAAGCATGAGGGCGGACCGGATTACCTGAACCACGTCCTCGCGATAGTCGTGCTCGCCGGCACGCTGGCCTACATCTGGATCGTGCTGAAGCCGTTCAAGCGCGTGGGGTAAATCCATCTTAAAGCCCCTCCCGCAAGCGGGAGGGGCCTACCCAGTGTCAGAGCTGCCCGTGGCAGTGCTTGTACTTGCGGCCGGACCCGCACGGGCATGGTGCGTTGCGGCTCATGCGGTTCTCCCACTCGGCCGGATCGCCCAGCACCGGCACGTCGGGCTGCACCATCTGCAGCGGCGGCAGGCGCGTGGTGATCAGGCCGAGCGACGCCGCGTCGCGGTCGGCGCTGTCGTCCTGGCCGGTCAGCGGATCGATATGGGTGGTGGTGAAGATGTCCGGCATCGGCGGCAGTTCGGGCGGTGCGAAGTTGAAGCGGATGTTCGACATCGTCCGGGTCACGTCGGTGCGGATCGCGCTCAGCATGCGCTCGAACAGCGCGAACGCCTCCTGCTTGTACTCGTTGATCGGCGTCTTCTGGGCGTAAGCGCGCAGATGGATGACCTGGCGGAGCGCGTCGAGCGTCGACAGATGCTCTTTCCAATGATGGTCGAGCTGCTGCAGCAGCACGCTCTTCTCGATGTTGGCCCAGCTCTCCGGCCCGACTTCCTGCACGCGCGTGACAAGTTCCGCCTCGGCGGCCTCCTGGATGCGCTGGCCAAGCATCTCCGGCTCGACCATCTCCTCCTGCAGCCACTCCTCGACCGGCACCTGCACCCCGAAGATGTCGGCAGTCGCCTCCTTCAGCCCCTCGACGTTCCACTGCTCCGGATAGGAGCCGGGCGGGCAGGCGTCGGCGACGATCGCATTGACCGTCTCGGCGCGCATGTCGGCGACGACGTCGTCGACAGCCGCCGCGTCCATGATGTCGGCGCGCTGCTCGTACACGACCTTGCGCTGGTCGTTCATGACGTCGTCATACTCGACCACCTGCTTGCGGATGTCGTAGTTGCGCGCCTCGACCTTCTTCTGCGCGGTCTCGATCGCCTTGGAGATCCAGGGGCTGACGATCGCCTCGCCATCCTCCAGATTCTTGTTCATCATCCGCGCGAACATCGTCTGCGGACCGAAGATGCGCAGCAGGTCGTCGTCGAGGCTGAGGTAGAAGCGGCTGAGACCCGGGTCGCCCTGGCGGCCCGAACGGCCGCGCAGCTGGTTGTCGATGCGCCGGCTCTCGTGCCGCTCGGTCCCGAGCACGAACAGCCCGCCGGCGGCGAGCACGCGCTCCTTCTCCATCACGATCTCGCCGCGGATCCGCTCCGCCGCGGAGTCGTAATCCGGCGTGCCTTCCACCAGCTCCGGATGCTCGTCGAGCATGCGGAATTCGAGGTTGCCGCCCAGCTGGATGTCGGTGCCGCGGCCGGCCATGTTGGTGGCGATCGTGACCGCCCCCATGCGGCCCGCCTGCGCCACGATATGCGCCTCCTGCTCGTGGTAGCGCGCGTTCAGCACCTTGTGCGGCACGCCCTCGCGCTGGAGATATTCGGACAGCATCTCCGACTTCTCGATCGAGACCGTGCCGACCAGCACCGGCTGGCCGATCGCCTGCTTCTCGCGCACCGACTTGGTGATGGCGGCGAACTTGTCGCCGATATTCTTGTAGAATTCGTCATCCTCGTCGATCCGCTTGACCGGCACGTTGGTCGGGATCGACACGACGTTCATCTTGTAGATCTGATAGAATTCGTTCGCTTCCGTGGCGGCAGTGCCGGTCATGCCCGACAGCTTCGGATACATGCGGAAGTAATTCTGGAAAGTGATCGAGGCGAGCGTCTGGTTCTCGGGCTCGATATTGACGCCCTCCTTCGCCTCGACCGCCTGGTGCAGGCCGTCCGACCAGCGGCGGCCGTCCATCATGCGGCCGGTGAACTCGTCGATGATGACGACCTTGCCGTCCTTGACGATATAGTCGGTATCGCGCTTGAACGCGATGTTGGCCTTCAACGCCTGATTGAGGTGGTGCACCACCTGCGTGTTCTCGAAATCGTAGAGGTTGGTGCCCTCGATCAGGCCGAGGCTCTCCAGCTCGCGCTCGACCCACTCGGTGCCGTCCTCGGTCAGGATCACCGAGCGCTGCTTCTCGTCATGCTCGTAATAGGGTGCGTCGATCCGCTTCACCACGGCGTCGACCGACTTGTAGAGGTCGGACTTGTCCTCGGTCGGGCCGGAAATGATCAGCGGCGTACGCGCCTCGTCGATCAGGATCGAGTCCACCTCGTCGACGATCGCGTGCGCGAACGGGCGCTGTACCATCTGGCTGCGCTCATACTTCATATTGTCGCGCAGATAGTCGAAGCCGAGCTCGTTGTTGGTCGCGTAGGTGATGTCGGAAAGATAGGCCTCGCGCCGCTGGTCGTCGGTCAGGTTGGGCACGATCACGCCGACCGTCAGCCCCAGGAACTTGTAGACCTGTCCCATCCAGTCCGCGTCGCGGCGAGCGAGATAGTCGTTGACCGTCACGACGTGCACGCCGGTGCCCGGCAGCGCGTTCAGGTAGACGGCCAGCGTTGCCACCAGCGTCTTGCCCTCGCCCGTCCGCATCTCGGCGATCTCGCCGCGGTGGAGCACGATGCCGCCGATCATCTGCACGTCATAGTGGCGCTGGCCGAGCACGCGCCGCGCCGCCTCGCGCACCGTCGCGAACGCCTCCGGCAGCAGCGTATCGAGCTTCTCGCCCTCGGCCAGCCGCGCGCGGAACTTGACGGTCTGGCCGGCCAGCTCCTCGTCGCTCATCGCCTGCAGGTTGGATTCGTAGGACGCGATCTGCCGCACTAGCGGCTGCATCGACTTGACGTAACGATCGTTGGACGAGCCGAAGATGGCCTTAGCGATGCCGGCGAACATGGGCGGGGATCCTGTTGGTGGAGAGGCGCGCCCGAGCGGCACGCAGGCAGGGAGTTGCGAAATCAAGCGCGCCGAGCACGCCAGGAAAACGTCAGGCGCTACTCGCGCCGACGTTCACCAAATGTGTCGCCGTCCTGCGGCGCGGGTACGTGCGCGCGAAATCGGTCCAAAGACAGCGGTGGCATGCGCTGCTCGGCTCTCAGCAGCAACGGCGCGATACTGGAGCTTGGGCTAACCCCCGTCTGCTCCACCGATGCGCTCGCCTGCACTGCGTGCGGCGATGCCGACGCGCCGGTAACCACGCCGGTGAGCGCAGTAAAGAGGGCGGTCAGGAGGAGCAGCAAGCGCATCGTCGGCCCATGTAGGAGACACGGCGCCAACCGTCCATCCTCGTCTTTTCGTTCGCCATACCGGCGAAGGCCGGTATCCAGTCTCGATCGCGGCTGGATACCGGCCTTCACCGGTATGACGTTGGGAGTTAGAAGCCCGATATTCTTTCGCTCTCCACGCTGCTAGGCGCCGCCTTATGTCCAGCGCCGTTTCGCCCCTCGCCTCACCTTTCCCCGATCTGCCCCAAGTGTCGGGCGTTCGCCTTGCCGTGACGCGGGCCGGTTACAAGGCGTGGGACCGTGCCGACCTGACCTTCGCTGCGCTGGACGAGGGCACTGCCGTCGCCGGCATCACCACGCAGAGCAGATGCCCGTCGCCGGAGGTGGAATGGTGCCGCAAGGCGCTGCCGCTGGGACAGGCGCGGGCGCTGGTGGTCAATGCAGGCAATTCCAACGCCTTCACCGGCGATCGCGGCCGGGCGGCGGTGGAGGCGATCGCGGCGCGGGTCGCGGGACAGATCGGCTGCCAGCCTTCGGACGTGTTCGTCGCCTCCACCGGAGTCATCGGCGTGCCGCTGCCGATCGACAAGGCGGAGGCCGGGATCGACGCGGTGCTGCAGGCGCCCGCCGCCGACTGGCGCCGGGCCGCCGAAACGATCGGCACGACCGACACCTTCGCCAAGGGCGCGGGCACGAGCGCGGTGGTGGACGGCCGCACCGTGCACCTGGTCGGCATCATCAAGGGATCGGGCATGATCGCGCCGGACATGGCGACCATGCTCGGCTTCCTGTTCACCGACGCGTCCGTCGACGCGCCGTTCCTGCAGACGATGCTGGACGCGGCCAACCGCGAGACCTTCTCCTGCATCACGGTCGACGGCGACACATCGACGTCGGACACGGTGCTCGCCTTCGCGACCGGCAAGGCCGGCAATGCGCCGCTGCGTTCATTCGACGACGCCGGCGCGGACGCGTTCCAGGCGGCGCTCACCGATCTCTGCCGCCAGCTCGCCCAGCTGGTCGTGCGCGACGGCGAGGGTGCGTCCAAGTTCATCCAGATCAGCGTGGAGGGCGCGGAGAGCGACGCCTCCGCGCGCCGCATCGCGCTGTCGGTCGCCAACTCGCCGCTGGTGAAGACCGCCGTCGCCGGCGAGGATGCGAACTGGGGGCGCGTGGTCATGGCGGTCGGCAAGGCGGGCGAGCCGGCCGAGCGCGATCTGCTCTCGATCCGCTTCGGCGACACGCAGGTGGCGCGCCACGGTTTGGCGGTCGAGGGCTATGACGAGGCGCCGGTCGCCGCCCACCTGAAGGGCCGGGAGGTGGACATCGGCGTCGATCTCGGCCTCGGCGAGGGCCGTGCGGTGGTCTGGACCTGCGATCTCACGCACGGCTACATCTCGATCAATGCGGATTATCGCAGTTGATTGCTTCAACGATGTGCTGGACCCCGGCTTTCGCCGGGGAGCGGGAGTAGACGAGTGACCGACACCTGGACCGGTGGCTGCCAATGCGGCGCGGTGCGTTACCGGCTCGCGAGCGAGCCGTTCGACACCGGCTGGTGCCACTGCCGCGTGTGCCAGAAGGCGTCCGGTGCGCCGGCCCTCGTATTCACCACGGTACCGGCGGGCGACTACGTCATCGAGCAGGGCGAGGATGCGGTCGGCACGGTGCAGACGACCGCGTTCGGCCGTCGTCGCTTCTGCAGCTGTTGCGGCACGCCGCTGACAATCCAGGTCGATTTTCAGGCCGAGACGATCGACCTGACCGTCGCCACGCTGGACGATCCGACACCGGTCGCACCCGGCTTCCACATCTTCTACGACAGCCGCATCGCCTGGGCCCCTGCCAGCGACGATCTGCCGCGCCACGCCCGTTTCCGTGCCGAGACGCGCGGCCTCGCGCCGGGAGAACAGCCTTGATCGCCTATGACGCCCCCGTACAGGCGCTGCTGCGCGATGTTGCCGCCCGCATCGTCATGCCGCGCTTCCGCCAGCTGGATGCGAGCGAGATCGAGGAGAAGGCGCCGGACGAGCTGGTCACGATCGCCGATCGCGAGAGCGAGGCCGCACTGGCGGAGGGTCTGCTTCGGCTGCTGCCGGAGGCGCGCGTGATCGGCGAGGAGGCCTGCTCCGCCGACCCGTCGCTGCTCGACGATATCGGCCGGGGCACCGCCTGGATCGTCGACCCGATCGACGGCACCGCCAACTTCGCCGCCGGCGAGAGCCCGTTCGGGATCATGATCGCGCTGGTGGCGGACGGCGTAAGCGAGGCCGGCTGGCTGTACGATCCGATCCAGGATCGCTTGTGCAACGCCGGCCGTGGCAAGGGCGCCTTCATCGACGGCGTGCGTGTCCAGGCGCGTACCAGCGGCGCCGCCCTGCCCGTCGCCGGCCTCTCGACCCGCTATCTGCCGCCGGAGCTGCGCGAGGACGTGGAGCGGCGCGCCGAAGGACGGCTGCAGTGCGTCGGCATTCCCCGCTGCGCCGCCGAGCAATATCCGCGCGTCATGCTCGGCACCAACGACCTGGCGCTGTTCTGGCGCACCTTCGTGTGGGATCATGCCCCCGGCGCGCTGATCCTGACCGAGGCCGGCGGCAAGGTCGCGCGCTTCGACGGCGAGCCCTACAATGTCACCCAGACCGGTAAGGGTATGCTCGCCGCCGCCACCCCGGCGATGTGGGACCAGGCTGCGGCTATCCTCCTGCGGGACTGATCATACTTTCCGTTCGTGTCGGGTAGGATTCGAGCGCGGTCGAGACGGCGTATCGAGTCGAACGGAGCCATAAGGGGCGGAGATAGAAGGAGAGGCACGTGACACCTCCTCCACCGGTCCGCACGCCACCGCCCTGCCCTCATCAAGCACCAGCACGCGATCGGCCAGGCGCTGCACCATTTCCATGTCATGCGCGATGAAGAGGTAGGCCGTGCCGTGCTCCGCCTGCAGGCGTTCGAGCAGCAGCGCCATCTCCTCGCGCAGTGCCGGATCGAGCGCGCTCAGCGCCTCGTCCAGTACGATCAACCGCGGCTGCAGGATGATCGCGCGCGCCAACGCGATCCGCTGGCGCTGTCCGCCGGAGAAGGACTGCGGCAGGCGGTCGGCGGCATCCGCCGGCAGCCCGACCTCCGCCAGCGCATCCGCTACCCGGCGTCGCCGCGCTTCGCCGGAGAGCGTCCCGAGGAGGTGCAGCGGCTCGGCCACGATCGCACCGACGCGCCGCCGCGGATCGAAGCTGGTGGCGGGGTCCTGGAAGACCGCCTGCACCTGCTGGCGCATCGTTCGCAGCGCCGCACCGCGCGCATCCCACCCCTCGCCGTCGAACCGCACCGCGCCCGCGTCCGGCCGATCCAGGCCGAGCGCGATCCGGGCAAGGGTCGACTTGCCCGATCCGGATGCGCCGACGATGGCCAGCGTCTCGCCCCGATGCAGCGTCAGCGACACGCCGGACAGCGCCGGCTGCGCCGCCCCGCGATAGCGTCGTGCGACGCCTTCCAGCGTCAGCACCGGCGCGCCATGGCTTCGATGCCGGATCGGGGGAAGGTCTGCGGACGGCGCGGCAAGCGGGACGACACGGCCCCGATCGAGGGCGACGATGCGGTCGGCGATGGCGTGCGCCAGCGGGAGATCGTGCGTGACGATCAGCAACGCCATGTCGTCCGCGCGGGCGAGGGAGACCAGCAGACGTGCGATGTCGGCCCGTGCATCCGGGTCAAGCGCAGCGGTCGGCTCGTCCGCCAGCAGCAGGGCCGGGCCGGCGGCGCGCCGCCTGGGGGGCGCGCCCCGCTGGCCCTGCGCGGCCGCGCCGGCGACGGCGGGCCGGTCCTGTTCCGGCACGAGCGTGTGGGGCGCGGC
>CAXTUG010000098.1:0-10292 GCA_964247375.1 uncultured Sphingomonadaceae bacterium
GTGACGCGGCCCTGGTGCTGACCACCACCGACGCCGACGACCTGGAGACGGCCGCCGCGCTGGGCGAGGGAGGGGAAGGCGGGCTGGCGCAGTTGCGGCAGGCGGCGCGGCGGCTCGACCGGTTCGCTTCGGAGCATGAGAGCCTGGCGCAGGCGCTCGCGGCGATCGATCGCGCGGTGATCGAGGCCTCGGAAGCGGAGGATCGGCTGGCGGAAGCCCGCGCGGCCTTCGCCTTCGATCCCGCCAGGCTGGAGGCGATGGAGGCGCGGCTGTTCGACCTGCGTGCACTCGCCCGCAAGCATCGGATCGAGCCGGATCAGCTGGCCGAACTGGCGGACGAACTGGGCGCGAGATTGGCCCGCATCGAAGCGGGGGGCGAGGGGCTCGCCGCGCTGGAGCGGGCGCTCGCCGCCGCGAGATCAGACTACCTCGCGGAAGCCGAGACCCTGTCCGAGGTGCGGACGCACGCCGCCGCGCGCTTGGACGCGGCCGTGGCCGGCGAGCTGCTGCCGCTGAAGCTGGACGCGGCCCGCTTCCGCACGGCCATCGGAGCCTTGCCGGAGAGCAGCTGGAGCGCAGCCGGCAAGGATCGGGTCGAATTCGAGATCTCGACCAATCCCGGCGCGCCGTTCGCGCCCCTGGCCAAGATCGCCAGCGGTGGCGAAGTGTCGCGGGTTATCCTAGCACTCAAGGTCGCGCTGGCGGAGGAGGGCGGGGCCGGCACGATGATCTTCGACGAGGTCGACCGCGGTGTCGGCGGCGCGGTCGCGGCGGCGATCGGCGATCGGCTGGCGCGGCTGGCCGCGCGGGCGCAGATCCTGGTGGTCACGCACAGCCCGCAGGTTGCGGCGCGGGCGGATCGTCACTGGCTCATCGCGAAACGCTCGGACGGGCTGGTGGCGCGCACCGGGATTCACAGACTCGACACAAAGGAGCGCCAGGAGGAGATCGCGCGGATGCTGTCCGGCGCGGAGATCACCGACGAGGCACGCGCGCAGGCACAGCGGCTGCTCGCCGCCGCGTGATGCGAGGAGACGTTATGGACCGCAGGTCGTTCGTGGGCGCTCTGGCGGGAGCGACGATCGCCACGCCCTCCATCCTGCGCGCGCAGCAGCTGTTTCGTACCTTTCCGTTCACGCTGGGCGTAGCGGCGGGCGATCCCGCATCCGATGGCTTCGTGATCTGGACCCGGCTCGCGCCGGAGCCGCTCGCGCCGCATGGCGGCATGCCGCTCGCACCGGTGGCGGTCGACTGGCAGGTCGCGGCAGACGACACCTTTCGGACGATCGTCGCCCGGGGCAGCGCGCTCGCCCGGCCGGAGACCGCCCACTCCGTCCACGTCGAGGTTGCAGGGCTCCTGCCCGCGCGGCCCTACTGGTACCGCTTCTTCGTCGGCGGCGAACAGAGCTCCCACGGCATGGCGCGCACCACGCCGCGGCCGGGAACGAAGCTGGACCGGCTCCGGCTGGGCGTGGTCGGATGCCAGAATTACGAGCATGGCTGGTTCACCGCCTACCGCCACATCGCCGGGGAGCCGGAGCTCGACTTCATCTTCCACTACGGCGATTATATCTACGAAGGGCGCGGCAACCCGATCGTGTTCGGGGACGCGCGCAAACCACGGCCCTACGTCCGCTCGCACGTCGGCGAGGAATGTTTCAGCCTGGACGATTACCGCCGCCGATACTCGCAGTATCGCTGCGATCCAGACCTCCAGGCCGCGCATGCGTGCTGCGCCTGGTGGACGACGTTCGACGACCATGAGGTGCAGGACAATTATGCCGGCCTGACCGACAAGCACCTGACCCCGCCGGAGCTGTTCGCGTTCCGGCGCGCCGCCGCCTATCAGGCCTGGTACGAGCATATGCCGGTGCGGTCGGCAGCCGTGCCGAGCGGACCGGGCGTCCGGATGTATCGCCGGGCGCGCTACGGCGATCTGCTCGACATGCATTTCCTCGACACGCGCCAGTTCCGCACCGACCAGCCCTGTGGCGACGGCCAGACGCCTTACTGCGCCGCGATCGACGATCCGAAGGCACAGATGACGGGCGCGGCGCAGGAAGCCTGGCTGGCGCAGGGGCTGCGCGGTGGTGCGCGCTGGAACGGCGTGGCGCAGCAGGTGATGATGATGCCGGTCAATCGCCGTACCGGCGCGGAGAAGGAGGCGACCTACAACGTCGATAGCTGGGCCGGATACAATGCGCCGCGCGAGCGCGTGCTACGGAGCTTCGCGGGACTGAACAACATTGTCGTGCTGACCGGCGACGAGCATCAGAACTGGGTGGGCGAACTCCGCCGCGACCAAGGCCGCGGAGACGCGGTCGCGGTCGAATTCGTGGTGACGTCGATCGCCTCCGACGGCGACGGCAGCGACACGCTTCCGGGCATGCCCGACATCATGGCCGGCAACCCGTTCCTGAAATTCTACAATTATCAGCGCGGCTACGCGCTGTGCGAGGTGACGCCGGACAATTGGGAGACGAAGCTGCGCGTGCTCGAGAAGGTGACGGAGCGGGACATGCCGATCCGGACGCGGGCGACGATCACCGTGCCGCACGGGCGGCCGGAGCTGCATATCGCGTAAATGGACTTAGATTCTCCCCGCAATTTCGCGGGGAGAGTCGGCACACGCTACGGCAGCGGACCCCGCCTCAGATCACTTGATCTTGGCTTCCTTGAAGTCGACGTGCTTGCGCGCGACCGGGTCGTACTTGCGGAAGGACATCTTCTCGGTCTGGTTCCGCGGATTCTTCTTGGTGACGTAGAAGAAGCCGGTATCGGCCGTGCTGACGAGCTTGATCTTGACGGTGGTCGGCTTGGCCATGACCCAAATTCCTGCGCTATCTGAATGGCGGCCGGAGCGGCCATGCCAATATGCCAAAAAATAAAGCGGCGTCGCCGCCGCTCGATCGGAGCGCCCTTTGCCGGTCCCGCGCCGGAAAGTCAAGCCGGCCGAGTCGCGCGCCTGTCTTAATCGGGCGGTAAGCAGCGGGCGGCGAGCCTCCGATCCAGGAGAGCATGGGAGCTTACGGGCATGGAGCCGATGACGGCGCGGGTGGAACTTGAACAGGCGATCGCGGCTTTGGCGGGCGACCTGCCGCGAATGACGCCGAAGGATGCCTGCGTGCGGCTGGACTGGCTGCGGCGCCAGGCGGTGCTGCACGGCTTCGTGCCGGCGGCGGTGCTGGCCGACGGGCTGGCCGATGCGATCGCGCGACAGGGGTGGACCGTACCGCTGCGGCCCTGGCTCGATGCCCTGACGATGGCCGCGCATTGCGGGGCGGACGGCGCGGAGACCGGTGCGCTGCTGCTCGCCACCGTGGGCGTGCGCTTCGCCGCCTGAACGACGGCATCGATCTTACTGAGAGACATTCTTACGCAGCCGAAACGCGTTTCGCGGGTTAGGGCGTCGAACCCTGCTTCTTCGGGAGACCATCATGGCCGACACGCCTGCTTCTGAGCTCGCCACACCCACCGACCTGCCGTCCAATCAGCTGTCGAGCGTCGCCGACGCGCTGAATACGTCGCTGGCGGACTGCTTCGCGCTCTATCTCAAGACCAAGAACTTCCACTGGCACGTCTCGGGTCCGCATTTCCGGGACTATCATCTGCTGCTCGACGATCAGGCGCAGCAGATTTACGGCATTACCGACGCGATCGCGGAGCGGGTGCGCAAGACCGGCAACGTCACGCTCCGGTCGATCGGCGACGTTGCGCGCCGGCAGACGATCAAGGACAATGACGCCGGTTTCGTGAGCCCGGGCGACATGCTGGGCGAGCTGCGCGACGACAACCTCAAGCTGGTGGAGGGCTTCCGCCGCGTGAAGGACCTCGCCGACGAGGCGAAGGACAATGCGACGTCGGGCATCGTCGACGATTGGACCGACCAGGCCGAGGAGCGCGCCTGGTTCCTGTTCGAAGCCAGCCGCAAGGCCTGATGGGCGCATCGCCGGACGTACCGGAACCGCAAAGATGCCGGCTCGTTGAGCCGCCGAAAGGAGATCGGCCGTGCTGAAATGGGCAATCATCTTCCTGGTCGTCGGACTGATCCTCGGCGCGATGGGGTTCGGCGGCGTCGGCGGGGCGTTCGTCGAGATCGCCAAGATCCTGTTCTTCATCATGATCGCGCTGTTCGTGGTCTTCCTGATCCTGGCGCTCATGGCGGGACGGTCCGTCACCTGACGAGGGCAACCCTTGAGGAAAGGGGCGGGGCGGCACCACGTGCCGCCCTTTGTCGTTTGCGCGTGGTGGTGCGGGCAGGCGGCAGGACCGGACAGGGCAGGGGCGGGATCGCCTGAATGCGCGACTTCTCCCAATTGCTGGATGCGCTGGTCTTCACCCGCTCGCGCAACGCCAAGCTCAAGCTGATCGCCGATTACATCCGCGCGACGCCCGATCCCGACCGCGGCTGGGCGATGGCGGCGCTCACCGGAACGCTGGACCTGCCGGGCGTGAAAGCGTCGGCGATCCGCGCGCTGGTCGACGAGCGGGTCGATCCCGTGCTGTTCTCGATGAGCCGCGATTTCGTAGGCGATCTGGCGGAGACGGCCGCTCTGCTGTGGCCGAAGCCGCCGGGGCTGCCGCCCGAGGTCGACAGCGGCACGCTGCGGCTGTCGGCCGTCGTCGATCGGCTGCTCACGCTGGGCCGCGCCGAGGCGCCGCGCGCACTCGCCGACATGCTGGACCAGCTCGACGCCGCGGGCCGCTACGCCCTGCTGAAGCTCGCCACCGGCGAGCTGCGCGTCGGCGTCTCGGCGCGGCTGGCGAAGACGGCGCTTGCCCAGGCATTCGGGCTCGACGTCGATGAGGTGGAGGAGGTGTGGCACGGTCTGCGGCCGCCTTACCTGCCGCTGTTCGCGTGGGGCGAGGGCACGGGCACGCGGCCGACGCCGGCGGACGTGCCGGTCTTCCGCCCGTTCATGCTGGCGCACCCGCTGGAAGAGCTGCGCGTCGACCTGGCCGACTATGCGGCCGAGTGGAAGTGGGACGGCATCCGCGTCCAGCTGGTCCATGTCGCGGGACAGACGCG
Source organism: uncultured Sphingomonadaceae bacterium (assembly GCA_964247375.1). Taxonomy (GTDB): domain Bacteria; phylum Pseudomonadota; class Alphaproteobacteria; order Sphingomonadales; family Sphingomonadaceae; genus Sphingomonas_I. Next base: position 5,030 of record CAXTUG010000098.1, read on the forward strand.
CCTCTACAGCCGGGCCGGCGACGACATCACCGGCAGCTTCCCCGACGTGGCGGCCGCCTTCGCGATCGACGGCGTGCTCGACGGCGAGCTGCTGGTGAAGGGCGAGGCGCAGGGCGGCGGCATCGAGCATGAGGGCGCTGCCAGCTTCAACGCGCTGCAGCAGCGATTGGGGCGCAAGAACGTGTCGGCACGGATGCAGGAGGACTATCCCGCCTTCGTCCGGCTCTACGACATCCTGTTCGACGGTCCCGAGGACGTGCGCGCGCTCGGCTGGACCGAGCGACGGCAGCGGCTGGAACGGTTCGCCGGCCGGCTCGATCCGGATCGCTTCGATCTGTCGGCGGTGATCGAGGCGCGGGACTTCGATGCGCTGGAGGAGATACGCGCCGGCGCCCGCGACGCCTCGATCGAAGGCATGATGCTGAAGCGGCGGGACTCGCCCTACGTCGCCGGCCGTCGGGTCGGACTATGGTACAAGTGGAAGCGCGATCCGCTCACCGCCGATTGCGTGATGATGTACGCGCAGCGCGGCCACGGCAAGCGCTCCAGCTACTATTCCGATTACACCTTCGGCTGCTGGACGGCGCCGCCCGAAGAAGGCGGGGAACTGCTGCCGGTCGGCAAAGCCTATTCGGGCTTCACCGACGAGGAACTGCGATGGCTGGACCATTTCGTGCGCACGCGCACCGTGCAGCGCTTCGGTCCGGTGCGGGAGGTCGAGAAAAGCCTGGTCCTGGAAGTGGCGTTCGACTCCATCCACGCCTCGAAACGGCACAAATCGGGCTTGGCGATGCGCTTCCCGCGGGTCGCGCGCATCCGCCGCGACAAGCCCGCACAGGAGGCCGATCTGATCGCGACGCTGCAGCGGATGACGAGCTGACATCGCGTCCGATGTCACCCGTCGGACACACTCAACCCACGAAAAGCATTATATTTTTACCTGCCGCAACTTTCCTGCCGACGGAAGCGTTGCCGTCGATCGTTCCACATTCGTAAACTTCGCCTCGCCTTGGACCGGAAGCCCCGTTAGAAGCCCGGCCGATGCAGAAACCAAAAGGGAAGACCATGGGCGTTGCCGAATTTTCGCGCCAGCTCTCCCGCAACGACCGTGCCGATCTCGTCGCCTATGGGCGCGAGGTCATCGAGACCGAAGCCGCCGCGCTCGGATCGCTGGTCGAAGCGCTGGATGAGAGTTTTGCGCGGGCCGTTACCCAAATCCTCAACGTCACCGGCCGCGTGGTCACCACCGGCATCGGCAAGTCGGGCTACATCGCGCGGAAGTTCTCGGCGACCCTGGCGTCGACCGGCACGCCGTCGCTCTACGTCCATCCGGTCGAGGCGGCGCATGGCGACCTCGGCATGCTGATGGCGGGCGATGCCCTGCTCGCCTTCTCCAATTCGGGCAGCACGGCCGAACTCCAGCCGATCCTGGACTATGCCGCGAAGCTTGGCCTCTGCGTCATCGGCATCGCCTCCAAGGTGGACTCGCTGCTGATGCGGCAGGCGGACGTGAAGCTGCTGCTGCCGAAGGTGGACGAGGCCTGCCCCGCCAATCTCGCGCCGACCACGTCGACCGCGATGATGATGGCGCTCGGCGATGCGCTGGCGATGACGACCATGCGGGCGCGCGGCGTCTCCATCGCGGGCTTCGCCGCGCTTCACCCGGGCGGTACGATCGGCAAGCGGCTGATGCGGGTCGCGGCGATCATGCATCGCGACGATGCGCTGCCATTCGTCGCGCCGGAAACCTCGATGCGTGACGTGATCGTCACCATCACCTCGATGAGCTTCGGCATCGCCGGCGTGGTCGACGAGAAGGGCGCGCTAGTCGGCGTGATCACCGATGGCGACCTTCGCCGCCACCTCGATGGGCTGATGGAGGCGACCGCGGCCGACGTCATGACGCGCGACCCGGTGTGGGTGTCACCGGGCGCCTTCGTCGAGGACGCGCTCGCGCAGCTCAACAAGCACAAGATCACCGCAATGTTCGCGATCGAGGACGCGGAGACGCGTCGCCCGGTCGGACTGGTCCATGTCCACGACTTCCTCCGTCTGGGACTCGCCTGATCCGGCACGCGGCACGGCGGCGATCATCGTCCCCGCGCGCTACGCGTCGACCCGCTATCCCGGAAAGCCGCTGGTTCCGCTCAAGGGAGCCGACGGCACCGCCAAGCCGCTGATCCGGCGCAGCTGGGAGGCGGCGCAGGCGGTGCCCGGCGTCGCGCGGGTGATCGTCGCCACGGACGATGATCGCATCGCCGATTCCGCCCGCGCCTGCGGCGCGGAGGTGGCTATGACGCCGGAGAGCAGCCGTAACGGCACCGAGCGTTGCGCAGCGGCGCTGGCGGCGGCCGGGGACGCCGAGATCGTCGTCAACCTGCAGGGCGACGCGCCGCTGACCCCGCCTGAGTTCGTCGGCGCCCTGCTCGCGGCGATGCGGGCCGATCCTGCGATCGAGGTGGCGACGCCGGCGCTGCGCGTCACGCCCGAGATCCACCGGCGCCTGCTCGCCGACCAGCGCGAGGGCCGGGTGGGCGGCACGACCGTGGCGATCGGCGCAGATGGCGACGGGCTCTACTTCTCCAAATCGGTGATCCCGCACGTGCCCGAGGCGGCGGTCGGCAATCCCGACCTGCCGGTCTTCCTGCACATCGGCGTCTACGCGTACCGCCGTGCTGCGCTGGAAACCTATGCCGAACTGACGCCGACGCCGCTCGAGCTGCTGGAAGGGCTGGAGCAACTGCGCTTCATCGAGCATGGGCGGCGCGTGCGCGTGGTGGAAGTGGCTGCGCCCGGCTATGACGTCTGGGAGTTGAACAATCCGCAGGATGTCGCCCCGATCGAGGCGGCACTTGCGGCGAGAGGCCTGACTTGAACGAGCAAAGCTGGGATCTGTGCGGTCGGCGCATCGGCTTGCGCGAGCCCTTGTTCCTGATCGCGGGCCCGTGCGTGATCGAGAGCGAGGCGATGGCGCTCGCCACCGCCCAGACGCTGCGCGGCATCGCCGACCGGCTCGGCATATTGCTGATCTTCAAGAGCTCGTTCGACAAGGCGAACCGCAGCGCGGGCAGCTCCTTCCGCGGCCCGGGCCTGGAGGAGGGACTGCGCATCCTGGAGAAGGTGCGCGCCGAGACAGGGCTGCCGGTCCTAACCGACGTGCACGAGGTGCAGCAGGTGAAGCCGGTGGCCGAAGTGGTCGACGTGCTGCAGACACCCGCCTTTCTCGCGCGCCAGACCGACCTGATCGAAGCGGTGGCGACATCGGGCAGACCCGCCAACATCAAGAAGGGCCAGTTCATGGCGCCGGGCGACATGGTCAACGTCGTCGCCAAGGCGCGGGCCGCCGCCGACGACGCGGGTGCGACCCTGCCGACGATCATGGTAGCCGAACGTGGCGCCTCGTTCGGCTACCACAATCTGGTGGTCGACATGCGCGGCCTGGCGATCATGCGCGAGACCGGCTGCCCCGTAGTGTTCGACGCCACCCACTCCGTCCAGCTGCCCGGCGGCAACGGCACCAGCTCGGGCGGGCAGCGCGAGTTCGTGCCGGTGCTGTCCCGCGCCGCCGTGGCGGTCGGCGTCAGCGGCCTGTTCATGGAGACCCATCCCGATCCCGCCAACGCCAAGTCGGACGGTCCCAACGCCTGGCCGCTGGACCGGCTGGAGACGTTGCTGACGAACCTGCTGGCGCTCGATCGCGTCGTCAAAGAGCAGGGCGCATGAACGCGGAGATCGGCCGCATCGTCGCTGCCCAGGAGCTGTTCCGCTCCGCCGAGCTGCTCGTTCGCAGGGTCGGCGGGTTCGGCAGCGACGTTTGCTACGTGACGTTCGATTCTTACACCGACCATCGGACGCTCGATCGACCCGGTTTCGGTGAGGAGTATCTGCGTGGACGGGCAATCGACGCGATCCACGTGCTCAGCCGCGACAATCACTGGTATCAGTATCCGGAATGGCTGGACGCGCTGGCGGCGATCGCCGCCGTGACCGGCGGCTACCGGCGGGTGATCGCCTACGGATCGAGCATGGGCGGCTTCGCGGCGCTGCGCTACGGCGCCGCCTGTGGCGCTTCGGTCGGGGTGGCCCTGTCGCCGCAGTTCACGGTGGATCCGGCGATCGTTCCGTTCGACACGCGCTGGGCGGGCGACGTTGCGCGGATCCGTTTCCGCGATGACGCGTGCACCCCGCTGGCGACCCAGTATATCGCCTACGATCCCTGCGATGCCGAGGACCGGCAGCATTTCGAACTGTTCGCCGCCTGCTCGGCAGTGCAGCCCATCCCGGTGCCGCACGGCGGTCATCCGGTCGGCAGCTATCTGGTCGAAACCGGCCTGCTCGGGCCGCTGCTGCAGCGGATCGAGGCTGGTCCGCTGAACGTAGCCGCCTTCACGCGCGAGATTCGCGGCCAACGTCGGCAGTCCGGACACTATTTCTTCGTGCTGTCGCAGCGCACGCCGCCGCACCGCGCCAGGCAGAAGCTGGCGCTGGCGCAATTGGCAGTCGCCAGGCACGCCGATAATCCGGTCTATCACACCCAGCTTGCCGCGGCGCTGGATGCAGCCGGCGACCGTGCCGCCGCCCGCAGAACCTTCCGTCACGCGATCGGCATGCGCGGCAGCGGTTTTTACCAGAGTCACGCGCTGCTGCTGCACCTGGAGCAGCACGGCCGGATCAACGCAGCGCTCGCGGTCGGCCGGCGCCTGCTCCGCCATCACCCGGACATCCTGTGGCTACCCAAGACGATCGAGCGGCTGCGGCGCAAGCGGCGTCACCAGACGTTGCTCGGCCGTCTGGCGCACCACCTCTACCTCGATCGCCTGCTCGACCGGCTGCAGGCCTGAGCCGCCTCGTCATGCACGGGCGAGGCCCCTAAGGCCGAGGCATGGCGCTTTTCGCGATCTGGGCTGACGAAGACGGAACGGCCGCCGGCCGTCACGCCGCGCTGTACCGGGCGGCGCATATCGTACCCGAGCTGACCGTCGCCACGCGCGTCGGGCCGTGGCAGGTGGCGGCGTTCGCCTGCGCCAGCCACTTCTACGCGTCGGCCGATCAGTTCTGGTTCGACCCGGTCGCGGGCGCGTGCATCATCCACGGCCTGATCTGGCGCACCGGTGACGGTGCGCTGCTGAACGCGCGTGACGTGGCCGCGCTGCTACCGGCGCCGGGCGCTTCCCTGCCGCACGACGTCGCCGGCGAGTATGCGGTGCTGCGGATCCATGCCGACGGCCGGTTCGACGGGTTCTCCGATCCGGCCGGCCTGCAC
>CAXTUG010000099.1:0-10203 GCA_964247375.1 uncultured Sphingomonadaceae bacterium
CGGACGGACCCGTGCTGACTGCAGCGGTGCTGTGCGCGCCGAGCCGTTGGCGGCAAGCGAGATCGGCTCGGCGCTGACCGGTGACGATCATCCCGCCGATCTCGCGATCACCGTCGATCGTCTCGCCGGGCGGGTGGGGGACACGGCGCTGTTCCGGACGCGGCCGCTGGAGAGCGACGTGCCCGAGCGCGCGGTCGGGCGCACAGGCGTGCTGGAGGAGGCCGCAGGCTGGCCGCGCTGGCGCCGACCCGTCCGCCTGCTCGGGCGCCCCGAGCCATTGTCCGGCGTTGTGGCGCTGCTGCCCGACGCGCCACCGCGGCGGTTCACGTGGCGTGGCATGCCGCATGTCGTGGTCGCCGGGGATGGGCCGGAGCGCATCCATGGCGAGTGGTGGCGGCGTGACGGCGAGCTCCAGGCGGTGCGCGACTATTACTGTGTCGAGGATGAGGCGGGCGCGCGGTTCTGGCTGTTCCGGCGCGGGGACGGGGTCGATGCGACGACCGGCGACCTGAGCTGGTGGATGCATGGGCTGTTCGGCTGATGGCCCCAGCTCATTCCAGATATGTCGAGCTTCAGGTCGTCACCCACCACTCGCTGCTGCGGGGTGCCTCGTCTCCGAACGAGCTGTTCGCGGCTGCCTCCCTGCTCGGCTACCGGGCGCTGGGGGTTGCCGACTGGAACACGGTCGGAGGGCTGGTGCGGTCCTGGGACGCGCAGAAGGCGACCGATGTCCGCCTGATCCCCGGCGCGCGCATCGAGGTCGATGATGGTCGCTCGTTGCTGCTCTACCCAACCGATCGCGCGGCCTGGTCGCGTCTCACCCGCCTGCTGACGCTCGGCAAGTCCCGCGCGGGCAAGGGCGGTTGTGCGCTTGGCTGGAGCGATGTCGCCGACAGGGCCGAGGGCATCGTCGCGATCCTGCTGCCGGACGAGGCGGATGCGATCACCCAAGCTCATCTTGCTGAGCTGGCGGCGGCGTTTGGCCGAAGGGCGTATCTCGGCCTCGGCTTCCGCCGGCGTCCCGACGACCATGCCCGGCTGCATGCGCTGGCAGCCCTGGCACAAACCGCAAAGGTCCAGCCCGTCGCGCTTGGCGACATCCTCTACCATGCGCCCGACGCGCGGCTGCTTCAGGACGTGGTGACCGCGATCCGCGAGCACGCCACCATTGATGTGCTCGGGTTCCGCCGCGAGCGCCACGCCGACCGCCACCTCAAGGCACCGGAAGAGATGGAGCGGCGGTTCGCGGCCTTCCCTGACGCGATCCGCGCGACCGAGGACATCGCGCGCGCCTGCACGTTCGACTTGGGCGAGCTCGCCTACCAATATCCGAATGAGCGCGTGCTCGACGGGCTGACCGCGCACGAGGCGCTGGTTCGGCTGACCGACGATGCGGCGGCGCGCATGTTCCCGGATGGTCTGCCGCAGGCCTATCGCGACCAGATCGGGCATGAGCTGCGGCTGATCGAGGAGCTGGGCTATGCGCCCTACTTCCTTACCGTGAACGCCATCGTCGCCGAAGCGCGGCGGCGGGGCATATTGTGCCAGGGGCGCGGGTCGGCGGCGAACAGCTGCGTCTGCTTCGTGCTCGGCATCACCAGCATCGATCCGATCAAGCACGAGCTGCTGTTCGAGCGGTTCGTCTCGGGCGAGCGCAAGGAGCCGCCCGACATTGACGTCGACTTCGAGCATGAGCGGCGCGAAGAAATCATCCAGTGGATCTATGAGACCTACGGCCGCAACCATGCGGCGCTGACCGCGGTCGTCCAGCGATACCGCGCGCGCGGTGCGGTCCGCGACGTCGGCAAGGCGCTCGGATTACCCGAGGACCTGACCAAGGCGCTCGCCGGGCTCGTCTGGGGCTGGTCGGTCGAGGGCGTCGGCGAGCAGCATCTCGACCAGCTCAACCTCAACAAGGCCGATCGCCGCCTGCGGCTGACGCTCGACCTTGCCCGCAAGCTGATTGGCACGCCGCGGCATATGTCGCAGCACCCTGGTGGGTTCGTGCTGACCCACGACCGGCTCGACGATCTCGTGCCGATCGAGCCGGCACGGATGAATGATCGACAGATCATCGAATGGGACAAGGACGATATCGATGCGCTGAAGTTCATGAAGGTCGACGTGCTGGGCCTGGGCATGCTCGGTTGCATGAACCGCGCCTTCAACCTGCTCGAGGAAGCCAAGGGCATCCGTATCGGCATGGCCGATCTTCAGGACGACGACCCTGAAGTATTCGCGATGATCCAGAAGGCCGACACGCTCGGCGTCTTCCAGATCGAAAGCCGCGCGCAGATGGCGATGCTGCCGCGGATGAAGCCGGCGCGCTTCTACGATCTGACGATCGAGGTCGCGATCGTCAGGCCTGGGCCGATCCAGGGCGACATGGTCCACCCCTATCTGCGGCGGCGCGAAGGGCTGGAGCGCCCTGAATATCCCAAGCCCGAGCTACGTGCCGTGCTCGAGAAGACGCTCGGCGTGCCGCTGTTCCAGGAACAGGCGATGAAGGTCGCGATCGTCGGCGCCGGGTTCACGCCGGCCGAGGCCGACCAGCTCCGCCGCGCGATGGCGACGTTCAAGTTCACCGGCGGGGTCAGCCATTTCAGCGAGAAGCTGGTCGAGGGCATGGTCGAACGCGGCTATCCGCGCGAGTTCGCCGAGCGGACGTTTCGCCAGCTCGAAGGGTTCGGCAGCTACGGCTTCCCCGAAAGCCACGCGGCGAGCTTCGCCAAGATCGCCTACGCCTCGTCATGGATGAAGTGCCACCATCCCGATATCTTCTGCGCGGCCCTGCTTAATGCGCAGCCGATGGGGTTCTATGCGCCCGCGCAGATCGTGCGCGATGCGCGCGATCATGGCGTCGAGGTGCGCCCGGTCTGCATCAACGCGAGCCGCTGGGACTGCACGCTCGAGCCCGGCAGCGGCCGCCACCTCGCGGTGCGGCTCGGCCTCAGGCAGGCGCGCGGCTTAGCCAACGTCCACGGCGCTGCGATCGTCGTCGCCCGCGGCGTCGCAACGTTCGGGTCGGTCGAGGAGGTCTGGCGGCGGGCAGGCGTGCCGCGGGTCGCGATCGAGCGACTGGCAGAGGCAGACGCCTTCCATGCGCTCGGACAGGATCGTCGCATGGGTCTGTGGAAGGTGCGCGGGCTCGGTGAGGCGCCGCTGCCGCTGTTCGCCGCTGCTGATGAGCGCGAGGAGGCCTTCAGTCCCGAGGGGCTCGAGCCGGTCGTCGCGCTGGCACCGATGACCGACGGTCGCGAGGTGGTGGAGGATTACCGCTCGCTCCAGCTGTCGCTCCGCGCGCATCCGCTGACGTTCCTGCGCGATGAGCTGGCGCGTGCCGGCATCGTGCGCTGCGCCGACCTGTCGCGGATTAAGGACGGCCGGAACGTCAAGGTCGCCGGGCTGATCCTGGTCCGCCAGAAGCCCGGCTCCGCCAAGGGTGTGCTGTTCATCACGATCGAGGATGAGACCGGGGTCGCCAACGGCATCCTGTGGGCCGACCGGTTCGAAGCGCAGCGCCGCACGGTGATGACTGCGCACATGGTGACGATGGTCGGTCGCGTGCAGCGCGAGGGCGAGGTGATCCACGTCATCATCGATCGACTGATCGACGAGGCACCTTTGCTTGGGCGGATCGGCGGCATGGCGATGCCGCACAAGACGGGGAGGGGCGACGGTGCCCGCCATGCCGGCGCCCCCGATCGCGGCAATCCGGGCTGGCGGCCGCGCGACAGCTACTGGCCACCGCATGCCGACGGCATGAATCCCGAAGCGGTCGTGCGGGTGAAGTCCCGTGATTTCCACTGATCCGTGGCTGGCTCGCTGCCTCGCCATCACAGGATCGTCATCGGCCTTTCGCTCCACGTCCTGCGCTCTGCGATGGCGCGATCGGGAACGGTGCGGGTTGACGTGGTCGAGGTTCGGCTCGCGCTGCGCTGCCTGCTCGCTCACTGCCCTGAGCGCTGGCCGCTGGAGCTGTTCTGGGATGCGGCCGCGCAGGATAACGAGATCGGCCGCGCGCAAGGGACGACGGCTGCCTTCAACGGCATCGTCCGCCAGCTCCGTGCCGCCGGCCGCTATGAGGAGGCGCCGCCTCCTCCCCAGGGCGGGTCATGACCTCGGGTGCGCCTGCGGACGATCGCGATCATATCGGACGCGTGCTGCGGACGATCGAGCAGTGCGCGCTTCATCGTCGCTGCCTGCGCCTCCGATGCCGGCGCTGCCGCTCGGAGCGGGTCTTGGACGCGGTCCCGCTGTGGTGGTTGTTCCAGCAGCGAGGCTGGCCCGACGACCTGCGCGGCGCGGCGCATCGCTTCGTCTGCGCCACCTGCTTGGGTGACGGGCAGCGAACCTCAGAACCGCACATCGAGGTGGTCAGAGGGCCTCCCGAGGGGCCACAGCTGCCATATCCCGACGAGCGCGAGTGGAAGCGGCTTGTATCTCGTTACCGCTCGTGATCGGGTTGAGGCCATGTGCAACTTGTACAACATCAAGGCGACGCGAGCGGAGTTCAACGCCTACTTCAGTTCGACCGACGACTGGCGGCACGAGCTTGCGGTCGAGAAGGATTATGTCTCTCCGTCGCGCCCCGGCTTCGTCGTCCGGGAGGCGGACGGCGCGCGCCTGCTCGGCGCGATGCGTTGGGGCTTCCCGCCTCCGCCAGGCGTCAAGTCGGCGGTGGTCAACGTACGCAACTATGCGAGCCCGTTCTGGCGGACTGCGCTCGCCAAGCCCGAGCGTCGCTGTCTCGTGCCGGTCACCGAGTTTCAGGAATGGTCGGTTGAGCCCGATCCACTCACGGGCAAGAAGACCAAGCATTGGTTTGCGGTGCCGTCGCGGTCGATCTTCGCCTTCGCCGGCGTCTGGCGCCCGACCGAGCAGGGCGCCGCCTACGCCTTTCTGACCTGCGGCTATGACGGCGATCCCGCCGGGCATGTCGTCGGTGCCATTCACCCGAAGGCGATGCCGGTCATCCTCCATGAGGAGGATTTCGATCGCTGGCTGCAGTCACCGATCGACGAAGCGATCCCTCTGGCTTGCGCCTTTCCGTCCCAGCTCCTCAGCGTCGGCTGAGCCGCGCTGGGGGAGCGCTCCAGAGGATCGGCCGTTGAGAGGCTCGGGTGCGCCTGGCGTTCAAGAACGTCCGATATTGTTGATGAGAGGTCCCGAACGATGGTCGAAGCAAGCTGGGGCGATGCGGCATCGCCCGACATAAATTGGCGCATGAGCGCCGCGCTGGAGAACGTACCGCGCGGCCTTGAAGAGCTTGTCGAGGTCACCAGCCTCGAGAAGGCGGTGCGCGCATGGCTCGCGCTGGATCCGGCGCATCAGGAGGACGCGATCCTCATCCCCCAGCACGCGTTGATTGTGGAAGGGGTATCGATGATCGAGATCCGCGGTGACAATATCGGCTCTCTCGCCTTGAAGCTGCCTGATGCGGATGAAGCCGAAACTGGCGACATCCCTGATTTGGACGACGCCGGCTAGGAGGAGCTGACCCGCAGGCTGCGGAACGTGATCGACCAGCGTGCTTGTTCCATCTCGACGATGCTGTGCTCCCAATCATGGCGCGCTTCGCAGCTGAGGTGATAGGCGCCGCGCGGCGGCAAGGGCACGCTGACCCGCTCGAACCGGGTGCCAATGCGGCGGCGGAAACGCATCGTCGCGGGCGCACCCAAGGACAGTCCGACCACATGCTCGAACGCCGGACGGTCCCGGTGCCAGCCGATCCCGGCGCCCGGATCGTAGCGGATCAGCAAAGCCTGGACGAGGTCGTCGGTGGGTAGCCCGGCGAAGGCAGCCGCGCGATCCCGGATCGGCAGCAGCCACTCCGGCAACGGCTCGCCCTGCTCAAGTCGCCCCGCGTCGAAATCGTAGCGCCAGCCGAAAGAACTGGTCAGCCGCTTGCCGGTCCAACCCTGGAAGCGGAACGGCGAGAGCGCGGTCGCGTCGATCGCCTCGATCAGCGTCCGCTCCTCGGCTTTGCTGATCAGATCGTCCTTTGACGCGAGGCCGGGCAGCGCAGCCAGGTCGAACAGGTCCGCCATGGCCATCATGCCGCGCTCTCGTCGGCTTGCGGCTGTGCCGGCGGCTCCCAGCCGAACACGCTGCGGCCGCCGAACGCGTGTGAGCGGCCGCGCTCATCCGCGATCAGCGCGTCGACCGAAGGGCCGGTCGCGGTGGCTTCGAGGCGCCGCGCCTGTTGGTCGAGGCGTCGAATCGCAGCCAGCTTCTCGTCCTGGCCGAGCTTTGCGGCCTCGACCGCATTTTTCATGACCGCGATCGTCCGATCGTAGACGCGCGTCGGCACGGGATAGGGATGACGGTCCTTACCGCCATGCGCGAGGCTGAAGCGGGCAGGATCGCTGAAGCGGCAAGGTGCACCGTGGACCACCTCCGCCACCATCGCCAGCGAGCGAACGGTGCGCGCGCCGATGCCCGGCACCAGCAGCAGTTCGGCGAAGTCCTTGGGTCCTCGATCGGCAGCAGCCGCCAGCGCGCCACGTAGCCGGCGCTCCACAACGTCCTCGGCCCGGACCTCGTGATGATCCGGCATGACGAGGTGCGGCAGCATGGCTTGTGCGGGCGGTGCAGGTGCCTTGCTCCTCGTGGGCTGAAGCCGGGCAAGCTCGCGGACGATGCCGTCGGGACCAGCATCCCAGATAAGGTCCAGCTGCCGGTCGCGTGAGGCGGCGGCGCGCCGGTCGGTCAGGTTGACGATCCGGCCCTGATTGGCACCTTCGACCGCGGCGTGCGGTGCGTCGACGAAACTCTCAAGCCCTTCGGAGAGCCAATGGTAACGGCGCGCCTGCTTGAGGTCGCCGTTCATGCCCTGCTGCACCACCACCCAGCGCCCGTCGTCGGCGACGATGAAGCCGTGGAGGTAGAGGTCGAACCCATCCTGGACGGCGGCGCTGTCGACCTTGGCGACGAGCCGGCTCGAGCGAGCGAGCGCGTCGCCGTCGAGGCCGACGCGCGCTCCCACTGCGGCCAGCTCGGCCGGTGTCGCGCGGCTGTGCCGCCCGCGACCGCCACAGACGTGCAGGCCGAGCTCGCCCGACAGCGGGGCGAGCCCGCGCTTGAGCGCGCCGAGCACGCTCGTCGTGATCCCCGACGAGTGCCAGTCCATGCCCATGACCGCGCCGAACGACTGGAACCAGAAAGGATGGGCAAGCCGCCGCAAGAGTTCGTCTCGACCATATTCGAGCACGATTGCCTGCGTAATCACTGCGCCCAGCCGGGTCATTCGCTGACCGAGCCAAGCCGGCACGCGGCCGCCGTGTAGCGGCAGGTCGGCGCTGCCCGAGCGCTTGCCCATCAGCGCGCCTCCGCCGTACCAGGTTCGCCGCATGCGCCAGGCTCCGGGCCGAACAGGGGCAGGCTAGGCACGTCTTCGCGCGCGAGCGCCTCGAAATTGGAAACGGTCACTCCGACCAGGCGGATACCGGTCTCGGGCGGGTAGATCGAGCGGACGAGTTCGAGGCTTGCCTCGTGGAGCTGGTTCCGATCGATGACCGCACTCGCATGGCTGCGGCTGCGGGTAATCTGACGGAAATCCTGGAACTTGATCTTGACGGTGACCGTGCGGCCGTACGCCTGTGCCTTGTCGCACCAGCTCCAGACGTCGTCCGCCATGCGCAGCACACCAGCTTCGATCTCAGCAGGCTCGGTCAAGTCGCGATTGAAGGTGGTTTCCGAGCCCGACGACTTGCGCGTGCGGTTCGGATTGACCGGCCGATGATCCTCGCCGCGCGCGATCGCGTGATACCAGCCGGCCGAGCTGCCGAAATGCTCTTCAAGGAAGTCGAGCGACTTGGCGCGGAGATCAGCCCCGGTCTCAATGCCGAGCCGCTTCATCTTAGCCGCGGTCACCGGACCGACGCCGTGGAAGCGGGCGACGGCGAGCGTCTCGACCCACGCCGCGCCCATGTCGGGCGTGACCGCAAACTGGCCGTTGGGCTTGCGGTGATCGGAAGCGAGCTTGGCGAGGAACTTGTTGTAGGAGATGCCTGCCGAGGCGGTAAGGCCGGTCTCCTCGAGGATGCGTGCGCGGATCGCCTTTGCGGTGGCCCAGGCGGTCGGCAGCCCGGCCTGGTTCTTGGTCACGTCGAGATAGGCCTCGTCGAGCGAGAGCGGCTGGACGAGCGAGGTGAACTCCGCGAAGATCGCATGGATTTGGCGCGACACCGACTTGTAGACCTCGAACCGAGGCGGCACGAAAATGAGGTCGGGGCAGCGCCGGAGCGCGGTGACCGAAGGCAGCGCGGAGCGCACGCCGAACGCCCTCGCTTCGTAGCTCGCCGCCGCGACCACGCCGCGCGCCGCGGCATAGCCAACCGCGACCGGCCGCCCGCGCAATGCCGGATCGTCGCGCTGCTCTACGGACGCGAAGAACGCGTCCATGTCGACATGGATGATCTTGCGAGTCGATCCGCCTTTCATCGTGGGCAAGTCTAGCAGCAAGCGAACGAACGAGGAACATGCGATCGGCGATGCCGCCGCGTCGCGATCCCGCGTTCGGCCCGCCTGCTCCGCGGGTCACACCGGCCAAGCCAGAGGTTGTTCGCGTAAACAAATGCGGGTGCCGTGCCCATTTCGCGCTCAGGGACGTTAAGCTTGTTCAGACGTTTTTCCGATCCCGGCGGAGCTCCTGCCCGGACGGAGAAGAAACATGCGCGCACTATGCTGGCACGGTAAGGGTGAAGTCCGCGTCGACACTGTCGCGGACCCCGAGATCAAGCATCCGCGCGATGCCATCATCAAGGTTACCGCCTGCGCAATTTGCGGGTCGGATCTCCACCTGCTCGACGGCTACCAGCCTACGATGGAGGCCGGCGACATCCTTGGCCACGAGAACATGGGCGAGGTCGTGGCACTCGGATCGGAAGTGACCAACCTCAAGATCGGCGACCGCGTCGTGGTTCCGTTCACGATCAGTTGCGGCGATTGCTGGTTCTGCCGCAAGGGCCTGTTCGCGGCCTGCGACCGGACCAACCCCAATGCCGAAATGGCCGCCAAGGCGATGGGCCACTCGCCCGCCGGGCTGTTCGGCTTCAGCCACATGCTGGGCGGCTATTGCGGCGGTCAGGCGGAGTACCTCCGCGTGCCGATGGCCGATATCGGCCCGATCAAGGTTCCCGACAGCGTTACCGACGATCAGGCGTTGTTCCTCTCCGACATCTTCCCGACCGGCTACATGGCCGCCGAGAATGCGCAGATCGAACACGGCGATACCGTCGCGATCTGGGGCTGCGGCCCGGTCGGGCAGTTCGCCATCCGCTCCGCGCTGATGATGGGTGCGGCCCGCGTGATCGCAATCGACGAGGTGCCCGAGCGCCTCGCCATGGCCGAAGCCGGCGGCGCCGAGACGATTAACTTCGCCGAGACCGACGTCTACGACGAGTTGCAGGCGCGGACGAAGGGACGCGGCCCCGACAGTTGCATCGATGCGGTCGGCTGCGAGGCGGCCGCTCACGGCGCCGCGGACGCCGTCATGGACAAGGTCAAGGCGAGCATGATGCTTGCCACCGATCGCGTCCATGTGCTGCGGCAGGCGATCATGAGCTGCCGCAAGGGTGGTACGGTCTCGGTGCCCGGCGTCTACGTCGGGGCGGGCGACAAGCTGCCGATCGGTGCGGCCATGAACAAGGGACTGACTATCAAGCTCGGACAGACGCACGTGCAGCGCTATACCAAGCCGCTCCTTGAAAAGATCATGGCCGGAGAGATCGATCCCAGCTTCGTGATCACCCATCCGGCCCGCCTCGAGGACGCGCCGGAGATGTATGCCAAGTTCCGCGACAAGGAGGACGGCGTCATCAAGGTGGTGATGCGCCCGCACGGCTGAGCACACATCCCGGATCAGGAGAACGTCGTGTCAGACGAGTCAAAGAAGCGTCGGCAACACGACGTTGCCCCTCTATTGGCCAAAACAGGTGGGCGGGTCTTACCGGCCGCAGGCGTGGCGATACTCATCGTCAGCTCTTTGGCTGCCTGGCTGCGCTCACGCCGAACTCAGCCAGCCATCGACACCCAAACGGCGCGGCGCCTCTCCCCGCGGGGCGGCCCAGCGGATCATCCCGCAGCTTCCGCTTCAGACATCGTTATTGGGGAGCCGGCCGATGCGCATTCATCATCTTAACTGCGGAACCTGCTGCCCGGCGGGCGGCAGGCTGTTCGACGGCACCAGCGACGGGCCGC
>CAXTUG010000100.1:0-3889 GCA_964247375.1 uncultured Sphingomonadaceae bacterium
GGACGATGGTCAGGCCCTGCTCGGCGGCGAGGGTGATGGCATGGGCCAGCGCCTCGTCGACATTCTCGCCGTGGAGGATCGCGGTGGCGCCGTGCCCCTCGGTCTGGGTGACCTTCACGTTGGGCGTGGTGCGCGGCATCACGATCGTCACCGGAATGCCGAGCCGCGCGCCGTGGTAGGCAACACCCTGCGCATGATTGCCGGCCGAGGCCGCGATAACGCCGCGCGCCCGCGCGGCCTCGTCCATCTGCAGCAGCTTGTTGAGCGCGCCGCGCTCCTTATAGGCGGCGGTGAACTGAAGGTTCTCGAACTTCAGGTAGACGGTTGCGCCGGTCAGCTGACCCAGCGTGCGGCTGATCAGCGTAGGCGTCCGCACGATCGATCCGCGTACACGGTCATGGGCCGCACGAACGTCGTCGACGGATGGGAGCAGCGGTTCGGCTGCGGCGGACTTCTGAAGCGTGGCCATGATGATCTCGCCCTAGGCCGATCGCGCATGCATTTGAACCCCGCCAGAAATGCCAGCGGACATGAGAAAACGCCTACGCCGAGCTATTCATAAAATTTGTTTTATTTAGTCCTTGCGTCATGCCGGCCAGCGGTTTTAAGGACGCAACAACGGAGGTCGTGCGTCGGCGCGTCCGCCGCAGCGATAACAGGACGGGCAGCAAAGCCCGTCGATCACAGAGGAGGACAGCTTGACTGGACATCGGCTCAGCGCGCGTGCGCTGCTACTGACGGCAACCTCGGCTGCCGGTTTCATCGCGTCGCAACCAGCCCTGGCGCAGCAGACGTCCACGACGCAGGGCGTGATCGCCAACGAGCCCGCCAGCTCCGCCGCCTCGCCGAGTGCGCAGGCCAGCGATGCGGCCGTGCCCGTGCCGGCCGACAACGCCGCCGACGAGATCGTCGTCACCGGCATCCGCGCCTCGCAGGAGCGTGCGATCAGCATCAAGCGCAACGCACCGTCGGTGGTCGACGCGATCTCGGCCGAGGATATCGGCAAGCTGCCGGACGTGACCATCGCCGACTCGCTGCAGCGCATTCCCGGCGTGCAGATCCGCCGCGAAGCCGGCGAGGGCGCGGCGATCAACATCCGCGGTCTGCCGCAGGTCACGACGCTCCTCAACGGCGAAGCCTATCTCGGCGCCAACTCGATCAGCTCGATCCAGCCGAACTTCAACGACATCCCGTCGCAGCTGTTCGCCGGCGCCGACGTGATCAAGTCGACCACGGCCGACCTGCTGAACGCCGGCATCACCGGCACGGTCAACCTGCGTACCCGGCGTCCGTTCGACCTGAAGCACGGGCTGACCGTGGCTGCCACTGCGCAGGGTGACTATGGCGACAAGACCAAGCACAAGGATCCGAATCTGAACGGGCTGGTCGGCTATCATTCCGACCGGTTCGGTGCGCTCCTGTCCGCCGCCTACTCCGACGTGCGGCTGGCCAACCTGCACAACGGCATCCAGGAGGGCTACGGCGCCGGCGTTCATGACGAGAGCGCGGCCGACGCAACCTCGGGCACCGGCTTCTCGCCCAACAACCGTCCGCGCGGCACGCGCCTGATCGGTGCCAATGGCGCCATCACCGGCGTCGACGTGAACGGCGACGGTGACGCGAAGGACGTGTTCCTGACGCCACAGACCTTCACCTCCTGGGACAAGGAGACGGAGCGCAAGCGGCTCGGCATCAACGGCTCGGTCCAGGCCGAGTTCAGCGACGCGCTGGAGTTCACCGCCGACGGCTTCTTCACGAAGCAGACGCAGTATGACCGCACCGCCGGAATCCAGAGCAATCAGCTCAACTGGCAGGCGGGCGAGTATATTCCGACCGCGTCGCGCGATACGGGTGTGACGATCCCGCGCAGCGGCGGCGCGTACAACCTCAATACGGTGCAAGTCTATCAATATGACCTGCCCAACTTCGATTCCTATTCTGAGTCGATCCGCACCAAGTCGCAGTCGCAGAACTACAATGCCCAGCTGAAGTGGGACAATGGCGGCAAGTTCACCGCCACGATCCGCGGCATCTACGGCAAGGCGCACCAGAACCAGAATCAGAGCTACACGCAGTTCAACCTGTCGAACGGCTTCCAGTGGCAGCCGAACGGTGTCGGCCACTATCCGGCGGCGCTGGGCGGCGATCGCGCGTTCAATCCCAACGGCTATCTCGTCAACAGCCTGGCCGGCCTGAATTCGCTGCAGGAGACGATCGACTTCTCGCACAACCAGCCGATCTTCACGCTGCCGCAGCAGCTGACGGCGGAACTGGGCGACATCAACAATTACGCGCTGAAGACGATCTCGTCGGAGAATAACTTCCGCAAGAAGGGCACGCTGAAGCTCGTCCGCGCCGACGGCGAGTACAAGCTGTCCGACAATTTCAACGTGGAGTTCGGCGCGCGCTACAGCGACCGGCACGTCACCGACGACGAGTTCGAGCGGGCGGCGCCGCTCTATGCCGGCCAGGGCGCGTCCAATCCGAACGGCTGCCTCGTCAAGTGGAAGGCGTTCGACGTCAATCTGGGCGACGCGGTCTGCACTGCCGGCGACACCACGCTGGTAAACGGCGTTTCGACCTTCCGGCCCTATACCGCCGGCCTGACCCGCAAGGCGACCGACCAGAGCTTCGGCGGCAAAGTGAAGAAATATCACCTGCCGGGTTCGGGTCTGCCCGACGTCTACGTGCTGGATCCTCACGCGCAGGATGACGCGGTCGCATTCCAGAACAGCTTCTACCCGGGCAATGTCGAGACGCAGCTGCCGGGCCGTTCCTACGGCGTCGGCGTCAAGCAAACGTCGGGCTACGTCCAGGCAAATTTCAACGGCGATATCGGGCTGCCGATCAGCGGCAATTTCGGTGTCCGGGTGATCCAGACCAAGCTCAACATCCAGCAGAACCTGACCGGCTCGCCCCGCCCGTACGGCGTGGCGCCGCTCGACATCGGCGACGTCATCACCAAGCGCGATTTTACCGACGTGCTGCCGGCGGTGAACGTGGCGCTGGACGTGTCGCCGAAGCTGAAGCTGCGCTTCGCCTATACCAAGACGATGACGCTGCTCGACCTCAATCAGTGGGGCGGCGGTCTCGACCTGAACTACGCGCTCAATACGTCGAGCGGCCTGTTCGAGATCCAGAGCGGCAACTCCAACGGCAACCCCAAACTCGATCCGTGGCGTGCGGACAATTTCGACCTGTCGGCCGAATATTATATCGGCAAAGCGAGCCTGATCAGCCTCGCCTTCTTCTACATCGACGTGCAGAGCTTCATCCAGAACGGCACGACTACCCGCAACGACCTCCCGGACAATGACGGCGTGGTGCGCGGTCGTACGGTGGTGGTGAACACGCCGGTACAAGGATCGGGCGGAACGCTGAAGGGCTTCGAACTCGGCTGGAAGCAGTCGTTCGGCGATCTCGGCTTCCTGCCGGGCTTCCTGTCGGATTTCGGCATCGACGCCAACTTCACCTACTCGCCGTCCAAGTCGGGCGACGAGGATCTGGCCGGACGCAGCATCCCGTTCCAGGACAATTCCAAGATCCAGACCAACGCGGCGCTCTACTATCAGGGCGGTGGGCTGCAGGCGCGCGTGGCGTGGAACTATCGCTCCAAGCGTGCGGTGCAGACCAACTATGCGGGCCTGACCGGGCTGGAGCTCTACCAGCGGCCGACCAACTATATCGATGCGTCGGTCAGCTACGACGTGACACCGAACGTTACGGTATTCGCACAGGGATCGAACCTGACCGGCGAGTATGAGAAATATTACCTGACCTTCACCGACGAGCGCGCCTACAACAACATCTACGAGCGGCGCTACTCGGCCGGCGTGCGCGTCAAATTCTAGGGTACCCTGCCTGGGCCGCGGGGGGCCGGGGCCGGGCG
>CAXTUG010000100.1:3899-6841 GCA_964247375.1 uncultured Sphingomonadaceae bacterium
CTGCAGGGCCGCGGCGGGATCTTTTTGCCGGTAGGATTGCTGCAGAGTGAGAAAACGCCCACTTCGTCATTGCGAGGAGCGCAGCGACGAAGCAATCCAGCGTGTCGGCACGATCTGGATTGCTTCGCTCCGCTCACAATGACGATGATTAGAGCCGACGTGATCGAATTTCAGGAACAGTAATGGCCGATGCGGTCCACGCCGAGGCGGAGAATGCCATCCGATCGATCGTGATTGTGGGCGGCGGCACCGCCGGCTGGATGGCCGCCGCCGCGCTGGTCGGGCGCCTGGAGCGGCAGGCGGTCGACATCACCGTGGTCGAGGCGCCCGACATCCGCACCGTGGGCGTGGGCGAAGCCACCGTGCCGGGCATCCGCGACTATTTCCGCGACCTAGGCGTCACCGAGCAGGAGGTGATGCGCGCGACCCACGGCACCATCAAGCTCGGCATCGACTTCGTCGGCTGGCGTCGGGAGGGCCACCGCTTCTTCCATCCGTTCGGCCTGTACGGCATGGCCTCGCGCGGGGTCGCCTTCCACCATTACTGGCTGAAGCTGCGGGCTTCCGAGCAGGTCGGCCCGCTCGCGGAC
This sequence comes from uncultured Sphingomonadaceae bacterium, assembly GCA_964247375.1. Lineage (GTDB taxonomy): Bacteria > Pseudomonadota > Alphaproteobacteria > Sphingomonadales > Sphingomonadaceae > Sphingomonas_I. The sequence continues at coordinate 4,490 of CAXTUG010000100.1, forward strand.
TACTGTCTGGCCACCGCGCTTGCCTACGCCGAGCGCTTCGCGCCGCCGCCGGTCGAGACGGGCAACGACTTCAATACGTTCAACTGGGCGGTGCACTTCGACGCCGGCCGCTATGCGGCGTTCCTGCGCGACTATGCGGTGGCGCGCGGCGTGCGCCACGTCGAGGGGACGATCGTCGACACGGCGCTGGACGGCTCCAGCGGCAACATCGACGCGGTGCGCCTGCGCGACGGCGGCACCATTTCCGGCGACCTGTTCATCGACTGCTCGGGGTTCCGCGGCCTGCTGATCGGCGGCGCGCTCGAGACCGGCTATGTCGACTGGAGCGATCTCCTGCCGTGCGACCGCGCCGTTGCCATTCCGTGCGCGCACGGGGCCGATGGGCTGACTCCCTATACCCGCTCCACCGCGCACCGGGCAGGCTGGATGTGGCGCATCCCGCTCACCAGCCGCGTCGGCAACGGCTACGTCTATTCCAGCCGGCACATCTCCGACGACGAGGCGGTGGCGTCGCTGCGCGCGACGCTGGAGGGCGAGGCGCTGGCCGAGCCCAACATCCTGCGCTTCACCACCGGTCGGCGCGAGCGGTTCTGGCATCGCAACTGCGTCGCGCTGGGCCTCGCCGCCGGCTTCATGGAGCCGCTGGAATCAACCAGCATCACGCTGATCCAGACCGGCATCGAGAAGCTGATCGGGCTGTTCCCGGACCGCCGCTTCGATCCCGCGCTCGCCGACGAGTATAACCGCGCAACCGCGCTGGAATATGAGCGAATCCGCGACTTCCTGCTGCTGCACTACGTCGCGAACGGCCGGCACGGTGAGCCGATGTGGGATGCCTGCCGCGCGCTGAGCCTGCCGGAGCCGCTCGCGCACAAGCTGCGCCTGTTCCGCGCCCGCGGCCGCTTCGTGCGCTACGAGTGGGAATCGTTCCTCGATCCGAGCTGGATTTCGATCTACGAAGGGCTCGACGTGCTGCCGGCCGCGTGGGACCCGCTCGCCGACTATTTCACGACCGAGCAGCTGCACGGCGCCCTGGCGCGGATACGCGGCCGCATCGCCGATCAGGTCGCCCGCGCGACGCCGATCCGGGACTATCTGGCGGACCTCCACGGCGCGCCGGTCTGATCTAGGGTCAGGCCGGCCATGACATGGTCTGAGCGGCGCCGTCGAACCGGACCGATCGGACCGGATGGGACGTCCGCCCGTCGATCAGCTGCACGCGCAGCATCTGCCGCTGCGGCATGCCGGGATAGCTGCCTGCGCGCGGGCCGATGCTGAGCATCCGCGACCGCGTGTCCCAGCGGAGCGGGATACGCGCGGCGGCGCCGCTGCGGTAACCGGCACCGTCACCCTCGTCGTCGTAGAGCGTGAAACTGCCGTTGCGCCCGTCATAGATGCGGAGGTCGATCGCTTCGGGCCGCGCGGCGGCGCGGTCGATGCCGGGCGTCATCGGAATGATCGCGCCGGCGCGCGCGAAGACCGGCATATGGTCGAGCGGTGCGACCACCCTGATCGTTCGGCCGCCCTCGTGGCGATCGCCGCCGGCGAAGTCGTACCAATCCTGTCCGGCGGGCAGGTAGACCTCCACCGCCTTCTCGTCCGGCAGGGTCATGCGCCGCCGCTGCGACGGCGTGATCCACTCGAACCACAGGCTCACGGCGTCGGCGGTGGGCTGCCGCTGCTCCAGCGTGAAGCTGCGGGCGCGGCCGCGCGCCAGCGTCAGCGGCACTTCGAAGCGGGCGTCGCCGGCATGCTCCTTGAACGACACCGCGCCGTCGGCACCGTCCGCGGCGGCCGCACGGCTGGTTCCGTCGATCACCGTGCGCCCGTCCAGGATGAGACGGATGGCGCCCTTGCCCATCACCACCAGCGTGTGCTGCCCGTCCTCCTCCGGCACCAGCCTGCCGGTCCATCGCACCGAGTAGGGCTTGCCCGCCAGCGCGAACGGCAGGTCGCCCGACCAGCTCATCTTGATCTCGTCGGTCGGCCGCGACGCGACCTGCCGGCCGAAGTCGGCGCCCTCGTAGAAGTCGACCTGTGCCGCCGGTGCCGCCACGCCCTGCACCGCGCGGCTGGGCAGGAATTCCTGGATGTTGGCGCCGACGTGGAACAGCGGCCGATCCACCACGCGCACCAGCAGGTCACGCCCGACCATGAAGGCGGCTTTCTCCTCCGCGCAGCGCGAATCGTGCGGAAAGTCCATCGCGAGGCCGCGGAGCGGCGTGCCGCCGGCGGTCGCCGCCTCGGCCGCCAGCGCGTAGAAGTAGGGCAGCAGCGCGTAACGCTGCCGCAGCGCCTTCTCCAGCGCGTCGCCCAGCGGCCCTCGGAACCACTCCGAGACGGGCGTGCCGA
>CAXTUG010000100.1:6851-10197 GCA_964247375.1 uncultured Sphingomonadaceae bacterium
CGCGCCTTCTCCAGCGCGTCGTAGACCGGCGTTCCCGGCGCGCCGAACTGCCAGAGCTCGCGCGGGACGTGCGTGCCGTGCGCGCGGAAGATCGGCAGGAACGCGCCGAACTGGAACCAGCGGACGTACAATTCGGTGTAGGCCGGGTCGCTCAACCCGTCCGGGTAGCGGTGGTTGACGAGGAAACCGCCAATGTCGCAGGTCCACCACGGATTGCCCGCCATCGCGAACTGCTGTGCGGCGAGGATCTGGTCCGACAACGTGCCCCAGCCGGCGAAGATGTCGCCCGACCAGGTGATCGCGCCGAATGCCTGCTGGCCGGCATAGACGCAGCGGCTCAGGATGATGGGCCGCTTGGCGGGCACGTCCCGCGCCATCGCCTCGCTCAAGCCCTTCGCCTGGTACCAGGAAAAGGTGAGCAAATTCTGGTCGATCGGGCCGGCGGCGCTGGTGCCGTTCGCCTCGAATGCGGCCGCGGTGCCGTAGCGCTCACCGGTCGACTGGAATTCCGGCTCGTTGCCGTCGGTCCACAGGCCGTCGATGCCGGCGTCGATCAGTCCGCGCTTGATGTGCTGCCAGTAGAGGGCGCGGGCGGCGGCGGAGCTCGTGTCGAACACCCGCCCGCCGCTCCAGTGCTTCGCTGAAAACAGGAAACCGCGGTCGGCCATGTCGCGGTAGATGGCGGTGTTCGGCCCGAAGGCGGGCCAGACCGAGGCGAGGATGTGCACGTCCTGGCGGTGCACGTGATCGGTCATCGCCCGCGGATCGGGAAAGATGGCGGGATCGAAGGTCATGCCGCTGAAGCGTTCATTCTCGCCCCAGTAGCGCCAGTCGAGCACGATCGCATCGAGCGGCAGGTTGCGGCGGCGATATTCGTCGACGACGCCGGTCAGCTCGGCCTGGGTGGCGTAGCGTTCCTTGCTCTGCCAATAGCCGTAGGCCCATTTCGGCAGCAGCGCGGCGGCACCGGTCAGCGCGCGGTAGCGGGCGATCACGCCGTCCATGTCGTCGCCCAGGCAGACATGATAGCGGATCACCTCGCCGGCGAGCGCGTGGAAGCCGATGTCCCGCCCGCGCGAGCGGAAGTGAGTGGCGCAGTTCGTCTCCCACAGCAGCCCCCAGCCGCCGGTCGAGTTCAGGAACGGGTTCACGGCGTCGCTGTTGGCGTGCGCGAGGAACACGTCCTGCCCGCGATAGTCCGCCACCGGCGCGCGGAACTGTCCGAGGCCGAACAGCCGGTCGCGCTCGCCGATCGCGAAACCCTGCCGCCGTGTCGCGGCAACGCCGGCGATCGGCGCGGGCGGGGCGCTCTCGGTCAGGCGTGCGCGACCCGCGGAGTCCAGGAAACGGAGCAGGCCGGTCGCCTTGTCGACCTCCACCATGATGTCCGGGCCGATGACCCGCAGGCGGCGGCTCGTCTCCGCGAAGCGAACCGGAGCGGTCTCGGAACGGCGGTCGGCGAACAAGCCTCGTGCTGCGGGCAGGCGCACGGCGGGGCACTGGACGATGCTCGCTACACCAGCCATCGGGAGGCTGACGTCGATCGCCTCGTTTCCGACGTGGAGCCGAAAGCCGGACGCGTGCCGCTCGATGCGCGGCTGCCGCCGCTGCGGCATCGCCGCCGCTACGGCACCGAAGCCGAAACCGGCCAGCGCCGCACCGCCGAGCAGACCGCGGCGCGAGGTCATCATGGGGAAGGATGATGAGAGCGCCCGGCGCGGGGATGCCGGTATCAGACCCGTTTCGTTCGACGTCCCATCGTCAATGTTCGGCATGCGCCTCTCCCGCCGTCTTCCGCAGCAGGATGGACGCTAGAAGCGGCGGGGCAACGGCTGTCAATATTATCTAAAAAGATTTTGGTTTCTGGGGTTGGTGCTGATCGCGTCCCCGACGTCGATCGTTGTGGCGGGAAGGCCCGATGCCCGGCAGAAGGCGTGCGTGTTCGCACCGGATGCTGCAGGATGAATAGCCGGACATACCAGAGGCAGGAGGGTCGGGATGGCCAACGCCGCTCTGCCGGCAGACCGGATAGGATCGGCCGTGGCTGACGGATCGACGCGGGTGGTCTACGCCGCGCTTGCCGGCAACGTGCTGGTTGCAATATCCAAATATGTTGCGGCAGCCCTGTCCGGCTCCAGCGCCATGCTGACCGAGGCGATCCACTCGTCGGCCGATTGCGTCAATCAGGTGCTGCTGCTCACGGGCAATCGCCGCAGCCGGGCGCCAGCCGACGAGAGTCACCCGTTCGGCTATGGCGGTGAAATCTACTTCTGGGCGTCGATCGTCGCGGTGATGGTGCTGTTCGCCGGTGGTGGCGTCTCGCTGTGGGAGGGTGTGCAGCAGTTGCGCCATCCGACGCCGATCCGCGCCCCCGCGCTCAGTATGGCCGTGCTCGCGCTCGCCGCCACTTTCGAAGGCAGCTCGCTGGTGGTGGGCTATCGCGAGGCGAAACGGATCATCGCGCGCCACCCCGCGCCCGGCGAGCGGATCGGCCTGTGGCGCTTCATCAAATTGTCCAAGGATCCGAACCTGTACGAGAGCCTGCTGGAGGATATGGCGGCATTGACGGGCATCGCCATCGCGGCCGTCGGCATTGCCGGCAGTGCGTGGATGGGGCTTCTCTGGGCGGACGGCGCCGCGTCGATCGGCATCGGCGTGCTGCTGGTCGGTACCTCATGGGTCATTGCCGGCGCGACGCGGCGGCTCGTCGCCGGCGAACCGGTCGCCTTTCCGCTGCGCGATGCGCTGCAGCGGGTGCTCGTGTCGGAAGCGGGCACGCTCGCCTGCTCGGACCTGCGCACGCTGCACCTCGGGCCACGACTGGTCCTGGTATTCTTGACGGTCCAGCCGCCAGCGGACGAGGAGGTCGGCCGCCTGGCCGCCGATCTCGACGCGCTGACGGTACGGCTGCGCGCGGTCGACGAACGCATCAGCGAGGTCTTCGTCAAGCTCGTCGCGCACCGGGGTCCGTGAGCGGCAGGGCCGATCCCCGACGCATGAGGTCCTCCGTGCGCCTGCCTGCGCGGCCGCTCGCCCGCGCGAACGTCTGCGAGGGAGCTTAAGCCCGCCGGTGATCGGGCGGCATCATGCGCTCCGGGCCGACGGGATCAGGAGCAGCAGGAAGGCGCTGCCCGCGAGGCCGGCGGCCGAGAGGAGGAGCGCCGCATCGTAGCTCGCCGCGGTGTCGATGAGCGAGATCAGCAGTGGGCTCAGCCCTCCCGCCAGGATCATCCCGCCATAGGACAGACCGTACAGGCGCGTGAAGCTGGCCAGCCCGAAATGCCGCGAGATCATGTAGGCCATGATGTCGAGCTCGGCGCCGATAGTCAGGCCGATGGCGAGCGCG
>CAXTUG010000101.1:0-10081 GCA_964247375.1 uncultured Sphingomonadaceae bacterium
GCGGGGCGCGGGGGCGCGATTAGCGGCGCGGCGGCGCGCGCCGCCGGCTTCAACACGATGCTGGCGGGCGGGGTCGATCTGCTGCGCGAGCCCGGCAACGGCCGGAACTTCGAGTATGGCGGCGAGGATCCGCTGCTCGCCGGCACGATGGTGGGCGCGATCGTGCGCGGCATCCAGTCCAACCGCATCATCACGACCGTCAAGCACTTCGCCTTCAACGATCAGGAGACGCGCCGCACCAGCGTGAACATCCTGGTCGACGAGCCGTCGGCACGCATCTCCGACCTGCTCGCCTTCCAGTTCGCGATCGAGCAGGGTCAGCCCGGATCGGTCATGTGCGGCTACAATCTCGTGAACGGCGAGTGGGCGTGCCAGAACGACTGGCTGCTCAACAAGGTGCTGAAGCGCGACTGGGGCTATCGCGGCTTCGTCATGTCCGACTGGGGCGCGATGCACGACACGGTGAAGAATGCGCTGAACGGCCTCGACCAGGAGGCCGGCGTGCAGCACGCGGAGGATTATGTCTGGCGCGACAAGCTGAAGGCGGCGATCGCCGACGGACGGGTGCCGCAGCGCGTGCTGGACGACAAGGTGCGCCGCATCGCGCGCGCGCTGATCGCCTCCGGCGCGGTCGACACTCCGCCGACCGCGGACAACCCGATCGACTATGCCGCGCACGAGGCGGTCTCCCAGGCCGATGCCGAGGAGGGCATCGTGCTGCTCAAGAATGACGGCCATGTCCTGCCACTGGCGGGATCGGCCCGGCGGATCGCGATCATCGGCGGCCACGCCGATGTCGGCGTGCTGACCGGCGGCGGATCGGCGCAGGTGTTCCCGCGCGGCGGATCGGCGGTGAAGGGGGAGGGTCCGAAGCAGTGGCCCGGCCCGCACGTCTACGCTCCGTCCTCGCCGCTGAAGGCGCTGCGGGCGGAGCGGCCCGACGCGAAGATCTCGTGGGCCAGCGGCGGCGACCTCGGCCGTGCCGCGGCGGTAGCACGCGACGCCGACGTCGCGATCGTGTTCGTGACGCAGTGGACGGCGGAGTCGCTCGACTTCCCGTTGACCTTGCCCGACGATCAGGACGCGATGGTCGACGCGGTCGCACGCGCGAACCCCAACACGATCGTGGTGCTGGAGACCGGCGGGCCGGTGCTGATGCCGTGGATCGATCGGGTGAAGGGCGCGGTCGAGGCCTGGTATCCCGGCAGCAAGGGCGGCGAGGCGATCGCGCGCGTCCTGACCGGGCGGGTCAACCCGTCGGGCCACCTGCCGGCGACGTTCGGGCGGGCGGCGACGGACTGGCCGCGCGCGTCGATCGACGGAGAGCAATATCCGGAGAAGCAGGTCTTCGACGTACGCTTCACCGAGGGCGCCGCGGTCGGCTACAAATGGTTCGACAAGAACGGGATCACGCCGCTGTTCCCGTTCGGACACGGCCTGTCCTACACCAGCTTCACGCAGGGTGGGCTGCGCGCCGCGGCCAAGGGTGGCACGATCACCGCCAGCTTCACCGTGCGCAACAGCGGCAGCGTCGCCGGCAAGCAGGTGGCGCAGATCTACGTCTCGCCGGTGGCGGGCGGCTGGGAGGCGCCGAAGCGGCTGGGCGGCTTCGCCAAGCTCGACCTGCAGCCGGGCCAGTCGAAGGGCGCGAGCGTCACGGTCGATCCGCGGCTGCTGGCGACGTGGGACAGCGTGCGGCCGGGCTTCCGTGTCGCCGGCGGCAAGTACCGCGTGACGCTCGCCACCTCCGCGGCGGATGCGGGCACCAGCGTGGTGGTGACCGTTCCGCCGATGCACCTGCCGGCGGGTGAGGGCACAAAATAGGTTGCAGGAACGGCAGAGTAACGGCAGCCTTTGCTGATCTCGGCCCTTGCCGGGCGCCATCGCGCTTTCTTAAGGAAGCCGTTTGTCTATAAAGAGTTTTGCTCATCTTATGAGTGTGTTGGAGCAGCTTTGTGGTCGATACGCGCCGCTCGTTGAACGTACGCACTTCACCGATCCGGCTTAATCAGAAAGCTTATTCGCAGTGGCATAAAGACCATCCCTCACCGGGGAGAGCCGCGGTATAACGCAATGCGACGCCACCTCCGCTTCTGCGACTGAGTTGGTGGGAGCGGGCCAGCTCTGCCGAGAGGGGAAGGCGTGGACCATGGATCGTCAGCCTCATCTGATCGGGCAGCGAGCTGTTCGTCGCGCGTTCCGTTCGGGGTCGTCGAATGAACGTCTGCCTGCTGCTGGCGTCGTGGACTGCGATCGATCCCTCGATCATGCCCAGGCTGCCCGACAGCGATGAGATCATAGTCACCGGAGAGCGCGTCCCCCGCCGACTGGAGGAGACATCGTCCAGTGTGGTGGTCGCCACCGATCGATCGATCGACATTCAGGCTGCGCCCGATCGCCTCGAACAGGTGCTCGCGACGATCCCGAATGTGCAGCTGGGCTCGGGAGGCGACGGGCCCACGATCCGCGGGGAGGACACGACCGGGGTGCTTCGCGACCTCGCCGCCTTTCTCGGCGGTGCCCGGCCGCGTGCGACGCTGACGGTAGACGGCCGCGCGGTCAATTACAACGAACTGGCCTTCGGGCTCGCCTCGATCTGGGATGTGGCGCGGGTCGAGGTGTATCGCAGTCCGCAGACGACGACCCAGGGACAGAACTCGATCGCCGGTGCGATCTTCATCGCGACCGCCGACCCGACCTACGACTGGCACGGCCGGGTCCGCCTCCTGGCCGGCAATTTCGCCACGCGCCAAGCGTCGGGCGTGATCTCGGGCCCGCTTGCGGGCAAGGAGCTGGCGTTCCGGCTCTCGGGCGATGTTCGCCGGAGCCGCACGTCGACCAGGATCACGTCCAGCGCGCAAGGCATCGATCCCAACCGCGACAACTCCGAGCTCGTGCGCCTCAAGCTGCTTGCCGAACCGCAGATCCTGCCCGGCGCCAGGCTGGAGCTGACCTACGCCCATGTCAGCTCGCGCATGCCGCAGGTCGAAGGCGTAGAGCAGCCGTTCCGCAGGCGGCGCGATCCGAACGCGACCTACGGCGTGTTCCGGGTCAACGTCGATTCGCTGAGCGGAACGCTCGACTATAAGCTGCGGCCCGGCCTCGCCGCAAAGACCACGACCAGCTTCGGCGACGCGGCGATCAGGCGCTTCGCGCCGCCGGGACTGGGCGAGACGCGGATCGGCGGACGCGACGTCTCGACAGAGACCGTGGTGGACTGGCGGCACGGCAGCCGGCTTCGACTGACGGGCGGCGTTCACTACCAGCGCACGTCGCTGCACCAGACGATCAATCTCACCGCCGTCCGCCTTGGGCAGGGCAGGTTCACGGACCGGCAGAACGGTCTGGGGCTGTTCGGCGAGGCGAGTTGGCGGTTCGCGCCGAGGCTGACGCTCGCGACCGGGCTGCGCTACCAGCGCGACCGGCAGGATCGATCCGGGGGATTGGCCGGCGGAGCGGCCGCGCTCGCCCTCGATTATCACCATGCCTTCGATGCATGGCTGCCGAAGATCTCGCTCGCCTACGAGCCTGCCGGCGGCACGAGGATCGGCGTCTTCGCGCAGCGGGCCTACAATCCCGGCGGCACCACGCTCGATCTGCGTCGGCGGATCACGGAAGAGTTTCGCGAGGAGTCCCTCTGGGATTTCGAGGCATTCGCCCGCGTGACGATGGCGGGCGGTAGGCTCAGCCTGTCCGCGAACGCCTTCTACTACAAGATGTACGACAGTCAGCGTCCGCAGGACCGGACGATCGTGACGCCCGACGGGCAGGTCGCCGGTTTTCAGGAGATCGCCAACGCACCGCGCGCGTTCAGTCGCGGACTTGAAGCTCAGGCCGAGTGGCAGCCCGACCGACGCTTCACGCTCGGCGCGGCGATCGGCCTGCTCGACACACGGATCACCCGAACGATTACGCCGACCGATCCGCTGCTCGACAAGCAGTTCCAGCGCTCGCCCCGCTTGTCCGCCACAGCGACGATGGCTTGGCGGCCCATACCCGCCCTCCGGCTGTCAGCGCAGATGCGCCACAATGGTCGCTACTTCAGCGACGATGCCGAGACGGCGGACCTGCGCGTCGGCGGATCGACGACAATCGATGCCAAGGCGAGCTGGACCGCCGGGCGCCTCACTTTGTCCGGCTATCTGCGCAACGCATTCGACGAGTTCCACCTGACGTATCGCTACCCGCCGTTCGGAACCTCGGGCACCGCCGGTGATCCGCGCGAGTTCGGACTGAGCGCGGAAGCGCGCTTCTGACCGTTCATCAGGAAGGCATCCGGGCCGATGCCGCGCCGCCGCCAGTAGCTCGTGAGACCGATCCCGTCGCACAGTGCGGCGAAGCGCGGATCACCCCGCATCGAGGCGGTTGCGGGCGTGAACAGGCTCATGGTTCGCCGCCATGGCTGGTCGTTGACCGGCATCTGATCCCGCGCCGGCCAGAGCGAGCCGACCAGTGGCCCTTTTCGCAGGAGGAACCCGTCGGCGACGGCGAAGGCGGCATCGACCAGGCCGAGCATCGACAGGATCATGATCGCCTGGACGGCGAAGCCCTGCGATGCTGCCGGAATGATCTCTTCCCGCACGCGTGCCAGATCGTCCGGCCGGCCGTTCCGCAGCGCCGTCAGCGAGGTCGTCCAGAGCCGTCCCGTCTCCATGGTGAAGCCGCGCGGCCGCGGCGCCTCGCCGCCGATCATCCTCAGGGCTGCGTCGGGCCGCCCGGTGAAGGCGAAGATGTAGAGGCGAGCGGTCCAGACCGCCGGATGAAGCGGCCAGAGCTGAAGCGCGCGATCGATCACCAGGTCGGCCTCGGCCACGCGTCCGAAAATCCAGAGCTTGAGCGCCTTGCGAAACAGGTTGGGCGGCGAAAGCGGCTCCACCGCCAGCGCACGCGCGTTCAACGCCCACGATTCGCGCGCGCGCCCAACCGACTGCAGCAGCGTCATCAGGTGCGTGAGCGCGGTTACATTGGCGGGATCGATCGCCAGCACGCCGCGCAGCTTGTCTTCCACGGTTGCCCAATCGCCGAAATAGGGGTGCAGCGCTGCGAGTGCGGCCAGGGCGTCGGCCTGACGCGGATCGAGCGCCAGCGCGCGCCGCGCGGCGTCCTCGCAAGCCGCGACGGCGGCGCTGGTCTGCTCGGGCGACGCGCCCTCCGCGACGTTGCGCCAAGCGATCGCCAGCAGTCCCCATTCCTGGGCATTGCGGGGTTCGATGGCGACCGCCTGCCGGAAGAGACGCACGGCCCGTGGCGCCTCGTCGGGCCAGTCCTCGCGCAAGACGTTGCGTCCCTCGGCGGTCAGGTCAGCGGCGCGGGGATCGCGCTGATCACGCCGCAGCCACCACAATCCCGAGCCGGCAAGACCTGCCATCGCCAGTCCGGACAGGAGCAGCGCCCGGCGCGAGCCCAGAACGGGCCGCCCGGTTCTGATGACCGCCTCCGGTAGCGGGCCAACCGTTCCGACCAGCCGATAGCCGACGCGCGGGATCGTCTCGACGGAAAAGCCGTCTTCCGTTTCCCGGGCGATCCGGCGCAGCTCGCCGATCACGCGGTTGATGGAGTCATCTCCGACGATGCGGCCTGCCCAGCAGGCGTGCGTAAGGTGATCGCGGGTGAGAACCTCGCCATGCGCATCGACCAGCGCCATCAGCACCTGCATCACCCGCGGTTCGGCGACCAATCGGCCGCCGGACCATTCGATCGTGCGCAGAGAAGGCCGGACAGTCGTTTCGCCGAGCCTGAATGCCTGCCGCGAGGCGAGTGCCTGCGATGTCACCGCCTTCGGAGGGCCGACGTCTCTCTCAGGCTGAGACATATCGGCAAATCATCAGCCAAGTATCGCCGCCGCATCATTCACGCTCGGGTCGGGCAGGGACAGCATTGGCTGGAACCTCGGACCGGGAGAATGGCCGTGAACATGGCGAAGAACGCAATATCTAGCTCCATCGTCACACGCGCGCAACGAGACCCGTTCTGCTCCGCTCCCGACGGCATGGCGAACGCACACCGCCCGACGCCCTGGCGCCGGCCGTTCCGCACGCCAACGCTGACCGGCGTCATGGCCGCATCCCTCAGTGTGGCCGGCTGCGGCGGCGGCGGCACCCTCGCGTCCATCCCCACTCCTCCGCCCGCGCCATCTCCGACGCCGTCACCCGCAGCTGCCGTCCCGCCATTCCCGAGCGCAAGCCCGCCGACGACCTACAATGCGGAAAACGTGACCATGGGTGCCGACATTACTGTCCAGCAGCTGCCGGGCGACAAGGCACGGGTCACCGGCATTACCAATGTGAAGGGTATCCAGGATCCGAACCATGTCGGGCTGTCGCTGACCTATGAGGGGCCGGACAGATACACGCTGGACTATAACGGCTTTGGCGGACCCGGCTTCCTGCCCGCGGACGTCGACGGATCGACGGCGGAGTTCGACTCCTTCAGGAAGGCCGCGAAAGGCGGATACACCGAGAATCTGGAACTCGCGCGCAAGGGCGTCGGGATCACGCTGACTTACATGACGTTCGGCAATCAGACCACGATAGGTCCTTACGACAATACCATCACCTTCTTCGCCGCCGGCAGCTTCACCTCGGCCGCACATATGCCGACTTCCGGGACTGCGAACTATACTGGCGTTGCCGATGGACTGTGGGTCGACGGCGGCGTCACGCGCCGCCTTTACGGCAGCCCGGCCTCGCTCACCGCCGACTTCGCTACGGGACGGGTGACGTCGATCCTCGACCTGCGCGGCCGCGAAGTTACCGAACGCATCGTCGTGGCCGCGCCGACAACGGTGCTGGGCAAGTTCACGGGAACCGGCACGATCAGGGGTGCCGGCGCCAGCGGCAGCTATGCGCCGACGGGGGGCTACTCCGGCTCGTTCTCCGGCGGCTTCTTCGGACCCTCGGCCGAGGAATATGGCGTTGCTTTCAAGCTGACTGGCGGGCCGAACCAGAGCGTGCTGGGCGTAGCGGTGGGTAAACGGTAGGGAATGCTCGGCCTGGCGCTTCTCGCCGCGACCGCGCTTTCCGCAATGCCCCCGATCTCCGCGGAACGCCCGACTGCCGCCAAGCGCACGCTGACCGCCGCGCAGATGTTCGAGTTCGCGCAGCGCGCCGCGCTGGCAGGCGAGTTCGGGATCGCCGAACGGGCGCTCCGGGCGCTCATGCACGATCCCGACATGCGGAAGCGGTGCGAGGCGCGGTTCCGGCTGGCCATGATCCTCGCGCAGCTCGGGCGGCTCTCGGCTGCGGCGCTGCTGCTCCGCCAGATTCTCGACGAGGATCCGGGCGCTCAGCGCATTCGCCTCGAGCTTGCCCGCGTGCTCGAGCGGATGGGTGACGAGGCCGGCGCACGCAAGGCATTGCGCGAAGCCCAGGCCGGCGGGTTGCCGCCGGACGTGGCGCGGTTCGTCGATCGCTACTCGGCAGCACTCCGGGCAAGAAAGCGGCTCGGCGCCACCGTCGAGCTGGCGCTCGCGCCCGACAGCAATATCAATCACGCCACGCGCTCCAAGACGCTCGGCACCGTCCTCGGGGACTTCTCGCTCGACGGCGATGCCCGCGAGCGTTCCGGCATCGGGCTGGCAGCACGCGGCCAAGCCTACGCCCGCGCGCGGCTGAGCCGCTCGGCGGACTTGCTGGCCAGGGTTTCGGGATCGGCCGAACTCTACCGCCATGGTCAGTTCGACGATGTCGCTTTCGGCATCGCGGTGGGGCCGGAGTTCAGCCTGGGCGCGGATCGTCTCACCACCGGCTTCGGTCCGACCTGGCGCTGGTACGGCGATCGGCCCTTCTCGCGAACGCTCTCCTTATCGCTCGACTGGCTGCACCCGCTCGGCCAACGCGCACAGCTGCGCGCCGGCACCAGCATCGGCGCGGTGATCAACCGGCTGAACCGCCATCTCGGCGGCAACGATTATGCCGCGACGCTCAGCTACGAGCGTGCCCTGTCGAACCGTTCGGGTATCGGCGGATCGCTCGCCCTGGAGCGGCAAGCTCTTCGCGATCCCGGCTATGCCTCGACGGGAGGACAACTGACCCTCGTCGGCTATCGCGACCTTGGCGCGGTGACGCTTATCGGTTCCGCCGCTTACGGCCGACTCGAAGCGGACGAGCGCTTGTCGCTCTTTACGGCCAGACGCATCGACAGCCTCTACCGTGCCAGTATCGGCGCAACCTTCCGGCGATTGCATCTGGGCGAATTCGCCCTGCTCGTTCGCATCACAGGCGAACGCAATCGCAGCAACATCGGCCTGTATGGCTATCGCCGGATCAGAACCGAGTTCGGGTTGACGAGGGCATTCTGAGGCTGTCGCGGAGCGTCCGCATCGTCGCGCCGATCAGGCCAAACCCCGCAACCAGCAGTGCCCAACTCGCCGGTTCGGGTACCGCCGGTGCGTTGATCGTGCCGGCGAAGTTGAACGTCAGCCGCGATGGGGGTGCATTGCTGAGATCGACGAACCCGATATTGGCAAAAGCGCCGCTCGCACCGCTGAATTTTCCTGTTCCCCCGGTGATCAGATAATTCGACACCTGATCGTAGATGAACGGCTTCGCGCTGTTCTGAACCGACAGGCCGGCGAAGGATCCGGTCAGCGTCGAGCCCGCAAAGTCGAGGACGAACGTGCCGAAGAATGGCGGCAGCAACGTGCCGCCGGTGCAGGCATCGTGACTGTAGGTAAAGTTGCCGAGGTTCGAGGTGGCCGACGAGGCGGCTGCGGATATGATGCCGTGATACGGCAGCGGCCCGCAGCCTGCATCGGGAAACGTCATCGCAGGCGCCGTCGCCGATCCGGAGAATGCGAGCATGGCGGACTGAGCTTGAGAGGCGAGGGCGGCAGTGCTCGCCGCCAGAACGCAAGCTGCGACATCGAGCATCCTCATCATTGTTCAAGCTCCCGATTGAATGGAAAGATGCCGATGAGTTAGCGGCAGCCCGCTCCGCGAGCCATGATGGGGAGCCGATGGTTGGCCGCGGGATTGCCGATGATTGCCACGGAGCGTCATCTTTAAGATGATGACTCGGGGGATCAGGAATGATGCGGCAGCTTGGACGATAGTCACCCTGCATCTCGCTCGCTATGCTGGTGCGCTGAACTTGCGTGCGGAGCGTGGCCATGACGCGGCTCGTCGCGACAGTTTTCGGGTTCTTGGCCCTGACGCTGCCTCAACTCGCAAGGGCAGCGGACACGGGCGTGAGCCGGGTCCGCTCCAGAGATGGTACGCAGATCGTATTCGCATGCGCAGGATCCGGTCCTGAGCTCCTTATCGTTCACGGAGGTACAGGCGATCGGACGCGCTGGACGCCGATGTTGCCGTATCTGCAGCGCGACCTCACCGTCTGCGCCATGGACCGGCGAGCCCATGGCGAGAGCGGCGACGGCGCTTCGTACAGCTTGGCGAGAGAGGCTGAGGATGTCGCGGCCGTGGCAGAGTCGCGCGGCCGTCCCGTCGCGGTGCTTGGCCACTCCTTCGGCGGCGTGATCGCTTACGAGGCCGCGTTCCTTACTCCAAAGATCACCCGGCTCCTGCTCTACGAGCCGCCCATGGCAAACGCCGACCACGCGGACGTGCTGGCGAGAATGGAAGGTCTGATCGCAGCGGGGCATCGGGATGCCGCGACCGCCCTGTTCATGAGCGGGGTGGTTCATCTGACGTCGCAGGAGATTGCCGCGATGCGCGCGCGTCCTGCCTGGACGACGATGGTGTCCAGCATCGGCGGCTCGATCCGGCAGGACCGCGCCTTATCTGCCTATCGATGGGACCCGGTGCGGGCGGCAACGCTCCGCATACCAACGCTGCTGCTGCTGGGCGAACGAACCGGTTCACCGGAATTGCGGCTTGCAATGCGTCGCCTTGCGGGAGCCTTGCCGACGGCCGAGCTCGTGGTGCTTCCCGGGCAGGAACATAATGCGATGGATACCGACCGTGCGGGGTTGGCCGACGTGGTCAGCCGGTTTCTGAGAGCGCATCCGTAAATCGGCCTGCCGAGGCAGGAACCTGCGACACAGCTCCGCGCCGCACCCGGCCCGAGGTTCATCATGTCATAGTGCAGCAGCCTTCGGGTATCCGGCGCGATGGCGGGCGGC
>CAXTUG010000102.1:0-10048 GCA_964247375.1 uncultured Sphingomonadaceae bacterium
TGATCCTGCGCCCGCAGCAGCAGCGTGCCCGGCCGCGCCGGCAGCGGCAGATGCAGAGCGGGCGGCTGGAGCGCGTTGCTGCTCAGGCTGCGCCCGCCCAGGGTGACGATGGTGAGCCCGGCGGCGCTGCCGGGATAGGCGCGGGCGAACTTGGCGACCGTCAGCGTGCCCCAGGCATTGGCCGGGGTCGTGTCCCAGTGACCCTGCGCCTGGCGGAGCGCGATGCCGATCATCATGCGCGGCGCCTCGCTTTCCCAGCCGGGCCGGCCGACGATGGCGAGCAGCGCCTTCAGCGCCATCTCGTCGTCGCTGACCATCATCCACCAGGGCACGTTCCTGCCGTCGGTGAGGTCGAGCCGCGTGCCTTCGTAGACGATGCGGCTGCGCAGCGCCGTCTCCGCCGCCTGAATGCGGCGCGGGTCGACACCCTGCACGCGATCGAGCGTGACCAGCCAGTCGGCGAGCGCCGCGGTCGGCATGTCGCCGAGCGGCATGGCGAGCTGATCCACCATCCCGGGCGTGGCCGCCCCGTTGCGGGCGAGCGCGGCCAGCGCCGCCAGGCGTAGCAGGCGCGTCTGGCCCGGCCCACTGCCCTCCTCGGTGATGCGGCCGTCGACCACGCCGCGCAGGGCCTCAATCAGGCTGGCCTTGGCGGCGTCGGGCCAGGGCAGGTTGGCATCGGCGGTGATCGACAAGGCGTAAGCGGTGAGCGCGATCGATCCGGGCTCGTCGGGGTTCGGCCAGTAATGGAGCAGGCCGTTGCGCGCCACGTAGGTCGGCAGCGCCTCCATCTGCCGCCCCCAGGCGGCACGATCGCCGAGCGCCACCGCCTTGGACAGGCGCTGCTCGAAGCAGCCGTAGGGGTAAGCCAGCATGTAGCGGCGCACCCCGGCCGGCGGGCCGACCGGCACACGGGTGCCGGAACCGACCCGCAGCAGCGTCGCCGACCAGACCTGCTCGGGCACGGCCGGAACGACCTGCTGGTCGGCCGTCATGCGGTCGACCGCGCGGCCGTCCGCCGAGCGCGCGGCGACGGTCCAGCGGAGCTTGTCGATGCCCAGCGGCGCGGTGAGGCGCCACGTCGCGGGCACAGCGCCGCCCGGCGGGATCGTCACGGTGAGCGGAGCGCCGCGCGCGATCGCCGGCTGCAGCTGCGCGTCATCGGCCGGTCGGTGCCGTTCCTGAGCGTGAAGGTCGCGCCGTAGAAGTCGCCGGAGCGGACCAGCGGCGGCACGCCCGCGTAGATGGTGAGGTCCTGCACCGTGCGCACCTCGGCGCTGCCCATGCCGAACAGCTGCTCGCCGGCGGTCGCGACCGCCACCAGCTTGTAGGCGCTGAGCGCGTCCGCGAACGGTACGTCGATGATGGCCCTGCCCTGCGCGTCGAGCTTCACCCGGCCCTTCCACAGCAGCACCGGCCTGAAATCCGAGCGGGTGAGCGACGACAGGTCGCCGCCGCCGCCGCCACCGGTGGCGACCGCCTTCAGCCCGTAGTGGCGCTTGCCGACCACCTGCATCTGCGCGGTCGAGGTCAGCACCGCCAGCGGGCGCTCGCCCATCATCTTCGCCAGAATGTCCCCGCGGTCGTTGGGCGCGAGCGGGAGCAGCGCCGGGTCGACCGCGGCGAAGGCGATCTCCGCCTGCCGCGGCGGCTTCCCATCGGGGCCGAGCACCCGCACCGCGACATGGGCATGGTCGCGCACGCGATAGCGGGCATGGTCCGCCTGCACCGCGACCCTGAGCTGGTGCGCGTCCCACCCGACGGAGACCTTGGCGATGCCGATGCGGTAGGCGGGCTTGGCGAGATCGACCAGGGCGGTCGGGTAGCCGCCGTCGCGGCTGAAGAAGGGCAAATGCCAGCGCCGGGCAAAGTCGGCGAGCCACAGCCGCCAGCCGGCGATACGCCCGCGTACCGCGACCACGGAGATGTAGGCGTTGGGCGCGTACGATCCCGGCAGTGGCACGTCCACCACCGGATCCTTGCCCGAGATGGTGGTAACGAAGGACGACAGCACGCCTTCGCGCTCGACCGTGACGAGCGCGGTCGCGCTGCGGAACGGCATGCGCACCTGGACATGGGCGACCTCGCCGGCGCGGTAGGACTTGGCGTCGGGGATGACGTCCATCCGGTCGCCATTGTCGCCGCCGAACCACCAGTCGTCGTCGCCGGCCAGGTAGACCGAGCTGACCGCCCGCGCCTCGTTGCCGCGGCTGTCCTTGGTGGTGGCGACCGCGATCACTTCGCCCGAGACGCCCGGATCGAGCGCGCAGTCGGCGAGGCCGTGCGCATCGGTGGTGCCGCTGCAGTGCGCGTCGATCCGCATCGTGCGGGCATTGTTGTCGAAGGCGTAGAAGCCGCCGATCAGCCGCCGCCGCGCCGACAAGATCTCGCGTGTGTAGAGCGCGACCGCGCCGTGCGGGCCCGCGACGACCTGGCCATCGGGCGTGAGCGCGGCGACCTTCAGCCGCATCGCGCCCGACCGCTGCATCCAGCCGTCCGGCTTGAGGCCGAGGCGGACGGCGGCGGTGTAGATCGGAAGCGACGTGGAGGCGGTCAGCGTCTCGCCATTGGCATCGTCATAGTCCATCTCGACCCTCATCGTGGCCGAGTCCGCCAGCGCGGGGACGTCGATCGTCGTGCGCAGCGCGCCATGTGCGTCGAGCGACAGCGGGATAGTGACCGCGGCCGGCGGCGGCGTACTGCCGAGGTCGTTCTGGTCGTCGTCGAGCGAAACCGTGCCCTCCTTCACGGGCACCCCGCCGAAGGTCCAGCCGTCCCATCCTGCCGGCGTGTCGCTCAGCATCTCGAGCGCGGCGCGCAGGCGCACCGGCGCGCGGGCCGATCCGCCGCCCGACAGGTAGCCGACATAGAGGTCGAGCGGCACGCGCCGGGGCCGGATCACGGGTGCGCGCGGTCCGCTCACGCTCGCGCGCATCGTCGGCAGGCGATATTCGTCGACGCGGATCGACTGGCCGGTCGAATGGACGTCCTCGCCGATCTTGATGGCGAGATCATAGTCGCCGGTGGGCGCACCCTTCGGCGGCGTCCAGCTGCTCTCGCCCATCCCCCTGCGGTCGAGCGCGACGGGCTGGTCGAACTCGACGTCCGATCCGCGGTGCGTGAACTGGAGGATGCCCCTGATCGCCCCGCCCGAGCGTAAGCCGGCCAGCGCGGGCCGGCGGTAGACGTACGTCATGTGCACCGTCTCCCCGGCACGGAGCAGGGTCCGGTCGAAGATGGTGTGGAAGACCGGCTCGGGTGCGCCGGAGCCGTAGGGCAGGTCGAAGTTCCAGGGCCGGATACCCTCGTTCCAGCTCGTCAGGACGAACGACATGTCGTCGCCCTTGCGCGCGGACACCAGCAGCGGCGAGGCGCCCGCGCCGGAGCGGTCGCACTCGCTCGCGTCCGTCGGATCGGGCAGGCCGCGGATCAGCAGCCCGCCGCTGGCGTCGGTACGCCCTTCGCCGAACTTGCGGCCCGAGCAGCTGTCGGTCACGCGGATCGTGGCGCCGGCGACCGGCCGCCCGGTGTCGAGCGCGGTGACCCAGGCGAGCGAGCTGCCTTGGCCCCACTTGAAATGCACCGCCATGTTGGTGACCAGGGCGGAAGTCGCGACGTAGCGCGTCGCGCGCCGCCCGAGCAGCGCCTGGCCCAGGCGTGGGCTGGCCAGCTCGACCACGTAGAAGCCGGGCCGGGTGAGCGGGATGCCGACCACCTCCATCTTGTGGCCGCCGCTGGGTATGGTGAGTTTCATCGGCCTGCCGGGCAGGTTCCGGTCGAACACCGACCGGTCGCCCGTATGGTTGACGGTGGTGCTCGTGCCGCCGCGCATCTCCTGGCGAAGATCGTCGGCCTGGTAGGCGGCGACGCGCTGGATCCAGCGCGCCATGCCGACATCGTCCCGCGAGTCGAGCCGTGCGGTGGTGCCCGCGATACCCGCGACATGCCCCATCAACTGCGGCTCGACGCTCCGCACCGTCACCGGCAGCACGCCCCCCTCGCGCGCCTCGAGCACGCCGAACGGGGCTGCAAACTTCACCAGCGGCGGCGCGGCGGCGATCGGCACGTCCAGCGGAAAGCGGCGTGCATTCGCCAACGTGCGGCCGCTCTCGTCGTGCAGCGTCTTCGGCATGAGCAGGCGCGCGGTGACGGCGGGTGGAAACGGCGCGGTGAAGCCGATCTGGCTGACCGTGGCGCTGTGATCGCTCCTGCCCTGCTCGGGCGCGAGCTGACGACCGGGCGCGATCTCGAGCCGGACCTTCATCGCCTCGGCGCGTGGAACCGGTGCGCTGAACGCCACCGCGATGGTCTCGATCGGATCGCAGCCCGCATTGGGATTGGCGCGCGCGCAGGTCAGCCGCGCCGAGAACTCCCGGCGCACCGAATAGTCGTAACGGTGATCCTCACCGACCTTGCGTCCGCCCGGGCTGCGGATCGACGCGCCCCAGACCAGCGCCATGTCGCGTCCGGGCGGCAGCGGCCGGCGGCATTTGAGCGCCACCACGTTAGCCAATGCAGCGGCCCGCGCCTTGGCCGCTGGCGGCAGCGGCTGGGGCAAGCCCGCATTCTGCAGGAAGCTCGGCACAGCCCAGCTGCTTCTGGTGGCGGCCAGCACCTGCCCGGCGGTCTGCGGCGGGAGCAGGTCCACCGGAATGCGCTCGCCGATCCCGTCCACCGCGCAATAGGCACCCGTCAGGATCGAGCTGCGATCGACCGGACCGTTGACCGCGATCAGGAACGCCTGACCCTCCTCGATGGCGGACTCGTCTCCTGCGTCGCCGGTACCGGTATCGGGCAGGATCGCCAGCACGGCAGGACCGCCGCTATCGATCGGAAAGCGGGAAGTGCCGCCGACGTCGGTGCCGGCCGCATCCTTCAAATCGTCGACGAGCGAAGCCTTGCACGACAACCCTGCCGGCAGCGGCCGCGCAAACTCCCAGACGTATGTTTGCGGGTCGACCCAGCGGCCCTGCCCCGTCACCGGGCAGGACATGACGAGAGGAACACTCTGCTGACCCAGCGGCACCATCGGCGCGGAGAACCGCAGGGTGAAACGCGCGATGCCGGCGGGATCACGCCCCGCTACGGCGCTGACGACACTGGTCGTCGTATCGCCGAGGACGCGCAGAGGGGCAGCCACGGCCAATGCCAACATCACGCCGATCCACGCCAGAGCCTTGCGCATCCGTCTCTCCCCCCCCCCAAAGAAATTGCCCGCTATCGCTTCATTCGTCCAGCGGTAAAACGTGCAACTACAGCGACGAACCGTTCAGCAGGGGAGACGAGTCCGGACTTCTGCTCCGCCGCCGACGCGCCCGCATTCTGCGCGGACCTGCGCTGAGTCAGCGGCGGCGGGGCGCAGAACAGGTCGTGCAGGCCTCAGCCGGTTCTCGGCAGCAGCCGGACCACGTTGTCGCCGGCTTCCACCAACTGATCCAGCGCCATGACGAGATCCGTTCTGCGGAACGGCTTCGCGAGCTGCGGGAGGCCGATGTCGACCTTTCCGCCCGCATATCCCGTGATCACGAGGATCGGCAATTTGGGATGAAGTTCGCGCGCGCGCCTGGCCAGTTCCGCACCGTCGATCTGCGGCATCATAAAGTCGGTGACGATCGCGTCGACGACGAGGCCGTTCCGCAGCTGGACGAGCGCCTCACCGCCGCTGCCCGCCTCGTAGACGATGTGGCCCATGTCGCGCAGCATCTCGGCCGTCCCCACGCGCACCAGCTGCTCGTCGTCGACGAGGAGAACGGTCAGGGATCGCAGGGCTTCGGTCGGACCGGGCATTGCGGGCCGGACCGGCTCGGCCGCGGCCGTCGCGATCGGCAGGTACAGATCGGCGCGCGTCCCCTCGCCGACGGCGCTCGTCAGCACGAACGCGCCGCCCAATTGAGCGGCGAGCCCATGCACCATCGAGAGCCCGAGGCCGGTGCCCTTGCCGACCTCCTTGGTCGAGTAGAAGGGCTCGATCGCGCGCGTGAGTATCGCCGCGTCCATGCCGCTGCCGATATCGATCACCGACAAGCGCACGTAACCGCCGGGCGGAAGGTTCGGCGTCTCGCTCGGGCCGACCGCCACGGGCTCGGCCGCAATCGTGATCTTGCCCCCGTCCGGCATGGCGTCGCGCGCATTCACGCACAGGTTCAGCAGCGCCAGCTCGAGCTGGTTCGGGTCCGCCAGGGCCGGCGGCAGGTCGGCCGACACCATGGTGCGCAGCTCGATCGCCGGTCCGATCGAACTTGCCACGAGGTCGTGCATGCCGTCGATCAGCTCCGACAGATCGACCGGCCGCGTTTCGAGCGTCTGGCGGCGCGCGAAGCCGAGCAGGCGGCTCACCAATATTCGCGCGCGCTCGGCCGACTGCAGGGCGCCGTCGATCAGACGCACCGCCCGGTCATCGCCGTTGAGGTAGCGCCGCGCGACGAGGTCCAGCGCTCCCGTGATGGGCGTCAGCAGGTTGTTGATGTCGTGGGCGACGCCGCCGGTGAGCTGGCCGATCGTCTCCAGCTTCTGCGCTTCGTGGAGCTGCGCGGTCGCCGCCTCGCGCTGCGCGACGGCTTCTTCGATCCGGCGCTCGAGCGTCTCGTTCAGTTCGCGCAGCGCATTCTCCGCGCGCTTGCGGTCCGTCACGTCCTGGAAGATGACGGCCACTTCGCGCCGGCTCGCCGGCTCTACCCGGAAGGCGGCCAGCTCCAAGTGACGGCCGGTGGCGACGAGTTCGCGGTCGAAGCGGATCGACTCGCCGGTGACGAGCACGTGGCGATAGAATTCGACCCAGCCGTCGGCCTCGTCGGGCACCATCTCGCGCAGGCGCTGGCCGACGACGTTCGAAATGCCTGCATGTCGTTCGTAAGCGGGATTGGCCTGAAGGTGGATATAGTCGCTCAGCGGCCCGTGCGGGCCGTCGAGGAACTCGATGACGCAGAATCCCTCGTCGATCGTGTCGAACAGGGTGCGATAGCGCGCCTCGCTCTCCCGCAGCGCCACCAGCCGCGCGCGCGCGTCATATTGCCGCCGCCGCCCGCGCAGCGCCGAGCGTGCGAGGCTGACCAGCGTCGTAGGATGGAACGGCCGTTCGAGGAAGGTGACGTTGCCCAGTATGTCGAGGTGGCGGGACGCCGCCGGGTTGCGTTCCAGCCCGCCCCCGCGATTGGTCAGCAGCACGATCGGCAGGTCGGACCACTCCTCCTGGGCCTTGAGCCAGGCAGCCAGCGGGTGGAGGTCCGCCGTGGCGATTGCCTCTTCCGTGACGACGACGAAGGCTGCCCCGCGGTCGAGCTCCTCGATCAGCGCCGGCAGGGATGCGCAGATCGCAGCCTGCACGTCCGCTTCCGCCAGCATCGCCGCGGCAATCGCCGCGTCGCGTCCCCTCGGCGCGAGTATGAGCGCGCGTTCGGAGACGGTCGTGCGCTTCACGCGTCCTCGCGATCCATAAGAGCGGCATCGCCGACGAGTTCGGGCACACCGCGCAAGATGCCCTGAAATCCGGTCAGCGGCCGACCGAGCGTGATCCCGTGGCTGCCGATCTGGTATTCGCGTATCGTGTCCTCGTGCGGGCCGGTGCGCTTCTTCACGACCGAGACGGCGCGGCGAACGCGCCCACGCGCCTCGAAATAGCGCAGCAGGATCACGGTATCGGCCAGGTAAGTGACGTCCACGGGCGAACGCATGTCGCCGACGATACCAAGCTGCGCCACCGTGAGGAAAGTCGTCGCGCCCTGCCGGTTAAGATATTGCAGCAGCTCGTGCATGTGCAGAATGAGCGCGTGCTCGCCCACCATCGCCGCCTGATAGCCGTTCAGGCTATCGATCACGACCGTTTTCGCTCCGTAGGTTTCAACGCAGTACCGGACGCGGGACGAGAAGGCGCCGGGCGCGAGTTCCGCCGCGTCGACCTGCTCCAGCACGAGCTGTTCGGCGTCGATCATGGACTGCAGATCGATCCCGAGCGCCAGCGCGCGCTCGATCAGAAGACCGATCTCCTCGTCGAACACGAACATCGCCGCGCGCTCGCCACGCGCGACCGCCGTCTTGATGAACGTCAGCGTGAGCAGCGACTTGCCGGTGCCGGCAGGACCGAGCACGAGCACGCTCGATCCGCGATCGACTCCTCCGCCGAGAAGCGCGTCGAACTCGGCCGTATTGGTCGTAAGCACGTTGCGGTCGAATGCGATGCGATGCTCCGCGGAGACGAGGCGCGGAAATACGCAGACGCCGCCGGTCTGAATCGCAAAATCGTGAAAGCCGCCGCGGAACCGCCGACCGCGATATTTGATGACGCGCATCCGGCGGCGCTCGGCGCCATATTCCGGGGCAAGCTCCTCCAGCCTGAGGACGCCGTGCGCGACCGAATGCACCGTCTTGTCGTTCACCTCCGTCGTGAGATCGTCGAGCATCAGCACGGTGGCGCCGCTCTTCGCGAAATAATGCTTCAGCGCGAGGATCTGGCGGCGGTAACGCAGCGAGCTCTGTGCGAGCAGACGGATTTCGGAAAGGCTGTCGAGGATGACCCGCTCGGGCCTGACCCGCTCGAACGCCTCGAACACGCGCTTCGTCGTCTCGCCCAGTTCCAGGTCCGACGAGTAGAGCAGGCTCTGCTGCTGCTCGTCGTCCAGCAGGCTCTCGGGCGGG
Organism: uncultured Sphingomonadaceae bacterium; assembly: GCA_964247375.1. Lineage (GTDB taxonomy): Bacteria > Pseudomonadota > Alphaproteobacteria > Sphingomonadales > Sphingomonadaceae > Sphingomonas_I. The sequence continues at coordinate 8,632 of CAXTUG010000102.1, forward strand.
ATGAGTTCATAGATGTCGATGCCGTCGAGGACCCAGCCGTGCGACGCCGCGGTCGCGCGCAACTCGTCCTCGGTCTCCGACAGCGTGATGTAGAGGCACCGTTCTCCTGCCGCAGCGCCGGCGAGCAGGAACTGAAGCGCCACGGTCGTCTTGCCGGTGCCGGGATTGCCCTCGACCAGGTAAGTGCGGCCGCGCTCGAGCCCGCCCCCGAGCACGTCGTCCAAGCCGGTGATGCCCATCTCCGCATCGCGCGGCTTAGCGTCGTTCATTGCCGTCCCTCTCATACCGGCCGCCTGCCGGCATCGAAGAAGGCGCTAGCACATATCCGGCGGAGGCGTCACCGACTACCAGGAGTGCGGGGGCGCGATCCCGGCGCTCAGAATCGCACACCCACGCTCAGGAACGCCCGCTTGCGATTGGTGTGATTGTCGTAGCGCGCGTAGACATATTGAGCGCCGACGTAGAACATGTCGGTCAGGTTATACTCCGCGCCGCCGCCGAGCTGGTAGCCGTTCTCGCTGCCATGGCGGTAGAATGGCTGCTGCGGCGGTACGATCTGGCCGTTGATGTACAGCAGGGTCGGGACCGGGTCGAAGCGCGTGCGCTGCTCGTTGCTGACCCAGCCGCCCTTGCCGAACACCGCGAGCTTCGGCGTCACGAGATAGCCGATCCGGGCGGCGGTTCCGAATTCCTGGAACGACTTGGTGCAGAACGAGCCGGTATAGACGCCGGGCACGCAGCGCTCCTCCCACTTGCTCGCGCGCCAGTAGCTGCCTTCCGCACCGACCAGGATCTTGTCGGCGATCACGCCGTCGAAGCCGACGGTCACGCCGTAGCCGAGCTTGCTCTTGTGGGAGCTCAGCGCGCCGAAGCGATCCCCGCCGATATCCCCTTCCACCCGGAAGCCGCGGAAGCTCGTCGGATTGGAGAAGACGTCGGCGCAGGCGGCGTGAGCGGCCATGGACGCGGTGAGGAGGGCGATGATCAGCCGTGCGCGCATGTTGGTGTTCCCTTTGATGATGGTGTCGAAGCAGGATTGCTCGATGGCTGGTTCGTCTCGGGCATGGATGCGGTCGGCAGGTCGGCGCTGCGATCGGTGCCGACCCATTCGATGGCGGCGATCCTGCGCTGGCCTTCTGCCCGGTCGAGCTGCACGACGATGTCGATCATCGATCGCGCATAGGCGATCGTGTCCGCCCGGCTGAGCCCCAGGCCGGCCTGCATCACCATCAGCGCCAGTTGCTCCAGCGCCCCGGTCGGCGAATTGGCGTGGATCGTGGTGAAGGAGCCGGGATGGCCGGTGTTGATCGCGCGGAGGAAACTGACCGCTTCCCGGCCGCGCAGCTCGCCCAGCACGATCCGGTCCGGACGCAGGCGCAGCGCGGCCGGCAGCAGGTCGTCGGTGGTGCTCCGCGCC
>CAXTUG010000103.1:0-10023 GCA_964247375.1 uncultured Sphingomonadaceae bacterium
GGGCGCCGTCGCACCGACCCGCCCCGAGCCGCAGCTGCCCGCCGGCCGCTACGGCGAGATGGTCGCGCGGGCGAAGGACTATATCGCGGCCGGCGACATCTTCCAGGTGGTGCTGGCGCAGCGCTTCGCCACGCCCTTCCCGCTGCCGCCGCTCGACCTCTACCGCGCGCTCCGGCGGATCAATCCCTCGCCCTTCCTCTACCATCTCGACCTGCCCGGCTTCGCGCTGATCGGGTCGTCGCCGGAGATACTGGTGCGGGTGCGCGACGGCGAGGTGACGATCCGCCCGATCGCCGGCACGCGGCCGCGCGGCCGGACCGCGGCGGAGGATGCCGCCAACCGCGACGAGCTGCTGGCCGACCCCAAGGAGCGCGCCGAGCACCTGATGCTGCTCGACCTCGGCCGCAACGACGTCGGCCGGGTGGCGACGCGCGGCACGGTAGCGGTGACCGACAGCTACACGATCGAGAAGTACAGCCATGTCATGCACATCGTGTCGAACGTGGTCGGCCGGCTCGCGCCCGACAAGGACGCGCTCGACGCGCTGTTCGCGGGCTTCCCGGCCGGCACGGTGTCCGGCGCCCCCAAGGTGCGCGCGTGCGAGATCATCGCCGAACTGGAGCCGGAGACGCGTGGGGCCTATGCGGGCGGCGTCGGCTACTTCTCGCCCGACGGCCAGATGGACAGCTGCATCGTGCTGCGCACCGCGGTGGTGAAGGACGGCGTGATGCACGTCCAGTCCGGCGCCGGCATCGTCGCCGACAGCGACCCCGCGGCCGAGCAGCGGGAGTGCGAAGCCAAGGCGGGGGCGCTGTTCGCCGCCGCGCGGGAGGCGATCGTGCGGGCGGGCGAAGCGGCGTTCGGGCAGTAGCGCAGTCCCGGAAAAACCGCAAAAAGTTTAGATTCGAACTAAAGGAATCCGCTGGCCCTCTCCCGCGAAAGCGGGAGAGGGCTTCCGTGACTTCCCGCCCCCTTCCACCTCCGCTAAGGCGCCGTCATGATCCTGGTCGTCGACAATTATGACAGCTTCACCTGGAACCTGGTCCACTATCTGCAGGAACTGGGCGCCGAGGTGGAGGTGGTGCGCAACGACGCGATCGGCGTCGGCCAGGCCATGTCGTCGGGCGCGGAGGCCTTCCTGATCTCGCCCGGACCCTGCACTCCGAACGAAGCCGGGATCAGCCTGGAACTGGTCGAGGCCTGCGCCGACCAGCACCGGCCGCTGCTCGGCGTCTGCCTGGGCCACCAGGCGATCGGCCAGCATTTCGGCGGCACCGTCACGCGCGCCAGGGCCTTGATGCACGGCAAGACCTCGCCGGTGCTGCACGACGCGAGCGGCGTGTTCGCCGGCCTGCCCTCGCCCTTCACCGCCACCCGCTACCACTCGCTGGTGGTGGAGGGAGCGCCGGACGCGCTGGTCGTCAATGCGCGGACCGAGGACGGCACGGTGATGGGCTTCCGCCACGCCGCGCTGCCGATCCACGGCGTGCAGTTCCATCCGGAGAGCATCGCGACCGAGCATGGCCACGACCTGCTCGCCAACTTCATGACGCTCGCCGGGCTCAAGGTAGCAGCGCGCGCGTGACGACGATCGCGCTCCTGCCCGATCCCGGCCTGCCGCTCGACCATGCGACGGCGGAGGCGGCGTTCGCCGACATCCTCGACGGCAAGGTGCCGGACGCGGCGGTCGCCGACTTCCTGACGACGATGACGCTGCGCGACGAGACCAGCGTCGAGATCGCCGCCGCCGCACGGGCGCTGCGCGCGCGGATGATCGAGGTACGCGCGCCCGCGGGCGCGATCGACGTGTGCGGCACCGGCGGCGACGGCGCCCACAGCCTCAACATCTCGACCGCGGTCGCGATCGTAGTCGCGGCGAGCGGCGTGCCGGTGGCGAAGCACGGCAACCGCGCGGCGTCGTCCAAGGCGGGCGCCGCCGATACGCTGGAGGCGCTCGGCCTCGACCTCGACCGCGCATCCGCGCGTGCGGAGGAGAGCCTGGCCGATCTCGGCATCGCCTTCCTGTTCGCGCAGAAGCATCATCCGGCGCTCGCCAAACTGGCGCCGATCCGCCGCGCGATCGGGCGGCGGACGATCTTCAACATCGTCGGCCCGCTCGCCAACCCCGCGCGGGTGACGCGGCAACTGGTCGGCGTGGCGCGGGTCGATTATCTGGAAACGGTGGCGCAGGCGCTGGACCTGCTCGGGGCCGAGGCGGCGCTGATCGTGGCAGGCGAGGAGAGCCTGGACGAGCTGTCGATCGCCGGCCCGAGCCGCGCGGTTGCCGTCGGCCTGTGCGCGGTCGGGCAGCGGATCGCGCCCGAGGATGCGGGACTGGCGCGGCACGGCCTGGACGCGATCCGCGGCGGCGATGCGGCGTATAACGCAGCCGCGCTGCGCGCCTTGCTGCAGGGCGAAGCGGGTGCGTATCGCGATGCGGTGCTGTTGAATGCCGGCGCGGCGCTGGTGGTGGCGGGCGCGGCCGGCGGCCTGCGCGAGGGGGTCGAGGAAGCGGCCGAGGCGATCGACAAGGGGCTGGCCAAAGCCCTGCTCGACTGCTGGATCAAGTTCTGATGATCGCGATAACCCTCAACCGTTCGGGTCGAGCGAAGTCGAGACCCTTTTTCGAGCGCAGCGAGAAGCCTCGGCTACGCTCGGCAATGCCCCTCGACTTCGCTCGGGACGAACGGTTTCGGTCTGGCGCTTGCCGGTGAGCAACCGCCTGACCCAGATCCTCGACACGAAGGCAGCGCATGTCGCGGCAGGCAAGGCCGCACGCACGCTGGCCGATCTTGACCAGGCGGCCGCAGAACAGACCGCGCCGCGCGGCTTCCGCCGTGCCCTGAAAGCGAAAGCGCGCGGCGGCTTCGCGCTGATCGCCGAGATCAAGAAGGCCTCGCCGTCCAAAGGGCTGATCCGCGCCGACTTCGACCCGCCGGCGCACGCCCGCGCCTATGCGGCGGGCGGTGCGGCCTGCCTGTCGGTGCTGACCGACGCGCCTTACTTCCAGGGCGCGGACGACTATCTGGTCGCGGCGCGCGCCGCCTGCGCGCTGCCCTGCCTGCGCAAGGATTTCATGATCGATCCGTGGCAGGTGGCGGAGGCGCGCGCGCTCGGCGCCGACGCGATCCTGATCATCGTCGCCGCCCTGGAGGACGTGCAAATGGCGGAGATCGAGGCGGCGGCGGTCGAGCGCGGGATGGACGTGCTGGTCGAGGTGCATGACGCGGACGAGCTCGACCGCGCGCTGCGGCTCCGGTCGCGGCTGATCGGCGCCAATAATCGCGACCTGCGCGACTTCTCGGTCGACTTCGCCCGCACCTACGAGCTGGTCGCGCGCGCGCCGGCGGAGTGCCTGTTCGTGGCCGAGAGCGGTATCGGCACCCATGCCGACCTGGTCGCGATGGCGGAGCACGGCGTGCGCGCCTTCCTGGTCGGCGAGAGCCTGATGCGGCAGGCCGACGTCGCCGCCGCCACCCGCGCGCTGCTGGCGGCATGAGCCGGCTTACCCATCTCGACGAAGCCGGCGCGGCGCACATGGTGGACGTGTCGGCCAAGGACGTGACCCGCCGCGCGGCCACCGCCGTCGGCCGCATCGCCATGTCGGCGGACGCGCTCGCGGCGGTTCGCGACGGCGCGCTCGCCAAGGGCGATGCGCTGGCGGTCGCGCGCGTCGCCGGGATCATGGCGGCCAAGCGCACCGCCGAACTGGTGCCGCTCTGCCATCCGCTGCCGATCGCGTCGGTGTCCGTCGACCTGAACCTGGGTGAGGCTGGGATCGACTGCACCGCGACCGTGGTCACGACCGGGCGGACCGGCGTCGAGATGGAGGCGCTGACCGCGGTCTCGGTGGCGCTGCTCACGCTCTACGACATGGCCAAGGCGATCGACCGCGCGATGGAGATCGGCGGGATAGGATTGGTGGCGAAGTCGGGGGGACGATCGGGCGACTGGCAGCGGCCATGAGCCTGCTGCCGGTGGCCGAAGCGCAGGCGCGCCTGCTCGCGCTGGCCCCTCCCCTGGCCGAGGAAGAGGTGGTGCTGGCCGAAGCGGCAGGGCGCTGGGCAGCGGCGGACGTGACGGCGCGGCGGACGCAGCCGGCCGCCGACCTGTCAGCGATGGATGGTTGCGCGATCCGTTTCGCCGACCTGCCCGGACCGTGGCGGGTCGCCGGCGAGAGCAAGGCGGGCGGCGGGCTGCCGCCGGCGCTGGCGCCGGGGGAGGCGCGGCGCATCTTCACCGGCGCGGCCCTGCCGCCGGGCGCGGACGCCATCCTGATCCAGGAGGAAGCGGAGCGCAGCGGCGACGTCCTGCGCCTGGCGGGAGAGGGACCGCCGCAGGCCGGCGCGCATGTCCGCCGGCGCGGCACGGACTTCACCGAAGGGACGGAGCTGGTCGCGGCCGGCGCGCGCTTCACGCCCGGACGGATTGCGGCGGCGGCGATGGGCGGTCATGGCCGGGTGCCGGTGCGGCGGCGGCCGCGGATCGTCCTGATCTCCACCGGCGACGAGCTGGTGCCGCCGGGCGCGGCGACCGATGCGACGACGCTGCCGGCGTCCAACGGCGTCATGCTGCAGGCGATGATCGGATCGGCCGCGCTGGTGCACGACGCCGGAGTCGTGCCCGATCGGCTGGGGGCGCTGACGGACGCGATCCGCACCGCCGAGGCCGACATCGTCGTGACCAGCGGCGGCGCGTCGGTCGGCGACCATGACCTGGTCCGCCCCGCCCTGCTCGCGGCCGGGGCGACGCTCGATTTCTGGCGGATCGCGATGCGGCCTGGCAAGCCGCTGCTCGCCGGGCGGCGGGGAGCGACGATCATCCTCGGCCTGCCGGGCAATCCGGTGTCCGCCTTCGTCACCGCGCACTTGTTCCTGCTGCCGCTGATCGCGCATCTGTCCGGTGCGGCGGCGCCGGTTCCCGCGACGGAGCCCGCCATGCTCGACGCGCCGCTGCCGCCGACCGGCGACCGCGCCGAATATCTGCGTGCGGTTCATACCGGTGGCCGCGTGGTGCCCGCATCGAACCAGGACAGTGCCGCGCTGGCGGCACTCACCCGTGCCGACTGCCTGATCGTGCGACCGGCCCGTGCGGCGCGGGCCGATGTGGGTGAAACTGTGGATATCCTGCGGATCGCTTGACTTCGTTCCATTCGTTTCTTACACGTTCCCCATACGTTCCTTGGAAGGGGAAGAACGGTGCTGACGCGTAAGCAACATGAGCTGCTGAGCTTCATCCACGACCGGCTGGGCGAGACCGGCGTTTCACCCTCGTTCGAGGAGATGAAGGAGGCGCTCGACCTGAAGTCGAAGTCGGGCGTGCACCGCCTGATCTCGGCGCTGGAGGAACGTCACTTCATCCGGCGGCTGCCCAATCGCGCACGGGCGCTCGAGATCCTGCGCCTGCCGGATGCGATCAAGGCGGCCGCACCGGCGGCCAGAGCCAAGGCCAACGTCCAGGCGCCGCCGCCCCGCGCCGCGCCGCCCGCCGCCAACGACGTGCTGGAGGTGCCGCTGCACGGCCGGATCGCGGCCGGTATGCCGATCGAGGCGCTGGAAGGGCAGAACACCCTGTCCGTGCCCGCCGCCCTGCTCGGCGCGGGCGAGCATTATGCGCTGGAGGTGGCCGGCGATTCGATGGTGGAGGCCGGCATCCTCGACGGCGACTATGCGCTGGTCCGCAAGGCGGATACCGCGCGCGACGGCGAGATCGTGGTGGCGCTGATCGACGACAATGAGGCGACGCTCAAATATTTCCGCCACGAGGGCCAGATGATCCGGCTCGACCCGGCCAACCGCGCCTATGATCCGCAGCGCTATCGTCCGGGTCAGGTGCGAATCCAGGGCAAGCTCGCCGGCCTGCTGCGGCGCTACTGACCATGGCAAGCCTGCCCCGCCCCGATTTCCTGGAGCTGCCGGTCGGCGACGTCGCGACCGCCAAGGCGTTCTACGAGGCCGCGTTCGGCTGGGACATGACCGGCTTCGGCCCGACCTATGCCTGCACGCTGACCGGCGACGTCGACGTCGGGCTGCAGGCGGACCCGGCGGAGCGGACCGAGGCGCCGCTGATCGTGATCCAGGTCGAGGATCTGGAGGAAGCGCTGGCGCAGGTGGACGGTGCAGGCGGCACGATCACCAAGCCGATCTTTTCCTTTCCGGGCGGCCGCCGCTTCCACTTTCGCGATCCGTTCGGCAACGAACTGGCGGCGCACAAGCCGGACTGAGCACGGAGTGACCGCCTATGTCGCCCTGCTGCGGGCGGTGAACGTCGGCGGCACCGGCAAGCTGCCGATGGCGGAGCTGACGGCGATGTGCGAGGCGGCGGGGTTCGCCCAGGTGCGGACCTATATCGCCAGCGGCAACGTCGTCTTCACCAGCGCGCTCTCGGAAGCCGAGGTGCGCGAGACGCTGGAGACGCGGCTGGCGGCCTATGCCGGCAAGCCGGTCGGCGTGCTGGTGCGCACGGCGGCGGAGATGGCCGACACGCTCGCCCGTAACCCGTTCGCCGACCAGCCCGGCAACCGCGTGACCGCGATCTTCGTGGACGGTCCGATCCCCGCCGACGCAGCCGAGCACGCCCGCAATGTGCGGGAGGAGCAGATCCGCGTCGGCCGGCGCGAACTGTTCGTCTTCTACGGGGACGGCATGGCCGACAGCCGGCTGATCATCCCGGCGGCGCAGGCCGGAACCGCACGCAACATGAATACGGTCGCCAAGCTGGCCGGGATGGCTGCGGGCTTACGCCAATCCGACTGATGAAATTGTCATCGCGAGCGGAGCGGAGCGATCCAGATCGGCCCGACGGGCTGGATTGCTTCGTCGCTACGCTCCTCGCAATGACGGTCGGGCAACCGGATATCAGCTGGAAAGTTCCCGTTCGACCAGCGCCCGCTCCCACGCCAGCGCGTCCGCCACGATCCGCGCGATGTCGTCGTAGCGGGGCCGCCACGGCAGCGTGGCGGTGATCGCGCGGTTGTCCGCCACCAGCTCGTCGGGATCGCCCGGGCGGCGATCGGTCAGCCGGCGCTCGATTGTGCGGTTGGTGACGCGGTCGACCGTGTCCAGCACCTCGAGCACCGAGTAGCCGTGACCGTAGCCGCAGTTGAGCGTCAGGCTCTCGTCGGGGTGGGCGATCAGGTACTCGAGCGCGTGGACATGCGCATCGGCGAGATCGGCGACGTGGATATAGTCGCGCACGCCGGTGCCGTCGGGCGTGTCATAGTCCGTACCGTAGACGTTGACGTAGCCGCGCTTGCCGGTCGCCGCCTCCGCCGCGATGTGGATCAGGTGGGTCGCGCCGCGCGTCGACTGACCCGACCGGCCCCTGGGATCGGCCCCGGCGACGTTGAAGTAGCGCAGCGCGCAATAGTTGAACGGGTGCACCCGGGCAGCGTCCGCCAGGACCTCTTCGGTCATCAGCTTGGACCGGCCGTAGGGATTGATCGGCCGCTTCGGCGCATCTTCGGGGATCGGCACCGCCTCCGGCACGCCGTAGGTCGCGGCGGTCGAGGAGAAGACGAAGTGCCGCACGCCCGCGGCGATCGCCGCCTGTAGCAGCGCACCGCTCGCCGCAGTGTTGTTGCGATAATATTTGAGCGGATCGGATACCGACTCCGTCACCAGCAGCGAGCCCGCAAAGTGCAGGATCGCGCCGATCGCGTGCTCGCGAATGACCTCTTCCATCGTGCCGCCGTCGGCGACATCCGCCTGCACGAACACGGCCTCGTCCGGCACCGACCAGCGGAAACCGGTGGCGAGATTGTCGATCACCACCACCGGCCAGCCGGCGTCGAGCAGCGCCAGCACCGCATGACTGCCGATATAGCCGGCGCCGCCGGTGACCATCACGGAAAAGGGCTTGTCGCTCATCCCATCCCCCATGCCCGAAAGCTGCAGTGCAACACAACCACGCGCCGCCAGTTTTCGGGAGCATTTTCCGGCAAGGCAAGCGGCCGGTTACGCACCTGCACACGCTCCGCCGCTCACGGAACCAGACCGATCAACAGCCACAGGTTCGCGACCGAGATGGTGGTGAAGATGATCCACGCGACCGCCGTCATGATCGGCGGGGCGATAAGCACGCCCATCAGCGCGCGATCCGACGCCGTGCGGATCAGCGGCCATATCGCGAAGGGCAACTGCAGCGAGAGCACGATCTGGCTCAGCACCAGCAGCTTGCCGACGGCGTGATCGCCGAGCAGCGCGATCCCGACGAACGCCGGGACGATCGCTATCAGCCGCGTGATCATCCGTCGCTGCCAGCACGGTATCCTGAGCCGCAGGAAGCCTTCGAGCACCACCTGACCGGCGATCGTTCCGGTGAAGGTGCTGCTCTGGCCGGATGCGAGCAGGGCGATGCCGAAGAACAGGGCCGCCGCCTCGGCGCCGGTGATCGGCGACAGCAGCGCGTAGGCGTCGCTGATGTCGGCGACCTGGAAATGGCCGTTGGCATGGAACGCGTCCGCGGCGAGCGTCAGGATCGCGCCGTTGACCAGCATCGCCAGCAGGAGCGCGACGGCCGAATCGATGTTGGCGAGGCGGAGCGCATATCGCCGTGCCGGGATGCCGCTGCCGACGTGGCGGGTCTGCACGATGCTGGAGTGGAGGTACAGGTTGTGCGGCATCACGGTCGCGCCGACGATGCCGATCGCGATCGCCAGCGCCCCCGGCTGGGCCAGTCGGCCGAGATCGGGAACGAGGCCGGCGGCGAGTTTCGTCATATCCGGCGGAACGATGATCAGTTCGATGACGAAGCAGAGCGCGATCGTCCCGACCAGCGCGCCAATGATCGCCTCCACCTGCCGAAAACCACGCCCTCTGAGGCCCACCACCAGCAGCATGTCGCACGCGGTAAGCAGGATGCCTGCCCACATCGGCAGGCCCAGCAGCAGCTTGATCGCGAGTGCGCCGCCCAGCACCTCGGCGACGTCGGTGGCGATGATGGCGATCTCCGCCAGCACCCAGAGCGCCCCGTTGACGGCACGCCCGTAGCGCTGCCGACAGGCCTGGGCCAGGTCGAGCCCGGTCACCAGGCCGATCCGGAGCGCCAGCGACTGAAGCAGGATCGCGGCGAGCGAGGATGCCGCGACCACGAACAGCAGGTCGAAGCCGTAGCCCGAGCCGGCAGCGATGTCGGTCGCCCAATTGCCCGGATCCATGTAGCCGACCGCGATGAGCAGCCCCGGCCCGGCGAAGCTGACGGCGCGCCTGACGCGCCGGCCCACGGCCGGCACCGCCACGGTGCCCTCCACCTCCGACGGGCAGAAAGGCGCGGTGGCCGTGGCCGGCAGCTTACGTCGGAGTGTCCCCGCCACGCGCGTACCCGGCTACGATGGCGGACGGCACGGTATATGCCGGACGGAATGATGCATCATGGCCGATCCAACCCGGCACGCCGCCCGAATATCCATTACACCAGCGTATTGGTCGGAACGCGGCCGATCAACCGTGCAGCTTGTTCGCGATCTCCGCGACGTGACGCCCCTGAAAACGGGCGCCGTCCAGTTCGACCTGGCTGGGCTGACGGCTGCCGTCGCCCGCGGCGATCGTCGTCGCACCGTAGGGCGACAGGCCCAGCACCTCGTCCAAGCCCATCTGGCCCGCGAAGCTGTAGGGAAGCCCGACGATCACCATTCCGAAGTGCAGGAGATTGGTGATGGCGGAGAAGAGCGTCGTCTCCTGGCCGCCATGCTGGCTGGCGGTCGAGGCGAAGGCCGAGCCGACCTTGCCGACCAGCGCATTGCTGGCCCACAACCCACCGGCCTGATCCAGGAAGCTGGCGATCTGCGACGGCAACCGACCGAACCGGGTGGGTACGCCCAGAATGATCGCATCGTAATTTGCGAGATCCTTCACCTCGGCGACCGGCGCCGCCTGATCGAGCTTGAAATGGGCCGCCTCGGCGACCTCGCGCGGCGCGGTTTCCGGCACGCGCTTCACGTCGACCTGCGCGCCGGTCTCCCGCGCCCCGGCGGCGACCGCCTCCGCCATCTGCTCGATATGGCCGTAGCTCGAATAATAGAGA
>CAXTUG010000104.1:0-9904 GCA_964247375.1 uncultured Sphingomonadaceae bacterium
TCATCAAACTCTCCTCAAGTAGTTGGGAAAACGGAACTGAATGGCGCGTGGGCACGGCGTCCCGGTTCGGTCCGCGACATGGCCGGTCATGACGCCTGCGCAACCTCGTGATTCTGCAGCACGGCCTCGATCCGGTCGACGGGATGCCCGGTCAGGTCCTTCGCGATCTCGGCCGTGATCCGGCTCTCGACCTGCTTGTGATAATGTTTGCGCAGTTCGCCCAGGGTCTTGGGCGGCGCCACGACGATCAGCCGCTCGAATTCGTTGGCGAGCGCTGCGCGATTGAGCCGCTCGGCCGCCTCCGCGGCGAACCGGTCTTCCGCCTGCCGATGGAAGTCCGCCTCGTTTGCCGTCGAGCCGCCATATTGTCCCGGCGAGCCTGGCTTCTGCCCGGCAAGATCGGTCTTGATGTCCCGGTCGCGCTGATCGGCCTGCTGCTCGGCCGCGATTACCGTCAGATTGAGATTCTGGGCGTCGCCTTCGTTGCGGAAAAACAGCATCTTGGCACCGTCGGCGACGAGGACATAGCTGTCGTGGGCGATCTGCACGGTCGTGACTCCTTAAGATTCAGGGAAGCCAACGCGCGTTTGCCGCTGCGGGTTGCAGGGTTGCATGGGCGACGCCCCCCCGCCATTAGCCCGCCATGCACGACATCCGCGCCATTCGCGACGATCCCGCCGCCTTCGACGCCGGCCTGCAGAAGCGCGGCCTGGCGCCGGTCGCGGCCGGGCTGCTCCAGCTCGACGAGGTGCGGCGCGAGCGCGTGACCGATGCGCAGGCGCTCCAGACCCGCCGCAACGAAGCCTCCAAGGAGATCGGCCGGGCCAAGGCCGCGAAGGACGAGGCGCAGGCGCAGATGCTGATGGCGGAGGTCGCCGGTCTCAAGGACCGGATGGCGTCGCTCGAGGCGGAGGCGGGCGAGGCGGCACGGGCGCTCGACGAGGCGCTCGCCGCGATCCCGAACATCCCGGCCGCGGACGTGCCCGACGGCGCGGACGAGCATGACAATGTCGAGCTGAAGCGCTGGGGCACGCCGCGCGCCTTCGACTTCTCGCCGCGTGACCATGCCGACCTCGGTCCGGCGCTCGGCCTGGATTTCGAGGGCGGCGCGCTGCTGTCGGGTGCGCGCTTCACCGTGCTGCGCGGCCAGGCGGCGCGGCTGCATCGGGCTCTCGGCCAGTTCATGCTCGACACGCAGAGCCTGACCAACGGCTATGAGGAAACTGCGCCGCCGCTGCTGGTGCGCGACGAGGCGGTGTTCGGCACCGGGCAGTTGCCGAAGTTCGCCGACGACCTGTTCCGCACGACCGACGGCCGCTGGCTCATCCCCACGGCCGAAGTCAGCCTCACCAATCTCGTGCGCGAGCAGATCTTGGCAGAAGCGAACCTGCCCAGGCGAATGACCGCCCTGACCCCCTGTTTCCGCTCCGAGGCGGGTGCCGCCGGGCGCGACACGCGCGGACTGATCCGGCAGCACCAGTTCGAGAAGGTCGAGCTGGTTGCGATCGCCACGCCGGAAACGTCGGACGAAGAGCATGAGCGGATGACCCGCGCCGCCGAAGGCATTCTGGAAGCGCTGGAGCTTCCCTACCGCCGCATGCTGCTGTGCGCGGGCGATATGGGCTTCACCGCGCGCAAGACCTACGACCTGGAGGTCTGGCTGCCGGCACAGCAGACCTATCGCGAGATTTCCAGCTGCTCCAACTGCGGCGATTTCCAGGCGCGGCGCATGGATGCGCGCTACCGCCCGGTCGAGGCGAAAGGCACCGCCTTCGTCCACACGCTGAACGGATCGGGGCTGGCGGTGGGCCGGGCGCTGGTGGCCGTGATCGAGAACTGCCAGCAGGCGGACGGTTCGGTGCGGGTTCCGGACATCCTGCGACCTTATACGGGCGGCCTGGACGTGCTGCGCCCTGCATGAGGCGTGGCGCCGTCCTGCTGGCACTCGGCCTGATCGCGGCGGCACCTGCGCCGGACGGGACGGCGGACAAGCAGATGCCGACGCGAACGTCGATCGGCAGCGGCGCCGCCGCCGATCTCAGGGCCGCCGGCAACCAGAAGCCGGTCTGGGAAGTGGCGACCGTCACGCCGAACGCCGTCGAGGTGCCGAAGTCGACCTACGTCGTACGCCCGGGCGATACATTGACCGCGGTCGTGCGCCGGACCGGCGCCGGCGCCGACGTGATCGCGCACGATAACGGCCTCTCCGCCCCGTTCCTGCTTCGGTCCGGCCGCAAGCTCAGGATCCCGGCCGGCCGCTATCACACCGTCCATAAGGGGCAGAGCGGCATCGCCATCGCCCGCGCCTACGGCGTCGAGTGGCTTCGCATCGTCGACCTCAACCATCTTGAGGAGCCGTTCACGTTGCGTGAAGGGCAGCGGCTGCTGCTGCCGCCCGCCGGCGAAGTGGCGAGAATGACGCTGGAGCAGCGCGCCGCCGCCTTCCGCATCGACCTGACCGATCTCGCGACGGGGAGCGAGCCGGCGCTGGCACCGACCGCCAAACCGGCGCCGCCGACATCCTCCCCCTCGCGTCGGCTGGCACCGACCGTCGCGGTGACGGAGCCGCCGATCGCATTTGCGGGCCGCTTCCAGTGGCCCGCCGAGGGCCGGATCATCCGCACGTTCGGACCGATGGACAATGGCGGCCGCAATGACGGCATCGCCATCGCCGCACCGGCGGGTCAGGTGATCCATGCCGCGGCGGACGGCGTCGTGATGTGGGTCGGAGACCATCCCGCCTACGGCAACGTCGTGCTCATCAGGCACGGCAGCGGCTGGATCACCATCTATGGGAATGCCAGCAAGCTGCTGGTGCGGCGCGGGCAGTCGGTCGTCGGCGGTCAGATCATCGCGCTGATCGGCATGAGCGGTGCCAACGCCGACCAGCCGCAGCTCTTCTTCGAGGTTCTGCAGGGGCGCAAGCCGGTCAACCCGCTACGACGCGCGGCCGCGCGACCGCCGCCGACCAGGATGACTCCTAGGCCAGTCGTTAGTTGGATTGAAGCATCAACCGCTCATGCTGAGTGGAGACCGAGTAGCCCCGCAGGGCGTATCGAGGGCTCGTATCGAAGCACGGGGACGATCCTTCGATACGGGCTCTCGCTACGCGGCTGCGCCGCTACTCGATCCCTACTCAGGATGAGCGGGTAAAGCTAAAAACCGAATGCTTGGGACGATCGGGCACCGGCAGCGTTACCCTATTTGCGCGTGCGCCAGGCAGCCGTCTGCCGGCCGATCAGGTCGAGCATGTTCCCCTGCACCAGATTGATGTCGAGCGCATGCGTGCCCCAGGTCGGTCCCGCCGAGCCGCCGGCGAACAGCGACGTCAGGGAGCTCGCCATCGGTCCCGGCTCGATCCGGACGCGCAGCACCGCGCCTTCGGCGTCGGCGACGCACTCCGCCGTCAGCTGGCCGGCAAGCTCGACATAGGGTGGATCGGTCGCCGGCGCATCGCTCGGACGCGGGAGAAAGCTGTCGAGTACTGCGCGTCCGCCGGCCGGCGCGGCCGGATTGACGCAGAGCGGCGACGTGCCCGACGGCGCTCCGCCGAAGAAGCGCTTGCCGGCATAGGCGTCCGGGTAGGTCGACCAAGCGACGACGCAGCCGGTCTGCTCGGGTCGGGCGCAGGGCGGAACGGCGCGAAAGCTGCTGGCCTGCAGGTCCGGATTGCCGGCCAGATAGGCCGCGATCAGCCGCCGCTGGGCGGGCTTGCCGTCAATCTCCTCTGCGATCAGCCGCTTGAGCAGCATCGCTCCCTGGCTGTGCCCGACCAGAACGACGCCGCGGCCGTGATTGTCGTGCGCCAGGTAGCTCCGCCAGGCGGCAATCAGGTCGCGGAGCGGAATGTCGATATCGAAGGTGGCGGGCTGCTGCCCGGCGGCGGTCTGCGCTAGCATTACGCGCAGCGCCGTGATCGTCACTTGATGGTACGCCGGTACGAACAACCGGCAGGCCGCTTCCAGCCGCGCCGCCTGGGCGTGGATCGCGCGCTTCTCGGCCGCATCGAGCACGAGATCGCTGTAGATGGCCGGGTCGCCCGATGCGGTCGGATAAACGTAGAAGCAGTCGATCGGCGCATCCGCGGCAGGGCGGAACGGCGCGGGCGATCGGCGGCCGTCACGCCCGATCCGCACCGCATCGAGATTGGTGGAGCAGGTACCGTCGTCGACGCCGGGACGACAGACCCAGTTCGACGGCAGCCCATAGTCCACCGGCGGCGTATCGCCGTGCGGCGGCATCATGATGACGGCGGTCGGCGCAGGCGCGGTGGCCGGCGTCTGCGCGCCGGCGGGTGTCAGGCTCAAGGCCGCTGCCGCAACAAGCCAACGCATCGCCATTCATTTTCCCCCCCGTTTGCCGGAGCCGCATAGCTCAGAAGAGTTGCCGGCCAAAGACGCAGCCACGCCTTTTCCTTTGGCGTCCGAACGCCTATGTGGCGCGCTTCCCCATGGCTACAATTCTCCCCTCCCCGCCCAAGGTCGGCATGGTGTCGCTCGGCTGTCCCAAGAATCTGGTCGACAGCGAGCGCATCCTCACCAAGCTGCGCGCCGACGGCTATCGGATGTCGCCGGACTATGCCGGCGCCGACGTCGTACTGGTCAACACCTGCGGCTTCCTCGACTCCGCCAAGGAGGAGAGCCTGGAGGCGATCGGCGAGGCGATCGCGGAGAATGGCCGCGTCATCGTCACCGGCTGCATGGGCGGGGAAGCGGAGACGATCCGTGCCCGCTTTCCGCAGGTGCTCGCCGTCACCGGCGCGCACCAGTATGAGCAGGTGGTCGGCGCCGTGCACGAGGCCGCGCCAGTGCCGCCGTCGGCTTATCTCGATCTGGTGCCGGAGCGCGATCTCAAGCTCACTCCGCGCCACTACAGCTACCTGAAAATATCGGAGGGCTGCAATCATCGCTGCTCCTTCTGCATCATCCCGGCGCTGCGCGGCGACCTGGTCAGCAGGCGTCCCGATGCGATCCTGCGCGAGGCGGAGAAGCTCGTTGCCGCGGGCACGCGTGAGCTGCTGGTCATCAGCCAGGATACGTCCGCCTACGGGCTTGACCTCAGGCACGCATCCTATCCGCTGAAAGGCGACGGCGAGGTACGCGCCGACATGACCGATCTCGCGCGCCACCTGGGCCGGCTCGGCGCATGGGTGCGGCTCCATTACGTCTACCCCTATCCGCACGTCGATCGGGTGATCCCGCTGATGGCGGACGGGCTCGTGCTGCCCTATCTCGACATCCCGTTCCAGCATGCGGCGCCGTCGGTGCTGCGCGCGATGCGGCGGCCCGCCAACGACGCCAAGGTGCTGGACCGCATTCGCGGCTGGCGCGCGATCTGCCCGGACATCACCATCCGCTCCACCTTCGTTGTCGGCTTTCCGGGCGAGACCGACGCCGATTTCGATTATCTGCTGGACTGGCTGGACGAGGCGCAGCTCGACCGCGTCGGCGCATTCCGGTTCGAGCCGGTCGCGGGCGCGGCGGCGAACGACCTGCCGGGCGCCGTGCCGGACGCAGTCAAGGAAGAGCGCTACGCGCGGCTGATGGAGAAGACCGCCACCATCTCCGCCGCCAAGCTGCAGGCGAAGATCGGCCGCACGCTCGACGTGATCATCGACGCGGTGGACGAGGAAGGCGGCGCCTCGGGCCGGTCCAAGGCCGACGCGCCGGAAATCGACGGCGAGGTCCACCTGCGCGATACGCAGAACCTCACGCCCGGCGACATCGTCCGCGTCCGGATCGAGGACGCGGACGAGCACGACCTGTTCGGGCTTCCCGTCTGACGCTGCATCCGGTCTTTACAACCTGTGCAGCTTCCATGATATGCATGTCGTATATCATGGAAGCTGCAAATGCGTGCACTCGTCGACATGAACGATGCCCAGGTCGAGGCTCTCGACACAATCGCCCGACGTGAACATAGTTCGCGCGCGGCGCTGATCCGCGCAGCAATAGACGATTATCTGACCCGTCATCATCGTCAGCAGGTTGCCGACGGGTATGGGCTATGGGGCGAGCGCAAGGCTGACGGATTGGCTTGGCAGGAACAAGCGCGGCAGGAATGGTAAGTGCTCTTTTCGACACAAACATTCTGATCGATCATCTGAACGCGCTTCCACAAGCGCGTACGGAAATCGAGCGCTACGACGATCGTGCCATCAGCATCATCACTTGGATGGAGGTGATGGTAGGCGCCGAGCCGGAGGTAGCCGACCCAACCCGGCGATTCCTGGAGGGTTTCAAGGTCATTGCGTTGGACGATCGGATCGCCGACCGCGCCGTGGCTCTGCGGCGCGACCGGCGCATCAAACTGCCCGATGCGGTGATTTGGGCTAGCGCTCAGATCACCGGACGATTGCTGGTCACTCGCAACGTCAAGGACTTTCCAAGTGATGATCCGACCATTCGCGAGCCTTACGCCGTCTGAAAGGCGACATGCCGTTTGTCCGCCCAAATCGGGGGTTGGACAAACATGATCTGTTCGGTGCTGCAAACAGTTAAACGTCATTCCCGCGAAGGCGGGAATTTCAACTGTCCGGCAATGCTGATGGACTCCGGCCTATGCTGGAGTGACGACGTAGGGTTTAGCCGACAATCTCTTCCGGCTGGAAGAAGTAGGCAATCTCGATCGCCGCATTCTCGTCGCTGTCGGAGCCGTGCACCGAATTGGCTTCGATCGACTCCGCCAACTCCTTGCGGATCGTGCCGGCGTCAGCGTTGGCCGGGTTGGTCGCGCCCATGATGTCGCGGTTGCGCTTCACCGCGTCCTCGCCCTCCAGCACCTGCACGACGACGGGTCCCGAGATCATGAAGCTGACGAGGTCGTTGAAGAAAGGCCGCTCCTTGTGGACGGCGTAGAAGCCCTCGGCCTGGTCCTGCGTCATGTGGATCCGCTTGGAGGCGACGACGCGCAAGCCGGCATCCTCCAGCATCTTGGTGACCGCGCCGGTCAGGTTGCGGCGGGTCGCGTCGGGCTTGATGATCGAAAAGGTACGGGTCGTCGCCATGGGAGGCCCATGCTCCATTCTGGAATGTTGCGGAAAAGTGCGCGGCCTCTAGCCGCGACAGGGCAGAGGCGCAACCCGCCTTACCGTTCCACCCTGCAGCGGCCGGCCGACAACTACAAAACCGTTGATCGTTTGCAGTTTTGTAATTACTAAACTCGCGTGGAAATCGAGTTCGATCCTGTAAAGGATGCGGTCAACATCGCCAAGCACGGGCTTTCGATGGCTGACTTTGTCGGTTTCGACGCTGTTCCGATCGTCGTACTGGATGATCGGATGGACTATGGCGAGGCACGATATCGTGCGTTCGGTCGTGTCGCGGGCGAAGGCCGTTGCCTTGCCTTCACGGTGCGTGACGGTCGCATTCGCGGGATCAGCCTTCGCCGCAGCCACGAGAAGGAGATGCGTCGCCATGAGCGATAAACCCGCCACCGAACACGAAATCATATTCGACGAAGACAATCCGGAGTGGACCGAGCAGGATTTTGCACGGGCGAAGCCGGCGGATCAGGTGTTTGCCTCCGCAATCGCTGCCCAACTGGTGCGTAAACCCGGCCGGCCCAACCAGGATAAGATACAAGTGACTTTGCGACTGGATCGTGAGGTAGTGGAACGCTTCCGTTCCGGCGGACCAGGCTGGCAGACCCGTATGAACGCGGCGCTGCGGAACGCCAGCTAGGCGGCCAGCACACGGTGTGGAGGCGCAACCCGCCTCACCGTTCCAGCACGTCCTTCACCCACTGGTCGAGCAGGCGCACGCCGTAGCCGGTCGCGCCCTTGTCCCAAGTCGTGCCCGGCTTCGCCGCCCACACCATCCCGGCAATGTCGAGGTGGGCCCACTTGACGCCCTCGTCCACGAAGCGTGCGATGAAGTGGGCGGCAGTGATCGATCCGGCCTCGCGCGGGCCGATATTCTTGATGTCGGCGATCGGAGAATCGATCAGCTTGTCGTAGACATCGCCCATCGGCATCCGCCACAGTTTCTCGCCGACCGTTCTGCCGGCCGCCAGGATCTGCTCGGCGAGCGTATCGTCGTTCGCGAACAGGCCGCCATGCTCGTGGCCCAGGCTGATGATCATCGCGCCGGTGAGCGTCGCAAGGTCGATGATCGTCTTGGGTTTATACTTCTGCTGCACCCACCAGATCGCGTCGCACAGCACCAGCCGCCCCTCGGCGTCGGTGTTGAGCACTTCGACCGTCTGGCCGGAGGCGGTGGTGACCACGTCGCCCGGGCGCTGCGCCTTGCCGTCCGGCATGTTCTCGACCAGGCCGCAGACGCCGACGACGTGGACCTTGGCCTTGCGCAGCGCGAGCGTCTTCATCGCACCCGCGACCGCGCCCGCGCCGCCCATGTCCCACTTCATGTCCTCCATGCCTGGGCCGGGCTTCAGGCTGATGCCGCCGGTATCGAAGGTTACCCCCTTGCCCACGAAGGCGATCGGGTCGGTGCCGCCGCCGGTGCCGTTCCAGCGCATGCAGAGCAGCCGCGCCTCGCGCTCGGAGCCCTGCGCCACGCCGAGCAGCGCGCCCATGCCGAGGTCGCGCATCTGCGCCTCGTCCAGCACTTCAATCTCGACGCCGAGATCGGCGAGGTGGCGGCAGCGTTCGACGAACGTCTCGGGATAGAGGATGTTCGCGGGTTCGGTGACGAGGGTGCGGGTCAGGGCCGCGCCCTCGGCCGCCGCCTGCAGCGGCGCCCAGGCGGCTTCGGCCGCCGCGACGTCGTCGCCGACCACGATCTCGATCGACTGCAGCGTCGGCTTCTGCTTGGCCGGCAGCTTCGTGCGGTACTGGTCCAGCCGCCAGCTGCGCAGCATCGCCGCCTGCGCGAACCTGGCCGCGAAGTCGGCGCGCGTGTCGACCGGAATCGCGGTGAGATCGGCTACCAGATCGGTGGTGCCGGAGGTCAGCAGCTTCGCCACGAGCGCCCCGGCGGCCTTGTCCGCCGCCGCATCGGCACCGGTTCCGACCAGCAGGATGTGGCGCACGCCGCCGTCGACGCGCACGTGCAGGTCGACGATGCTGCCGGCCTCGCCGGTGAAACTCGCGGCGGCGGCCGTGGCGATATCGGCGATATCGGCCGGGACATGGCCCTCGACCGCCGCGTCCTTCGCGACCGGAAGCACTAGCGGGCGCGCGTCCGTCGGGCGGTCGGCGCGGAAAGAGATGGTGAGCAAGTCGAAGCCTTTCGAGCTGGATCGGCTCGCTATGGGAGCGGCATTCCGCCAAGTCAAAGGCGACGGACCGAGCCTGTCGGTGATTGCGGCCCGGCGAAAGCCACGATAGGGCGCCGGCCCATGCAGCGGCGGATAAGCCGAAAAGGGACAGGCGCCGCCATGCTATCGCTCTCGGCGATCGCCTGGTCGTGCACGGCGCCGGCCTTGGCACAGGACCTGAGCACGCGACCTGCCCAACCTCCTGCTCCGACCGCAGCATCGCAGGCGGCGCCGGACGATGAAGTCACCTTCTCCGCCGCGCAGCTCGACTATGACGACGATGCCGATGTCGTGACAGCGACCGGCGACGTCCGCATGTTCCGGAACGGTGCGCGACTCCGCGCCGACAAGGTCGTGTGGAACCGGCAGACGGGCGAGGTCCGCGCGACCGGCAACGTCGCGGTGGTCAACGCCAACGGCGACAAGGCCTATTCGGACGCGGTGACGCTGACCGACGAGCTGCACGACGGCGTCGCCGACAACATGCTGCTGGTGCTGGCCAATGGCGGTCGGCTCGCCGCCCAGCATGGCGAGCGGAAGGGCCAGATCACGACGCTCAACCATGCCGCCTATACGCCGTGCCGGGTCGAGGACACGCACGGCTGCCCCAAGCATCCGTCGTGGCAGATCGACGCGGTGCGGGTGGTCGTCGATCAGGGGCGGCATCGCATCAGCTACCGGCACG
>CAXTUG010000105.1:0-9880 GCA_964247375.1 uncultured Sphingomonadaceae bacterium
GTTTTCGCCCTTGATGTCATGAATGACGGCGGAGCCGGTCCATGACAGCAGCGTCGGCACGACCAGGCCGACGCCCTTGCCGGAGCGGGTCGGCGCGAACGCCATGACGTGCTCGGGACCGTCATGGCGGAGGTAGGCGCTGTCCGAGCGGCCGAGGAACACACCGGCATCGTCGAGCAGTCCGGCACGGGCGAGGTCACGGTGATCAGCCCAGCGCGCGGAACCGTAGGTCGTGACGCTGCTGGCTTGGCGGGCGCGCCAGAGCGATCCGGCGATCGCCGCGCCGCAGCCGACGAAGCCGCTCGCGCCCGCAATCATGCCGGCGCGGTCGAACACGCGCGGCGCGTAGGCGTCGAAGTGATACCACCATGGGAAGATCGACCACGGCCGGTAGACGGGCCAGCGTACGACGGCGAACCAGGGCGCACCCAGCTCCGACTGCCACGCCAGCCGCCACGCCACCCACTCAGTCGCAAACCAGATGCCCGCGATCACGATCGCGAACACGACGACGATCTGGCCGATCAGGAGCTTGGTGGGCGTCATGCGGACTCTCCGCCCGTCGCCGAAAAGTCGCGTCGGGCCTCAGCCCTGAAAATCTCGCACCGACGATGTCGGCGGGAGTGCCGTTACGCAGTCAGGGGCGGCCAGAGCCGGCCATTCTCTATTGTGCCGCTTGCTGGTCAGTTCCGGTGCTCAGTCCTGCAGAAACAGCTGCTTTCCAAGTGATCGCGATACTATCACGAAAAATCATTGTTGAGCGGATCTCACCAACGCTGCTCATTTCTCTTGGCAGCTCTGTCGAGATTTTTTCATCTGCAACATCGCCAGTCGAATGCGGCCCAGACCAGAAGAGACTACGGCTGTGTGGCTGCGTAGATTTGCGAGGGTAAGAGCAACCATTTTGGGTTGCTGCCACAACTCGCTGCGCTACGCTCAACCGGTCGGAGCTTAGCGGCTTGATGTCGTTCCTCGGTCAGCTCAACAGTAATTCGTGCAAACGAATGGGTGTCAGCTACTTGCTTTTATTGATCCAAGAGGCAGGTCGCGATGGGCTCTGGATCCATCTTGCGCTCGAACGTGAGGGCGTCGACAGTCACGTCGTCGATCCAGCATCGGTGACAGTACCATCGCGACGGCGACGAACGAAGACCGATAAGCTCGATTACAAGCAACCTCGTTGCGTACACGCCACGCTTACAAGCGCAGCAGTTCAACAATATGTGCGATAGCCCGACCGCCAGGCCCTCAAGAAGAGGCCAATGCCGTGATCGTCGCGAGCGGCGCACACTGATCAGCGAGTATGTCAGGCCCGTCAATCGCGGTAAAGAACTGCTCCTCTATCGCAGTATCCGTAACTTTGAGCCACTCAAGGCTGATCAGCGAACACGCTTAGAAGCACTCTCAACAGCTGATGAAAAGTCTTTCCTTCTCACTTCAGAGCGGAAGTTGACCAGACGCTCGACCGGGCAGAGCTATTTCTAAAGCAGTTACATTCAACGAAGCAACGTCTGTACAACAGGTTCTCACGCTTCCCGTTCACCGCTCGCGCAAGAGCGCAAGCGTTTATGATGGGACGGCGTTTGCAAAGAAGCCAGCGCCCACGGGAAGATTATCGATCTCAAGTGCGGCGACCGCGGTCTGCGGATCAGTCCAAACGCCTTGATCTCCATTGCTAGCCCTCGGCGTCTCCGTGAAGCCATGACTGTTCGAAAAGTCGGGGTAGAGAATGATGGAGCCTAGCGATTTGGGATAAACCAGGAGTAATTTTGCTCTTTCGATCGGCATGTGTTGAGCGTTTGTAAAACCGAAGGTATCCGCCTGACCAAGATTAAGCTTAGCCATATCTTGCCCCTTAGCCGTACTATAAACGCTTTGGAGTTCGATCACATCGCCTTTGTGAATGTACTTCTGACTCTCGACGAATTCCAGTAGGCAAATTCGCCGAACGCGGCCGCCTGCCTCCTTGGGTTTCAATGGTAGAGCCCGGATCGGGACATCCGTTGCGGTCGTCAGATTGCGGGCGCTCCAGATCGTAGGTATGATGCTGTTCTCCTCAAGGTTGACACTCGCCCGGTAGAAGCGAACATTGTCCGCCAGAACCTCGAAATGGGAGGTGCGGATCGTCGTGTCCGGTGGGCGATACTTGAGCTGATCGGCCGAGGTGGCGCGCCGGTCGTGATTCACTTTGAGCGTGAACTGGCCGTAAATGCAGCGGAAATCGCCGGTCTGTCCTTCAGTTAGGCTCTCGAGCGTTGCCTGATATTGATCGATGGTGACGGCATCAATCACGCGCGCCTGCTGCTTTGACACAATACCATAGGATTTGGAGAAGCTGGCGATGCGATCCCTTGCACGTCGCTTCTCGCCTTCATACCAAGGCTCATCATTCAGCTTTTCGATAGCCTGTTTGAAATCAAGCAGTCCTATGTCGGTATCAGCGCCAAAGCGGAAGGCTTTACTAACAACGGTCATTGATCGCTCGACGCTATGGTTGATCGATGCCGAAAACAGCGCCATCAAGTAGGCGAGAACGTTGGAGATGCCGCTGATCTTCGCTTGATTGCTAGATACTTTTGGGAAAATCGCAAATATCGGGCTCAGATCGTTATGGTCGAGGTAAGAAACCGGGAGGTTGTCGCAAAGTCCGCCATCAACATAATGCGAGTCTGCAAGCGACTGGAAAGAACGAAGCAATACAGGAAGGGCGCAGCTATCTTCGATTGCTGCCACAAGATCGCCGGTTTCATGCGCAAAGCCGCGCGACGAGACGACGTCAGACACGCTGATAAACAATTGACGGGAACTGTCGATGTCCTCGAAAGTCGTAACACGCTTATTCGTCCCTACCTCGAGGATCTGGCGGATAAATGACGTCAGTTCGGGGCTGTTCAGCAAGGATCTGCCGCGAATGGCGACATCGTAGAGCAGCCCGATTTCCAGTAGCAACGCGAGCCTACCCAGCCGCGAACCTGACGCTTTCCGCGCGAGACGCGCGAGACGCGGGGGGACTAGAGACTGGATGTGCCTATCGCCATGCTCCCCGACATAGCGCCGGACCTGTCCAAAGTCGGCGTTGGCGGCCACAAGTGCCGCACAGATCGCCCCCGCAGACGTGCCCGATACGCGCTTGATGGTGATGAAACCATCGCGCTCGGCTTCCACGAACGCGTCTGCGATAGGAAGCATTGCCACGAACTTGGCGCCTCCGCCCTGAAACGCTAATTGAACGGTAGGAGTTGTCATGCTAGATCCCCCGTGGATAGCGAACCTGCTACCAGTTTAAAGAGAGTTCAACATGATTCGCGGTATCGAAGAAAACGTTCTTTAAGCCACGGCATTGGCGCTCGTCTTGTGGCTGGTGTGCAACATTTGCCTCAGGCGTAGCATTGCCGAGGGATAGCTCGCAGGACGGGCAGGTCTCTAACCTGCCGATCAGTGCTTCAGCAACGCGATGACTCGCAGCATCCTTAAGGGCGGCGCTCAAGTGCCTCGCCGAACTGATGCGCCATGAACAACGTGGCACTCCAGCGCCATGATCCAGAAAGAACTGCCAGCTAAGCGACTGCGTAAACCGCGACTGTCTCAGGCGATGCCGCATTGACCCGCTCTGCCCAGAGCCGATTTAGGCATTTGTGGAGTTGCCGCCCGAGATCCAGTCGCCCGCCACATGCTAAGTCGAGCTGTAGCAACGGAACGGCCGGCCGTGATCCGGTGTTGATCATCAGTCGGCACTAGAAGCGGCGCAACCAATTCGTGACCTCCACCACACCCATCGATGAGATCACTTCCCGTTGGCGGGGCGGCCTTGGAGAAGTTGCATGATCGGTGTCGGCGACGAACCTGCGCTTGCTCATCACCAGCCGGCGGCGTTCGGCTCGCCGGATCAGCCCCGGGAAGGATGGCCACCGGACGGCGACGGTGGCCGAGCGACGGTGGATCCCGGACCACAGAACAGTATCATCGAGAGCCAGTTTCCCAATCAGGTGCACGCGCCGGGGACGGACATCAGCACGCAGCCGTTCTTCTGGTCCTCGTTCAACATCTCGCCCCGACGCCAGCAGGAAGGCGGGTGGGCCCGCGAACTGACGCAGGAGGATTTCGCCATCTCCTGCGACATCTCCGGCGTGAACATGCGGCTGGATGCAGGCGGCATTCGCGAGCTCCACTGGCATCAGACCGCGGAATGGGCGGTAATGACCTATGGTCGCTGTCGCGTTACCACCATCCACACCGTGGGCCGCCCCAGCGTCGAGGACGTGGAGGCTGGCGACATCTGGTACTTCCCCGCCGGCCTGCCGCACTCGCTGCAGGGCCTGGGTCCGGACGGGGCCGAGTTCGTTCTGGCCTTCGACGATGGCAAGCAATCCGAGAGCAACACGCTGCTGCTCACGGACTTCACCGCGCACATGCCGCCCGAGATCCTCGCCAAGAACTTCGGGGTCGATAAGAGCGTATTTGAAGACATTCCGCTGCACAACTTGTGGATCTTCCAGGGAGAGGTGCCCGGCGACCTTGACGCGGATCGGGCGGCCGCCGGTGTCCAGCCGGGAACCGAGCCCGTCGTCTATCGGCTGTCGCGCGCCGATCCGGTTCACCGGAATAGCGGCGGGACCATCCAGATCGCTGACAGCACCAACTTCCCCATTTCCAGAACGGTTGCAGCCGCGCTGGTGACGGTCCAGCCGGGCAGCATGCGGGAGCTGCATTGGCATCCCAACGCGGACGAATGGCAGTATTACATACGAGGCCAGGGACGCATGACGGTGTTCGACACCGGCCCGAAGGCGACTACCAACGACTTCAAGGCAGGCGATGTTGGCGTGGTGCGTAAGAACCTTGGTCACTATGTCGAGAACACCGGCGACGACATGCTCCAGTTCCTAGAGATATTCAGGACCGATCACTACGAGGAGGTGTCGCTCGCGCATTGGCTGGGGCATGCGCCGCCGGAACTCGTGTCCCGGCATCTCAACATTCCGATGGAGGTGCTAAGGACTCTACCGCGCACGGCCCGCGGCATCGTGCCGTTACCGGCCGGGTAAACTCGGCGCCGGATTACCTCCCACGGACGGAAGCGGTAGGAGATAGTAGATCGGCATGCGGGGAGCAGCACACTTACCATTCACGCTATAACGGGGTGCTGAACGAGCACCGCTTGTTCGAACTTGACTCTCATTCTTCTGGGTTAATCAACCGGAACTCAGAACAGCTGACTAATGCCTCTGCCTCGACGCGCTTGATTCACGCATCCTTGCACTCGGAATGTGCGTGACTGTCTTCGAGGTAGCTGGGGCGCATTGAAACTTCTCCCCGCTCGTAAGCCCCTGCCCTGTCCAGTGAGCTGTGCAGAAAAGTCACGAAAGGCGAGATGACAACGGATGGCAGGTGCGGCTTCGGCAAAGCAGTGGATCTGGACTGAGCGCAAGCCCAATAATTGGATCGGTCGAGGTGCAATACCGTTGTCCGCCAATCCGATTATGCCGTGCCACTTGTAGCCGAGCGCCTTAATCGTCGGTGGTTCTGCATCCAGGCCGTCTAGGGAGACGACCACCGGCATAGGGTCGAGCACGGGCTTGGCGGCGATCCGAGAATAGACATCGACCCGACATGGTGAACCTCGACGATGGAGGAGACCCGTTGTTGTAGGCGTGCCGCCTTCTCAGCCGCGCGCGACAACCAACCCGTGTCATGAGGTACGAGTCTCACCGGGATGGGCGGAGGCATCAGATGCTTACCTAGCAGTGCGCGTAACGAAGTTACTGCTTGGATGGTAATCATCTGCACTCGCGAGCGAGTCAGACGGTCCGGTTGCCGCAACTCGCATCATTCAAGACATGCCTTATCACCTCGAACTCGGTGCTTCTAGCAAGAGCCAGTGCTCCTCCGAATCAAGACTGAGGTGATAGAACGGCTCACCTTTGAGCCCGCCGACGCTGCTTGCCAAGCGTGACCGCCGCGCCGCTTCAGAGGCACAATGTGGTGAAAAGCCCTTAGGCCGCCTGTTGCGTTAGGTGCTGCTGTTTCCGCCACTCGGCAGCGGTTATTTCTTAAATTTCGACTTCATGGCGATCCGGTACGTAATTATGTTCGCTATTGAAGTCTGCTGACTGGCCAGCTTCGTCGCGGCGCTGCTGCTTCACCAACCAGGCTTCACTGTCGCTGGGGATGAACATACGACTGCTTTTTCAATAAGGACTTATGGTCAGAATGGTGTCTTTCCAGCAATCTCCCTCGGCATCGTACGTGCGGCGCGTCGACCCGACGGAAGTATGCAGAGACTCCTCCGTCCCGTTGCCAGAGAAGATCAGAACTGACGTCGCACGGACCATATCAGCGCAGAGAAGCTGGTGATGAGTGCTGCCAGCCCGGTCAGCATGTGCTCGTCTAGAATGATCATAAACCACCTCCATCCAAACGCCTATGTTCCTTTTTTGTTCTGATGTCAAGCAAAATGTACGCTATATGCGTATGATTGCAGCAGGGCCTTGCGCTGACGTGATGTTAGCTTTTGAGCTTATCGCCTTCAGCCGACACTAATTGACGATGCATCTGCTCAGCAGGTAAGCGGAGCAGACATGAGGACTGCCGAAGCAACAATCGGTTTTGTGGCATCTGCTCGAAGCCTTAACGCGAGAAGATCGCATGCCGTTGTGTTTGGCAGCAAGCCGTGCGATGCATATCGCTGTTAGGAGCAGAGCCATGACAATTGAAGGCTTCGGCAACCGCTAATAGCGATGTTGGGTTTACGGGTGCAGCACTCTTTGATGAGCTTGCGGCAGCCATCTCGCAAGCCTCAGATGACCGTTGCGCCCATGTCGTGAGTGTCCCAACGGGCCTCTTGGTCTGACCCTGCTACATCTTCGCTAGCAACGTTGATTTGTCGCCCACTTTTCGTAGACAGAGCCGGAGCATCGCACGCCGCCTCCGCTGCAACCCGCTATAGCGAAGCTTCTGTATCGCCGGCATGGGACAGCCTGATCGATGAACGCCTATCATCGCCACGCCCTGCTCGCGGCCGCCATGCTGCTGATCGCTGTACTGATATTGTTCGCGCTGCCGCCCGCAGCGAACGACTCCGAACGCGCATTTCGCCTCGTCGTTGCGGCCGCCGCGATCCTCGGCGCGGTCCTGAAGGGACGTCGGGCGATACGTGCCAGGCAGGAGCGCCCATGAAGCGTACCAATCCGCGCCTCCTCGCCGCCGGCTTCGCACTGATTGCCGCCGGCATATTCGCGGCCTTGTGGCTCGATAATGCTGCGCTCCGCTACGCCGGCAGCATCAGCGCGGTCGCGATAGGGTTGGGCCTGCTCCGCCGGGCGTTTCGCGTGGAGTGACGCCGGTCCGCGGCTCCGGCGCTGCCGCCAGCGTCTCCGCCGCGATCCGCTGCAGGGCCACCGCCGTTGCCGGATCGAAGCCCAGTTCCTCCGCCGCGCGCTCCCGTGCACCCAAGCTCCGCGGATCATATCCGGTCGCCCGACCGAAGATCACCAGCGCCGCCAGATAATAGCCGTAGGCGCTGGCGTGGTAATGATCCCACGTCCACAGGTTGAGCTTGCCGAGCGCCACCCCGTCATAGGGGTTCGGATCGGCTAGACCGTCCTCCATCGCCCGCAGCCACGCCTCGCCGACCGGCGCCACCGCCAGCGCGCTTCGCCCGGTGCCGCTCGCCAGTGCGTTGGCATGCGCCAGATCGTCGACCATCGCCTTGACCGTCCGGCCGTACCAGTGGCCGGTCGTCGGATAGATCAGGTCGGCGCGCGGCCAGGTTGTCTCCAGCAGCAGCCGTACCGTCGGATTGCCGCTCCGGAACAGCAGCGCCAGCGCCGCGGCGTCGCGCACATGTATGGTCGCGTCGCCCGGCTTCAGCTTGTCGAGCGTGCTGTAATCCTGCAGTACCACCACGTCCCACTGTCCCGCCATCTCCGCCCTGCGGGTGGCGAGATGCCAGGCGAAGTCCTGCCCCGGCGCCGTCTCCAGGCTCACGTCCCAGCTGAGCCCCGCCTCCTGCGTGAACATCTTGAACAACGCCGGCACGCCGCCCTGCCGCTCGCGGTTGAGGTCGTGCACCAGTTCGGGGTGGAAGAAACGCACCGCCGATCCCGCCCCGAACGTGAAGCTGTTGCCGACGAAGAGGATGCGCTCGGCACGAAGCGGCACGTTTACAGCCCCAGTGGCTACTCCCGCCGCAAGCCAGAACCGAAGCAACCACCGCATCGGGCTCGCCTACGAGAGGACCAGCATTGCTGCAATCGGTCGTCCGATGTTCGTGCGGGCGCAGCATCCGGCGACTGATCGAGGTCCAAGCCTCACCCTTGCACGCGATGTCTGCGCCCGGCCCTCTCCCGCGTATATGCCGCTCGTCAACGCAGTCCGGCGTGGTCGAGGCCACAAGTTCATGTCCTGACTAGGCGGCACTCGGCGATTGAAGGCAACTGATCATGATCTCCTCAGCCTTGCCGGCAGGTTCTTGTCGAAGCTCGTCCCCGATCGCCACATCGCCAGCATGATCACCGCTAAGCGTCGAGCAAGTGCGACGCGCGCTTTGCGGTAGCCGGTGCGCCCGGCCAATGAGAGCGCCCATCCCTTCAGCGATGTCAGTTCCATCTTGCCGCGCATCATGACCGTGGCCGAGTTTACCAGGTGGGAACGGGTGAGATTGCTGCCCATCTTGCTGATGCGGCGATGCATGAGGCTTGATCCGGACTGCAGCACCCGTGGCGTGAGGCCGAGGTAAGCACCGACGGCCACTACGGGATCGAAGCGCCACGGATCTTCCAGCGCCGTGTAGAACGACACGGCGCAGATCGGTCCAACCCCCGGGATCGTCAGAAACAGCGCGCACGCCGGTATGTCCTCGGCAATAGCAGCGAACTCGTCGTCCAACGACCGGCCAATGCGCCTCAGCGTTGTCGAGAGCTCGAGCAGCGGCATCACGTCCGGGGCAAGATCGACGTCGATGCGCGCGCGGACCTCATCGAGCGCTGCGCCGATGTTTCTGCCAAACCCGTTCTTTGATCGCGAGCTGATCAGCTTGCCGCCGTGGAGACGGAAGATTGCCCCGGCCATGTTTTCGATCTGCAGGCGTTGCACCGTCATCTTGCGCCGCAGCTGCAGCTTAAGGCGCAATCGTTGAACATCGGGACTCTTGAGGTGCACCGCCTTCACGGACGGCAGCTGCAGCTTGGCCAGTTCCGCAAGACCCCGCGCGTCATTGTTGTCGGTCTTGTTCGAACGCAATCTCAGATATCGGCTGACCTGGCGAACTTCGTACAGGATGATGCGATAGCCTTGGTCCCGCAGGATCCTGGCGAGATGGATCGATGCCGACGTCGCCTCGGCAGCAATCTCCCGGATCTGAGAGCGATCAAACGCGCTCAGCGCCTCGGCCACCGCAGCCGGCGTGCTCGGCAACGTGACGTCGAGGACCGGCTGGAGATCCTCATCGATAAGCGACAAGCGAGAGGTGTCCGCGCCAGTGTCCAAACCTGCCCAGAAGAAGGTGTGCGCCATGGGTCGTCTTCGTCAAACGTCGACTCTTCGCTTACCATGTCGCCAAGCTGTTTCAATCGCGTGGCAATCGCCCGCTGCTTGAGCCAAGCAGACGATCCGATCAGACTCCGGATCAACCAGAATCAGGCTTTCGGTTGCGAGGTGCTCGGACCACCTCATCCTCTTGATGTGAGGTCCGACATGCGTCCTTTGTTGGTCACTTTCGAGCGCGAGTTTGTGGTCCGGCGTGCAGGAGGGATTCAAGGCCTCAAATCGCTCTCGTACTCTTCACCTGCCGCCGCCGACGCGTCCCCATCCGACAACCCCTAAGCCACCCAGCATCAACGCCCAGAAGGAGGACTTGTGACAACATCTATCCTTCTCGGCT
>CAXTUG010000106.1:0-9872 GCA_964247375.1 uncultured Sphingomonadaceae bacterium
CGAGGTGATGCGTGACGGCGCGGACAACGTCGTGATCGTCTGCTCGATCGAGAACGTCGACCCGATGGGCGTCCACACCGGCGACTCGATCACCGTCGCGCCGGCGCTGACGCTGACCGACAAGGAATATCAGATCATGCGCAACGCCTCGATCGCGGTGCTGCGCGAAATCGGGGTGGAGACGGGCGGCTCCAACGTCCAGTTCGCGGTCAACCCGAACGACGGCCGGCTGGTCGTGATCGAGATGAACCCGCGCGTGTCGCGCTCGTCCGCGCTTGCCTCCAAGGCGACCGGCTTCCCGATCGCTAAGGTCGCGGCGAAGCTGGCGGTCGGCTACACGCTGGACGAGATCGATAACGACATTACCGGCGCAACGCCCGCCAGCTTCGAGCCGACGATCGATTATGTCGTCACCAAGATCCCGCGCTTTGCATTCGAGAAGTTCAAGGGTGCGTCCGATCACCTGACCACGGCGATGAAGTCGGTCGGCGAGGTGATGGCGATCGGCCGCAACTTCCACGAGAGCCTGCAGAAGGCGCTGCGCGGGCTGGAGACGGGGCTCGCCGGCCTCAACATCGTCGATCGGCTGAAGGGCGCACCCAAGGTCGAGATCGAGGCGGCGCTGGCCGAGCCCACGCCCGACCGGCTGCTGATCGCGGCGCAGGCGCTGCGCGAGGGCTTCACCGTCGAGGAGGTGCATCGCATCGCCAAGTACGACCCCTGGTTCGTCGAGCGGCTGGCCGAGATCGTGCGCGCCGAGGACCAGGTCTGCCGTGACGGCCTGCCCAACGATGCCGGCGGCATGCGCAGGCTGAAGGCAATGGGCTTCTCCGACAAGCGCCTCGCCTGGCTGGCGCTGCAGTCCGCCAACCTGGCGGGCATGCAGCGGGCGCAGGCGCGCGGCTCCGGCATCGTCCACGACGCGATCAGCGCGATGGCGGGCGGCGTGACCGAGGCGGAGGTGCGCGCGCACCGCCACAAGCTGGGCGTCAGGCCGGTGTTCAAGCGGATCGACACCTGCGCGGCCGAGTTCGAGGCGAAGACGCCTTATATGTACTCGACCTACGAGGCGCCCGCGTTTGGCGAGCCGGAGAACGAGGCGCAGCCGTCCGACCGGCGCAAGATCGTCATCCTGGGCGGCGGGCCCAACCGGATCGGTCAGGGGATCGAGTTCGACTATTGCTGCTGCCATGCCTGCTTCGCGCTGAGCGATGCCGGATTCGAGACGATCATGGTCAACTGCAATCCGGAGACGGTGAGCACCGACTATGACACGTCCGACCGCCTCTACTTCGAGCCGCTGACGGTCGAGGACGTGCTGGAGATACTGCACGTCGAGCAGTCGCGGGGCGAACTGGTGGGCGTAATCGTCCAGTTCGGCGGTCAGACCCCGCTCAAGCTCGCGCAGGAGCTGGAGCGGGCCGGTATTCCCATCCTCGGCACCTCGCCCGACGCGATCGACTTGGCCGAGGATCGCGAGCGCTTCGCGGCGCTGGTCGAAAGGCTGGGCCTCAAGCAGCCGGCCAACGGCATCGCGCGCAGCCGCGACGAGGCGATCGCGGTGGCCGACCGCATCGGTTATCCGGTGCTGACCCGCCCGTCCTACGTGCTCGGCGGCCGCGCCATGGAGGTGGTCGACAGCCCGGCCCAGCTCGACAATTACATCGCCACCGCGGTGCAGGTGTCGGGCGACTCGCCGGTGCTGATCGACCGCTACCTGCGCGACGCGATCGAGGTCGACGTCGACGCGATCGCCGACGGCGATCAGGTCGTGATCGCGGGCGTCATGCAGCATATCGAGGAGGCCGGCGTCCACTCCGGCGACAGCGCCTGCACGCTGCCGCCCTACAGCCTGCCCGAGGAGATCGTCGCCGAGATCGAGCGCCAGACCGACGCGCTCGCCCGCGCGCTCAGCGTCAAGGGGCTGATGAACGTCCAATATGCGGTGAAGGATGGCGAGGTTTACCTGATCGAGGTCAATCCGCGCGCCAGTCGCACCGTGCCGTTCGTCGCCAAGGCGGTGGGTATGCCGATTGCCAAGATCGCGGCGCGGGTGATGGCGGGCGAGAAGCTGGCCGACCTGCCGCGGATCGCGCTCAACACGGATTATATCGCGGTGAAGGAGGCGGTCTTCCCGTGGGCCCGCTTCCCCGGCGTCGACCCGGTGTTGTCGCCCGAGATGAAGTCGACCGGCGAAGTCATGGGATTGGACCGGGATTTCGCGACCGCCTTCGCCAAGGCGCAGCTGGGCGCCGGGACCGTGCTGCCGCAGCAGGGGACCGTCTTCGTCTCGGTCAAGCCTTCGGACAAGCCGGTGATCGAGCCGGGCGTGCGCGCGCTGATCGATCTCGGCTTCACCATCGTCGCCACCGACGGCACCGCCGCCTACCTGGCGGAGCAGGGTCTGCCGGTCGAGCGCGTGAACAAGGTTGCGCAGGGCCGCCCGCACATCGTCGACCGGCTGAAGGACGGCGGCGTCCAGCTGGTGCTCAACACGACCGAAGGTTGGCAGTCGCTGCAGGATTCGAAGTCGATCCGCGCGTCGACCATGCTGGCGCGCATCCCCTATTTCACCACGGCCGCGGCGGGTCTCGCGGCGGTGAAGGCGATTGCGGCGATGCGCGGGCACAGCCTTGAAGTGCGCTCGCTCCAATCTTATCATGGCTAATTGACGCTTCCAGACATCGCGAAGATGCGGTCGCCACCTCGACGGCGGCGGGGGAGTGATTTGACGATGGACAAGGGGTTCGGTTGAGATGGCGAGCGAAGACAAGCTGCCCATGCTGGCGGAAGGCCATGCGATGCTCACGGCGGATCTGACGCGCCTCAAGGCGGAACGGCCGCAGATCATCGATGCGATCGAGGAAGCCCGGGCGCACGGCGACCTGTCCGAGAATGCGGAATATCATGCCGCCAAGGAGCGGCAGGGCCAGGTCGAGGCGATGATCGCCGACGTCGAGGATCGGCTGGCGCGCGCGCTGATCATCGATCCGTCGACGCTGTCGGGCGACAAGGTCGTGTTCGGCGCGACTGTCCACCTGCTCGACGAGGACGACAAGCCGGTCAAATATCAGATCGTCGGCCAGACCGAGGCGGATGCCAAGTCCGGGCGCATCTCCTACTCCTCGCCGCTCGGCCGCGCGCTGATCGGCCGCAAGGTCGATGACGAGGTCGAGGTGACGGTGCCGTCGGGCGATCGCTACTACGTCGTCTCGCAGATCGAGTTTATCTGACGCTAAGTCTCCCTCTCCCGTCAGGGGAGGGGGGGCGGGGAGAGGGCCGTTTAAATAGATGATTGGCTGTAAGCGGGTTCGATCCGCTATCGCTCGCCTCCTCTCCCAACCCTCTCCCCTGAAGGGGAGAGGGCTCTGATGCCTTCATGAAAACCGCACCCCCACGCATGACCGCCACGATCGGTGCGGTAACGATACTCAGCTTCGCCGTGCTCACCATGCTGGGCAAGCTGCAGGAGGCAGCCGCGGTCGGCGGCTTTATCCCGGCCCGCCTGTCCGGCCTACAGATCATCGGCGGACTGCCGGTCTGGCTGACGCCGCTCAGCGCAACCTTGCTTCACGCCGGCGCGATCCACATCGGGTTCAACCTGCTGATGCTGTTCTTCTGCGGCCGTGAGGACGAAGTCGCGCTCGGACCGGCCGGAGTGGTCGCCCTCTACGTCGTCGGCGCCTATGCGGCGGCCGCGGCGCAATATGCGGCGGGGCCGCACTCGCCGGTACCGATGGTGGGCGCCAGCGGCGCGATCTCGGCGCTGGTGGGTGCCTACGCTATTCTCTACGGCCAGCGCCGCCCGTCACGCTATCCGCCCGAAGTGGCCCGCTGGCTGCACATCCTGTGGCTGGCCCTGGCGTGGATCGCGGTTCAGCTGATGCTGGGCCTGGTGTCGCGAACCGATGGCATGGCGATCGCCGCGGCCGCACATATCGGCGGCTTCATTGCCGGCCTGGTGCTCGCTCGCCCGCTCCTGCGCTGGCGGTATCGCAAGGCCTGACGCGATCTACGCTCTGCCTGCGTTTGCCTTATCATCGTCATTGCGAGCGCAGCTAAGCAATCCAGATCGGCCGTCACTAGATTGCTTCGCTGCGCTCGCAATGACTCATTCCGTCTGATCCGGTTCGAACAGCCGGTGCAGGTGCGCGATGACGAAGCGCATCTCGGCATCGTCCACCGTGCGCTGTGCGGCTGCCCGCCAGGCCTTCTCCGCGCTGGCATAATCCGGGTAGAAGCCGACCACCTCGATCTGCGACAGATCTTGGAAGTCGAGCGTCCGCGGATCTTTGACCCGCCCACCGAACACCAGGTGCATCTTGCTCATGGCAATCTCCCCTGCCGCCGGCGAAGCGGGGTTGCAAGTGCCGGCGTTACTTGCGGGCCGTCATCCGGCGCACGAGCGCATCGAAGCCCTGGCGCTGGATCACCGCGTCGAAGTCCGCCGCCTGCGCCATGGCGACGTTGATGCCGGCCACGTTCAGGTTTAGCACCTTCCAGGCGCCGCCGACCTTGGTAAGCGACCATGTCGCCGCGATCGGCTGCGCGCCGGGCTTCGTCACCTGGGTAAAGACGTCGGCGCCGCCGCCCGCGGTCGGCTGCGCGCGGACCACGCGCACGTTGGCGTCCGCATATTCGAACAGGCGGTCGGCGTAGGTGCCGACGACGTACCCGGGCAGGGCGGCCTTGTAGGCGGCGTGCTGCGCTGGCGTGATGGTCGGCAGCGCACGGCGGATCAGCCGGTCGCCGATCTGGTCGACCGCGACATTCTGCGCCAGCAGCGCGCGGAACTTGGCCTTGGCCGCATCACGGTTGCCGCTGCGCATGGCGGCGAACCCGTCGGTCGTCAGCGTCTGCACGAACCGCTGCGGATCGCTCGTGTCGACCACGGCGGCGGCCGGGCTGAGCATTGCCGGCAGCAGCGTGCCCGATGCGACCGTGATGGCAGTCAGGGCGGCGCGGAACTTCGTCATCAATTGTCTCTCTTTCTCTTACGAAAAGACGGGCGAGCATTGAGCCCGCCCGCCTGAACTCGGTTTGAACTGGTCAGCGCGCCGCGGAGTCGCGCGCGGCCTGCAGCGCCGCGCTGCTGGCGGTGCCCGCTGCCTTGAGCGCCTGCTCGACGAGCTTCGACACTTGCGACCGCAGCTGGTCGGAGGACAGGCCGGCATCGCTGAACGCCTCGCCACCCGCCGACTTGCCCGCGTCGAGCGCGGCGCGCGCGGCGTCGCCGATCTTGCGGCCGAGCGGTTCGAGCAGTTCCTTCTCCTTCTCCAACCTTGGCAGCAGCGCCCCGGCGATGGCACCGATCGCAATGCCGCCGAGCATGGCGGCGAGCGGATTAGCCTCCAGCTTCTCGCCCGCATCCGCCGTTTTCTCGCGTGCGGCCGCATAGGCCGCGGCGACGCGATCGCTCACCTTGCCGTAGGCATCGTTCAACGCGTTCGTATCCTGCGCCTTGTCGTCCTTGTTGTCGGTTTGCGGCGCTCGGTTCGTGGTCATGACGGACTCCTTCACTGATCTTTGCCGCGCAGCCGGCTGACCAGGCGCGCGATGGGTTTCCGGGCCAGGAATGCGGCGACTCCGACCGCCGCGACCGATGTGGCGATCGGGCGTCTGGCCGCCGCTCTCGCAGCGTTACTTGCCGCGGTCTCGCCCGCGTCGCGCGCACTGTCCCAAGCGTCGTTCGCCAGCACGGAAGGCTTCAGGCGCGCCTGAAGCGCGTGCGCGGAGCGCAGCAGGCGCTCCTTGGCGGCAGCGGCATCGGCGCGGGCACGCGCAAGATCGGCTTCGCTCACTTCCCAATGCTCCCGATACGGCGGATGGCCATCCAGGCCAGCAGACCGGCCAGAACGAGCCCGATCAGGGCTGCCGCCGCGAACCCGCCGGCCGAACCGAGCCACTGCGCCAGCAGCAGACCGAGTGCCGCCGTCAGCACGGTAAGTGCCGCCTGTACCAGGAGCAAGGCGCCGACCAGCAGGGCCGCCGCCGGCCCGATCTGCCCGACCTTGGTCGAGACCGTCTGCTTGACGACGTTCACCTCGGCCTGGAGGTACGCCTTGCCGTCGTCGATGACGCGCGTCGCAAGGTCGCGAAGCGACCCGGAGTCGGCGTCGTGCACGGAGTCGGTCACGCTTTCCCGGCATCGTCGTTGCTGCGGTCCGGTACGGACGCGCGGGCCAGCCGCGCCACCACGAACCCGACCGCGGCGGCTGCACCGATCGCGACCGCCGGCGACTTCTTCACCAGCTCGCGCGCATCGTTGAACAGGTCGTCCACATCCTTGTCGCGGAAAGAATCGGAGAAATTGCCGATATATTCGGCGGCACGACGGGCATAGTCGCCATATTGGTTGCCGAGCTTGTCGTCGATATCGGCCGCAGCCTCCTCGACCGTCTGGACCAGACTGTCGAGCGCATCGGTCGCGCGGTCCTTGCCGGCCTGGGCGAGATCACGCGCCTTGTCGCCCGCCTGTCCGCGCAACGTTTCGATCCGGTCGAAGAATTGGCCTTTCGCATCGTCGCCGGAGCCGAGCGCGGAAATCGCCGGGCGCTCCGTCGCAGTACCGGCAGCGTCGCTGCCGCTGGTCCGATCGCTCGATCCCGTATCCGATCCACCGGCCGTCGTGGGGCTGGAGTCGCGGTCGTCACGGTCGTCGCTGACGCCCGCGCCTTCGATGATGGTGTCGGTGCCTTCGGGCAGCTGGTCGCCGGCGGAAGCCATATCCTGATCTCCTGAAAACGGATGTTCGGGCGATTCAACCGCCGCCTTGCCGGAGCGTTCCACCAGCGGCAAAGGCTTTTCGTATCGGCTGCGTTATTATTGCCTTGCTGCAGTGCACCCGATAGAGGCCGCGCCATCCCGTCTCTCCTCACCGCAAGGAATGAAGCATGACCGCGATCGTCGACGTCCACGCCCGCACCGTGATCGACAGCCGCGGCAATCCGACCGTCGAAGTGGACGTGACGCTGGAGGATGGCAGCTTCGGTCGCGCCGCGGTGCCCTCCGGCGCGTCGACCGGCACGCGCGAGGCGGTCGAGCGGCGCGACGGCGACAAAGGGCGCTGGGGCGGCAAGGGCGTCGACCAGGCAGTGGACGCGGTCAACGGCGAGATCGCCGAAGCGGTCGAAGGATTGGAGGCGGAGGACCAGGCCGAGATCGACGGGGTGATGATCGAGCTGGACGGCACCGACAACAAGGGCCGCCTGGGCGCCAACGGCATATTGGGCGTCAGCATGGCGGTGGCGAAGGCAGCGGCGGAGGCACGCGGCCTGCCGCTCTACCGCTACGTCGGCGGCGTCGCGGCGCACGTGCTGCCGACGCCGATGATGAACATCGTCAATGGCGGCGCACATGCCGACAATCCGATCGACTTTCAGGAATTCATGATCATGCCGGTCGGTGCGGACAGCTTCATCGACGCGGTGCGTTGCGGCACCGAGATATTCCACACGCTCAAGACGAAACTGCATGACAAGGGCCTGGCGACCGCAGTCGGCGACGAGGGCGGCTTCGCGCCGAACCTTGCCAGCCCCAGGGACGCGCTCGACTTCATCATGCGCTCGATCGAGGCGGCGGGCTACCGGCCGGGTGACGAGGTCGCGATCGCGCTCGACTGCGCCGCCAGCGAGTTTTTCAAGGACGGCGTCTACGACCTGGAGGGCGAGGGGCGGAAGCTGCAGCCGGCCGAGATG
This sequence comes from uncultured Sphingomonadaceae bacterium, assembly GCA_964247375.1. Lineage (GTDB taxonomy): Bacteria > Pseudomonadota > Alphaproteobacteria > Sphingomonadales > Sphingomonadaceae > Sphingomonas_I. The sequence continues at coordinate 7,698 of CAXTUG010000106.1, forward strand.
GTCGACTATCTGGCGGAGCTCGCCGCGGCCTATCCGATCGTGTCGATCGAGGACGGCATGGCCGAGCAGGATTGGGACGGCTGGAAGCTCCTGACCGACAAGCTTGGCGGCAAGATCCAGCTGGTCGGCGACGACATTTTCGTCACCAATCCGCGTATTCTGGCAGAAGGCATCGAGCGGGGGATCGCCAACTCGCTGCTGGTCAAGGTCAACCAGATCGGCACGCTGTCGGAGACGCTGGAAGCGGTCAGCATGGCGCAGCGCGCCGGCTATACCGCCGTCATGTCGCACCGGTCGGGCGAGACGGAGGACTACACCATCGCCGACCTGGCGGTCGCCACCAACTGCGGGCAGATCAAGACCGGCAGCCTGGCGCGATCGGATCGTCTCGCAAAATATAACCAGCTCATCCGAATCGAAGAGGAACTGGGCGCCGTCGCGCGTTATGCGGGTCGGACCGCGCTCAAGCGGTGAGGGGGCGGCGTTCCAAGCCGAGCTTCACCATCGCCAAGTGAGAGTGTATTTCCTACTAGATAAATAGGAAATACACCGGCGCAGTCCTGTTGAGGAGTGCGTCGCGTGACCGAAGGTGAGCTTGGCCTGTCGCCCCTGTGCCTGACCATCCCGGGGCTGGACAATTCCGGTCCGGGACATTGGCAGACGATCTGGGAGCGCGAGCGCCATGACTGCCTGCGCGTGCAGCTCGGCATGTGGAGCGACCCGCACCGCAACGTCTGGATCAGCCGGATCGATCAGGCGGTAGGGGCGGCGCAGGGGCCGGTGGTACTCGTGGCGCACAGCCTGGGCTGTCATGCCATATTGTGGTGGGCGAGCCTGCTGGGCGAGCAGGCGCGGGGCAACGTCGTGGGTGCGCTGCTGGTGGCGCCGCCCGACGTAGACCGGCCCGACGCCGATCCGCGCATCGCACGGTTCTCGCCCACACCGCGTGCCATGCTGCCGTTTCCGGCCGTGCTGGTGGCGGGCAGCGACGATCCATGGAGCGAGCCTGCCAAGTCGGAAGAGCTCGCCGGCGCCTGCGGCGCGCATTACGTGCTGCTCGACGGCGTCGGGCACATCAACGTGCAGTCGGGTCTGGGTGCGTGGACAGAGGGGCAGCGGCTGCTCGAGCGCCTGTTGGACGTCCGGCCGCGAACGCCCGCCGCGTTGCGATGGCCGCTCGCCGCGGCCGTGACCACCGAGCTGCGGCTGTCGGGCGAGTAGGCGCGATCCGCCTCCGCTACCGATATAGCTCGCTCCGACTCCGGTTTTGCACATTTCGCCCGCTTTTTGCTTGAAGCCTTTGACGGATCGTGATTCTTTAGTGGCGTGTCGCGTCGCCCCGCCTTGAACATGATCCGCTCGGCTTTCTGGCCCACGGTCGCGGCTGCGGTGATCGTCTATTTTGCCGGCGCGGCCATCGTCGGCCAGAACGGCTTGCTGTCGCTCGCGGGATATCGTCACCAGCGGGCGGAGCATCTGGTGGAGCTGAAGCTGCTGCAGGCCGAGCGCGACCGGCTGGCGCACCATGCCGATCTGCTCGATCCCCGCCATGTCGATCCCGACCTGGCCGAGGAGATGGTGCGCAAGCAGACCGGGCAGATCCGACCGGACGAGGTCATCCTGCCGACCAACTAAATGCTTGCCGTTGATGGCACGTCGATTGCGCCGGCTGCAATCGCGCTCGCGGATCTGCCCGTTGCGGGAGCAGGCTCGTCCCGCCTATAGGAGCGCGTTTTCAAGCGCCCCTCAGGAAAGAGATCGCCTTGGCTCGAGCCGCAAAATCCGCCGCGTCGCAGACGAAGACCGTTGCACCCCCCGCCGCGCCCAATCGCGAGCGGCCGCCCGAACCCAAGCCGTACGACGCGTCCAAGGAAGAGCTGCTCGAATTCTATCGGCAGATGCTGCTGATCCGGCGGTTCGAGGAGAAGGCAGGTCAGCTGTACGGCCTGGGCCTGATCGGCGGGTTCTGCCACCTCTATATCGGGCAGGAAGCGGTCGCGGTCGGGCTGCAGTCGGCGCTGAAGGTGGGGCGGGACTCGGTCGTCACCGGCTATCGCGACCACGGCCATATGCTGGCCTACGGCATCGATCCCAACGTCATCATGGCCGAATTGACCGGCCGCGCCGCCGGCATCTCCAAGGGCAAGGGCGGCTCGATGCACATGTTCTCGGTCG
>CAXTUG010000107.1:0-9830 GCA_964247375.1 uncultured Sphingomonadaceae bacterium
GAAGCTGCTGCAGGTGCAGGGCGTCGGCGACGTCGAGCTCGGCGGGGCGGCCCTGCCGGCGGTCCGGATCGACCTCAATCCGCTCGCGCTCGCCCGCTACGGCATCCCGCTGGAGGACGTGCGGACCGCGATCGCGTCCACCAACGCCAACCGGCCGCGCGGGGTGATCGAGAACGGCGCCACCGCCTGGCAGATCTACGGCGACATTCCGGGCCTCAAGGCCGCGGATTATAGCAGCCTCGTGATCGCATGGCGCAACGGCGTCGCGGTGCGGCTCTCCGACATTGCATCGGTGTATGACGGTCCGGAGGACGTGCGCACGATGGGCCTGTTCAACGGCCGGCGCGCGGTGACCGTGATCCTCAGCCGCCAGCCCGGCGCCAACATCATCGCCACCGTCGACGCGGTGAAGGCGCAGCTGCCGCTGATCGCGGGCACCATACCCAGCGACATCAAGCTGGCGGTGGCGTCGGATCGCACCACCACCATTCGCGCTTCGCTGCACGAGGTCGAATGGACGCTGGTGATCGCAACCCTGCTGGTGGTGATCGTGGTATCGATCTTCCTGCGCTCGCTCCGCGCGACGATCGTCCCGGCGGTGGCGGTGGTCGCCTCGCTCTCCGGAACGCTCGGCGTCATGTACCTGCTCGGGTTCAGCCTCAACAACCTGTCGCTGATGGCGCTGACCGTCGCGACCGGCTTCGTCGTCGACGACGCCATCGTCGTGCTGGAGAACATCACGCGCCACGTCGAGAACGGCATGAAGCCGCTGCAGGCGGCATTGCGCGGTGCGCGCGAGGTCGGCTTCACCGTGCTCTCCATCTCGATCAGCCTCGTGGCGGTGTTCATCCCGCTGCTGTTCATGGGCGGCATCATCGGCCGGCTGTTCCGCGAATTCGCTATCACCATGACGGTCGCGGTGCTGATCAGCCTCGTCATCTCGCTCACCACCACGCCGATGATCGCCTCGCTCCTGCTCAAGGAGGCGGGGCAGGCGAAGGAGGGCCGGTTCGGCCGCTTCGCGGAGCGTCAGTTCGACCGGCTGCAGCGCCGCTACGCCCGCAGCCTCGACTGGGCCCTGGCCAATCGCGGTGCCACCCTGCTGCTGCTGGCCGGCGCGGTGGCGCTCAACATCTTCCTGCTGATCAGCATCCCAAAAGGCTTCTTCCCCGAACAGGACACCGGCTCGCTCCAGGGTGGGCTCCGCGCCGACCAGAGCATCTCGTTCCAGGATATGCAGACCAAGCTTGGGCAGATCGTGCGGATCATCAAGCAAGATCCCGCGATCGAGAATGTCGTCGCCTTCACCGGCGGCTCGCGTGCGGGCGGCGGCTTCCTGTTCGCGACGATGAAGCCGAAGTCCGAGCGCGCAGGCGTCCGCGACGTGATCACGCGGCTGCGTCCCAAATTGTCGCGCGTGACCGGCGTCGCCGCCTTCCTCAGTCCGGTGCAGGACATGCGCATCGGCGGCCGCGGCGGCAACAGCAGCTATCAATATACGCTGAAGGCCGACGATCCCGACGTGCTCGCCAAGGCCGGACCGGCGCTCGCGACCGCGCTCAAGCGCTATCCTGAGCTGGCCGATGTCGACGTGGACGAGGCGGAGGGCGGCGCCGAAGTCTACGTCAACGTCGACCGGGACTCCGCCACCCGGCTCGGCATCACGCCGCAAACGGTCGACAACACGCTCTACGACGCCTTCGGCCAGCGGCAGGTCGCCACCATCTACAGCGGCCTCAACCAGTATCATATCGTCATGGGTGTCGCGCCGCAGTTCACCGGCTCGCCCGACGCGCTGCGCGGGGTCTATGTCCCGGCCGGTCAGGCCAGCACCGGCACCGCGACCTCCACCGAAGCGGCGGTTACGCCATCCACTGCGATCGGCAGCGACACGGCTGCCGGCATCAAGGAGGCGCCCGCGCCGACGGCATCGACCGGCACGCCTGCCGCGTCCGTGTCCGGACAGAGCCGCGACGCCGCAACCGGGGCGGCGGTCAACACCACGCCCAGTACGATGACGCCGCTCTCCAGCATCGCGACCTGGTCGACCCGCTCGACCGCGGCGCAGGTCAACCATCAGGATGCGGCGCCCGCGGCGACGGTCAGCTTCTCGACCGGCAACGGCTACTCGCTCAGCGACGCGATCGCCCGCATCCAGCAAGTTCAGGGCGGCCTCAACTTTCCCGCGCAAGTGCATGGCAACGTTGCCGGAACCGCGCTCGTTTTCCAGCAATCGACCCAGTCGAACCCGATCCTGATCACCGCGGCGATCATCGTCATCTACATCGTATTAGGTATACTTTACGAAAGCGCGATCCACCCGCTGACGGTACTCTCGACCCTGCCGTCGGCCGGCGTCGGCGCGGTGATCGCGCTGATGGTGACCGGCTCGCAGTTCGACCTGATCGGGCTCATCGGCCTGATCCTGCTGATCGGCATCGTGAAGAAGAACGCCATCCTCATCATCGATTTCGCGCTGGATGCGGAGCGGTCGCGCGGGCTCTCGCCGGTGGCCGCGATCCGCGAGGCCAGCCTGCTGCGCTTCCGGCCGATCCTGATGACGACGATGGCCGCGGCGTTCGGCGCGCTGCCGCTGGCGATCGGTTTCGGCGAGGGTGCCGAGCTCCGCCGGCCGCTCGGCATCGCCATCATCGGCGGCCTGATCGCCAGCCAGTTCCTGACCCTGCTCACCACCCCGGTCGTCTATCTGGCGCTCGATCGCTTCCGCCGTCGCTCGCCGCATGAGCGGCAGCTGTCACGCCAGACCGGGCCGCAAGGAACGCAACCCACATGACCGCCCGCTCCCGATCTCGCCCCATCAGCCTCGTTGCGCTGGCACTAAGTGGCTGCAACCTGGCGCCGGCCTATCATCGTCCCGCCTCGATCAGCACGGCCGCGTTCAAGGAGGCACCCGGCTGGAACGCGGCCGCGCCATCGGACGCCGTGGCGAAGGGAGAATGGTGGCGGTTGTTCAGCGATCCCGTTCTGGATGATCTGGAAGCCAGGGTCGCGGTCAACAACCAGAACGTCGCCGCCGCCGCGGCCGCGTACGAGGAAGCCCGTGCTGCGGTGCGTGAGGTGCGTGCCGCCCTGTTCCCGACGATCGACCTGTCCGCGGGTGCCTCGCGATCGGGATCGTTCGGTCGCGGCACGACCACCGTCATCGGCACCGGCGGGACCGGCGGCGGTACCGGGACGGGAACGGGCACGGGGATCGGCGGTGGCACGGGAACAGGCACCGGCACTGGAACCGGTACCGGCGGGACCGGCACGACGATCATCAACAACAGCACCAGCAATCGCCGCTACTCGGTGACGCTCGGCGCGAGCTGGGAGCCGGACCTGTGGGGCCCGATCGGCAACGGCGTGCGCCAGCAGCGCGCGCTCGCGGAGGCCAGCGCCGCCGATCTCGCCAATGCGACGCTCTCCGCACGGGGCGAGTTGGCCGCCGACTACCTGCAGCTGCGCGGGATCGAGCGTCAGAAGGCGATCCTGGACGACACCGTCGCCGCCTACGCCCGCGCGCTCCGGATCACGACCAACCGCTACAACCAGGGGGTGGTCGCGCGCGTCGACGTGCTCCAAGCGCAGACGCAGCTCAACAGCGCGCAGGCCAATGCCGCCGACCTGGAGCGCCAGCGTGCGGCGTTCGAACACGCCATCGCCGTGCTGACGGGCGAGAATCCGTCGACCTTCAGCCTGGCGCCGGCCCCCTGGGCGCCGACGGTGCCGGATGTTCCGGCCGTCCTGCCGTCCGACCTGCTTCAGCGCCGGCCCGACATTGCCGGCGCCGAGCGTCGGGTCGCGGCGGCGAACGCCAATATCGGCATCGAACGCTCCGCCTTCTTTCCCTCGCTGGGTTTGTCGGGCGACATCGGCACGCAGGCCGGCCGGCTCGGCTCGTTGTTCAGCGCAGCGAGCAGCATCTGGTCGGTCGGGCTCTCTGCGGCCGAGACGCTGCTCGACTTCGGCGCGCGCAGCGCCCGTGTCGCGGAGGCGCAAGCGCAGTACAATCAGACGGTCGCCTCCTACCGGCAGACCGTTCTCATCGCCGTGCAGCAGGTCGAGGACGAACTCGCGGCCGCCCGCGTGCTCGCCTACGTGGCGCAGCAGCGGAGCAGCGCGGCCGCCGCCGCCAACCGGGTCGAGGCGCTGACCCAGAACCAGTATCTCGCCGGACAGATCGCCTACTCGGACGTGATCGTGGCGCAGACCACCACCCTGGCCGCCCGTCAGGACGAGGCGGCTGCGATGGTCGACCGGCAGATCGCGGCGGTCAGCCTGATCCAGGCCCTGGGCGGCAGCTGGACGGGGCCGCTGCCGACGATGGCACCGGCCGCCGCGAGACAGTAGTTGTGTCTTCGTTCGCCCTGAGCGCAGTCGAAGGGCGCTGGGCTGCGTGCTTCGATTTCGCTCAGCGCGAGCGAAGATAGACCAAGAATTGCGGACAGTTCGTATCAGCGCTCAACCGTGCGCTGCGGCGACCTGACCAGCATCAACGCTCGCTGCAGGGCGGGATCCCGCCCCGCGCGGCGATCGGCCAGGCTCGGCTTCACCGGCACACGTGGTTCCAGCCCGACTCCCTCCAGCCGGCGACCCGCGGGCGTGCGGATATCGAACTCCGCGACCGACAACTGGCCGCCGTCCGGCAGGCGGTACTCTGCGCCGCCGGTCAGCGCGCCGGCGGTGCGCTCGCCGACGGTCGTGCCACGTCCGCTCTCGTCGATCAGCGCGGCCAGCGCCTCCGCCCCGCTCGCGCTGTCCGATCCCACCAGCAGCGCGAGCGGACCGGCGAAGGCGCGCGTGCCGGCGCCGTGCAGCCGCTGTATCGTCTCGCGCCTCCCGATCCGCCGCACCAGCGGACGGTCGTCGGCGAAGAACAGGCCGGCGACCCTGGCCAGTACGTCGGCGTCGCCACCCCCATTGTCGCGCAGGTCGAGGATCACCGCGCGTGGCCGCTCGTCCGCCAGGCTGCGCGCCAGCCAACGGTCGCTGCCGGGATCGAAGCCGTCGAGCTTCACCAGCAGGACATCTCCGGGCAGGCGCTTGGCCAGGCGTTCCGGCTCGGGCTGTTCCATCGCCGCGGCCAAGGTCAGCACGTGCGATGCGCCGTGCTCGTCCGCGAAGATGAAGACGGCGTGCTCGCCGGCATCCGGCTGATAGTCGAGGTCGACCGGCTCGCCGTTGACCGTCCGGACCTCCCACCCGATCTCCACCCCGGCCTGCGCGGCGGAGGAGCCTGCGCCGACCCGCCGCACCAGCCAGCGCCCGTCGTCGTCGGGCAGCATGGTGAGGCCGAAGCCGGCGGCGGCCCGGCCAGCGTCGTGCGCCTTGCCGATCGCGATCTGCACCGGATCGATCGCGTAGACGTGGCTGTCGCCGAGCGACGCCAGCATCTCGCCGAGCAGGGTGTAGAAGGCGGATCGATCCGGCGCGGCGATCGCACGCGGACGGAAGCGGTCGCGGGCGTCGGCCCAGGCCTCGCCCGTCCTGCCGCGATCCCAGTAGCGATCCGCCACCAGATCCCAGGCGCGGTCGAACACGCGGCCTTCCAGTTCGGGCGTGTAGGCGGGGACCTTGGCCGGGCAGGGCAGGGCGGTAACCGCGAGCAATGCAGCGACGGCCGAGGATTTCACGGCTGGTCGAATGCGCAATGCAGTGCGAGGCTGCGCGTGAGGACGTCGAAGACGATGTCCCCGCAACGCTCCAGCCGGTCGCGGCCCAGCGTCACGGCTGCCCACTCGCGTTGCGGAGAGAGATGATGGCTCACCACGATCTCACCCGGCTCCAACGGATCCGGCGGAAGCTTGGTGTCACCCCCGAAATCCGACGTACGCACGAGCAACTGATCGAAGCCGTACCCGATCAGGCTGCCGGGCCTGGTAAAGCCGATCGGGCGCGCAGGTCGCGAGACGCCGAGGGTGATCGGCACCCTCCGCTCCGTCCCGGCCCATCGGCCGCCCCAGGTCTGCGCCAGGATCGCGCCCGCCGCGGCGGTGCCGATCGTCTGATCGGCAGCGAGCGCGAAGCGGACGCGCACGGTGCCGACGCCGGACGGTCCGGAGAGCCCGGTCTCCCGGTCGCTCGTTATCGGCAGCACGTGGACGCCGGTCGACGCCGGCGCGTCGCTCCGTCGCCAGCGCACCGAGGCATAAGGCAGCATGTCGGGACCGATCGCACCATCGGCATCCTGGCAGCAATCGCGTCCGCTCTCCGCGACCTGGGCCGGCAGCGTCCGCCCCCCGACCTTCAGGATCGCGGGCGCGACCCGGCTGCTCAGCTGGACGCGCCCGACCTCCAGCGGCAGGTCGTTCTCCCAGGTGACCGGCAGGCGCGCGGCCGCGGCCGGGTTGAGCTGGACGCTGTCGTGCTGGTCCAGGTCCACCCGCAGACGCAGCGGCACGCCGGCCAGCTCCACCGCGATCACCGGCGCTCGCGCATCCAGCACGAGTTCGCCGGCGGGAGCCGGCGGGTGCCTCGCGCCGATCATCAGCGCCGTACAGGGAACGAGCATTAGGCGGTGGAACCGCATCGCGATACTGTCTCCTCCTCTCTCCGTATCCGCATCTACTATCGAACGGCTGACAGGCTCCGTATCTTCAGGCATGCGACCGCGGATGAGCCATGCGTGAACCCGACCTCTTCTTCGTGCCGTATGACGACTTCCTCGCCGACGTACAGGCGCTCGCCGCCGCACTGGAAGGGGATCGTCGGCGCCCGGACTATATCGTCGGCATTGGCCGGGGCGGCTTGGTACCCGCGACCTACCTGTCGCACCGCACCGGCATCAGACTGCTCACCCTGGATTATAGCGCCGGCTTGCCGGACCTCGTCGCAGCTACGATCGCGAGGCTGGCGTCGTTCGCGCAGGACGGCCGATCCATCCTGCTGGTCGACGACATCAACGACAGCGGCGTGACGATCAAGGCTCTGCGCGCTTTGCTGCGCAGCCATGGGACACCGGCAGATGCGGTGCGCGTGGCGGTGCTGCTCGACAATGTTCGGTCCAGCGAACGGGTGGAGTATCGCGCGCGCGTCATCGATCGGGACCGCGACAAGCGGTGGTTCGTGTTCCCGTGGGAAGCGATGGCTGAACGCCGCACCCTGGTTGAGGAGGCCGAGGCCGTTCCCGATCGGCTCGGCTGACGGACCGATCCGGGATGCCCTGCGTTATATCTCCAACAAGGAGAGTGAAATGCGTAGCATCATAGTTCTAACCGCGTTGGCGCTGGCGGTTCCTGCCGGTGCACAAACCGCGGGCGGCGCCGGTGGCGCCACCGGTACGGCCGGCGCTACCGGCACCAGCGTCGGCGCACCGGGAACGGGCGCCGCGACGACGGGCACCGTTCCGGGCAGCGTGTCCGGCACGGCCGCGCAGAGCGGCACGACCGGGTCGATGTCCACGATGTCGAACGGCACCAACACGACCGTGGGTGCGACCGGATCGAGCACGATGACGCAGGGCTCGGTCGGCACCGCCGCCGGCGCCAACGGCACGTCGGTCGGCACCGATCGCACCGGCACATCCGTCACCGGCACGACGTCGTCGAGCACGTCGTCGCGCAACCGCCGCTCCGGCTCGCGTACGGGTTCGAACTCCGGCAGCACGACCACCGGCACGAATACGACGACGCCGGGGACGGGCAATACCGGCGATCTCACCTCGGTGCAGACGCCCCACTGACGGACGGCACCGCTCCGCTGATGCGGAGCGGTGTTCCCTTGCTGTTCCGCTTGCGGTATGGACGCGGGTGTGGACGAGGCGACCCCGCGCAAGATCATCCATCTCGATATGGACGCATTCTACGCGTCCGTGGAGCAGCGCGACAATCCTGACCTCAGAGGCAAGCCGGTCGCAGTCGGCGGCACGCGCGAGCGTGGCGTGGTGGCGGCCGCGAGCTATGAAGCGCGCGCGTTCGGCGTACGTTCCGCGATGCCGTCCGTCACCGCGCGGCGGCGCTGCCCCGATCTGATCTTCGTCAAGCCGCGCTTCGAAATCTACTCGGCGATCAGCCGGCAGATCCGCGGCATCTTCGCCGACTACGCGTCCGCGATCGAACCATTGTCGCTGGACGAAGCCTATCTCGACGTGAGCGGCGCCGCGTCCGCCCGCAGCGTCGCCGAGGAGATACGTGCGCGGATCAGGGCCGAGGTCGGGCTCACCGCATCGGCGGGCGTGTCGTACAACAAGTTCATCGCCAAGCTCGCGTCGGACCACAACAAGCCGGACGGCCTGTGCGTGATCACGCCCGCCAACGGCCCGCGCTTCGTCGAGAGCCTGGCGGTTGCACGCTTCCACGGCGTCGGCCCCAAGACGGCGGAGCGCATGGCGCGGCTGGGCATCGAGACCGGCGCCGACCTCAAGGCGCAGAGCCTGGCCTTCCTCCAGGCGCATTTCGGCAGTTTCGCGGACTATCTCTATGGTGCCGCCCGCGGTCTCGACGACCGGCCGGTCCGGTCGAACCGCATCCGCAAGTCGGTCGGCGCCGAGCGCACCTTCTTCGAGGATCTGAGCGACCCGGCGGAGCTGGCGCAGGCGCTCGATACCGTGCTGGACGCGCTGATGGAGCGGATCGATCGCGCACGTTCCGCCGGGCGGACGGTCACGCTTAAGGTGAAGTATGCCGATTTCCGGACGATCACCCGGGCGCGCAGCTTCGCCAGTCCGATCGATGACCGCGCGTCGATCGGCGGAGCAGGGCAGGCGCTGCTGGCGGCGCTCTGCCCGGTATCGATGGGCGTGCGCCTGCTCGGGCTTACCTTGTCCTCTCTCGGCGAGGAGAGCGGCGCCACCAAGGGCCAGCTCGGCCTCGGCCTCTGACCGGCCAGTCGATCACGCCCGCGGCGAACAGGCACCACCAGATGATGACCGGCTGAAACAGCAGGCGCGGCGCGTGGTAGAGCCAGCCTGCGCCGAGGCCGTGATGATGCGCGTAATCGAGCGCATGCTTGATGTTGGCCGGGAACACGCACAGCGAATAGAGCGCCAGCATGATCCCCGCGACGCGCCGCAGCCGCGGGACCATCAGCCCGGCCGCGCCGGCGATCTCGCACCAGCCGGTCGCCACCACCGTCGCCTGCGGCAGCGGCACCCATCCCGGCATGATCGCCAGGAAGACGCCAGGCTTGGTGACGTGCATGTATCCCGCGAACAGGAAAGCGGCGATCAGCAGCCAGCGCAGGATCGCGCGGAGGCGGTTATGCACTTCCTCTCCCGCCTGCGGGAGGTAAGGCGTTACTTCCGCTTCGGCGCTTCATACGCATCCGCGGCCCGCCGCGTCTCGTCGATGGCCGGCAAACTCTCCCAGCCGCCGCCCAGCGCCTTGTACAAGGACACGAGGTTGCGCCGCAGCTGCGCGTCGCTCTGCACCAGGCTGTCGCGGTCCTGCAGCACCGCCTGCTGGGCATCCAGCACGGTGGTTAAGTCGGTCAGCCCCGTACGATAGCGGACGGTTACGGCCGCGACGCCGCGCTCGGCATCGGCAACGCCGGCGCGCAGCTGCACGTTGCGCTGCTGCTCGGTCCGGATCCGGACCAGCGCATCCTCCACGTCCTTCAGCGCCTGCAATACGGTCTGCTGATACTGGTAATAGGCCTCGTCCGCCTGCGCCTTGCGCTGCGCCACCACGCCCTCGCGCCGCCCGAAGTCGAGCAGGGGAAAGGTCGCCTGGGCGGTGCCGGTCGCCTGGATGCTGTCGCTGCTGAACAGATTGGACAGATTGGTCGAGATCAACTGCGCCAATCCGGTGAGGCTGAAGCGCGGGTAGAGGTCGGCGACCGCCACCCCGATGTCGGCGGTCGCGGCCGCCAGATTGCGCTCGGCGCGCGGA